>CALXNU010000065.1 GCA_944389835.1 uncultured Succinivibrionaceae bacterium
GAAATTAGAAAAAGGGAGGACGGCAATTCCTCCCCCTCCTAAAGAGGAGGGAGTCTCCTTGCCGTGGATTGATGAACGAAGAAGAGCCTGTCACAATACAGGTTGCTGTTCTGCTTACTAGAGCTATCCCTCATATCTCTGCTAAAACATGGATCAAAATGCAGAATAATTATGATCAATGGCAACTTAAACATAATGCGGAAAGCCTTCGTGTTGGGCATTACTAAGATGATCCGAGAAGTTGCTTAAGAGATCCTATACAAGCTCCCACCTCTATAGGCGGGTGTTAGTTGACAGGTGATCACAAGAGGGGAAATAAGGAAGATCAAAGTTTTCCCTATGACGCGCATAGGGAATTTACTTTTTTTAGACGTCCATAGTGCCTTTTAAAAGACGATCTTTAAGTTTTTGACCTGATTTAAAAGTAGTTACACGACGTGGAGTAATGGTTACTTCCTCGCCAGTTTTTGGATTGCGACCAGGACGGGCGTCTTTCATCTTAAGTTCAAAGTTACCAAAACCGGTAAGCTTAACTGCATCGCCAAGCTCTAAGGAGGTGGCAATGGTTTCAAAGAAGTCTTCAACAAACTTTAAAGCCTTAGTCTTTGGAAAACCATATTTTTCAATCAGCCTATCAGCAATTTCTGCGCGAGTTAATGCCATGAAAATCTCTCTTATACTTATCTGGATAATACTAATAATCCTGAGGATCTTAGAACAATTTCTTCAAAATCCTTAGCTTTTATTATAGCGGATTGAAATAGTTTTGCCGGGAGTTTTTTAGACAAAGGGGTGTTTTTTCAAGAAATTTTGATGAAGTTAGCATTTTTTTAGGAAAATTGGGGATTTCTTTACCGAAAAAAGTTTAAAATTTAATAAAATACATACAAAATAATGCTTTTTGAGAGTTTAAATTTTTGCAGATGCGCAGTTTTAAGTCGTTTAAAGCGCTCTTTTGGGCTTTAAATATTGAGGTCGGTTACCTAAAAAAGGTAAGGCTTTAAGACTTTCTTGGTGTAAAACTTTAAATAAGTCTTTAATTAACCGATTTTTTTTGTGAAAGAAAGTGTTATAATCATAAGCGCTTGCTTTTAAAGCAATATTTTTAGGTTTTGGCTTGTAGAAAATGTAATTTTGCGTTTTTGTATTTTAAAAAATGCAAACTAGCTTACATTTTTAAAGAAAGTATTAATTCTTTACTTTATTTAGCAAACTAAATTAGAGTAAAGTATATATAAGTAGTGTGTTTATAGATTTGCTTATGGAGCTTTCTTTATTAAAAGCAGGTGGCGTAGGTAAGAGTGAAGATGGTTTAAATTTAAATCATTTTCTAAGTTTAGATAGACCTGCAACATTTGTCTTTAGAGTGGGAACGAACGCTTTTTGTGACGAGGGCATTTTTAAAGGTGACTTTGTAGTGCTACGTCGTGATCTAATGCCAAGTCGAAACTCTTTGATTGTGGTAATAAAGGATAGTGATTTCCTTTTAATGCGGCGCAATCAAATTAAAGAATGCAAAGACCCAAGTCAGTTTATGCACTATCGATTAGTCGGCGTAGTGAGTGCCATTTTTCGCAAAATGCCACTTACGTCAAATTAAGATTTAAGATTTAAGGCCGTTAACTTAAATAAGCCTTAAACGTTACATAAGGAAGTACGTAAAGCGTAAGCTTTGCACATTACAAAAAGACGTGACTTTAAGTTGTCGTCAAGGTTCAGAATAAAAAAAAGAAAGGGGTCTTTTATGAACTTTTTCAGAAATCTCGGAATGCGTAAAAAGCTTTTTGGAGGTTTTGGATTCGTTATCATTCTATCTTTGATAGTGTCAGCCGTAGCCGCCTATAGTATGTACACCTCGATTTTGGTGGAAAGACAGTTAAAACAGGCTGCTGATGTCGAGATGTCAAGAACTTTAAAAGTTTTTGCGCAATATAATGCAGTTCATAAATGGCTTCATGATTTACAAGTCGAGCCAACCCCGCAATTAGTCTCACAAGGCAGAGCCCATGTTGATGAGTTACAAGCAGGTGTTGCAGAGGCTTCAAATATTGTTCCACAAAACTTTGCAGAAGAAGTACAGGCAACCCGCGGACATTTAGTACGTTTAGTAGAAAGCCTTAAGAAAACTAATTTCTTCCCACTTTTAGAGGCAGGTGACTATGAGGCAGCCGATAAGGTCTTTTTAAGACAAATCCTCCCGCACTCTGCCGCCGCTAACGCTTCATTCTCAAAACTAATTGTTGAAAATAACGAGCTTATAAGTCACGAGATTGCCTTACTTGAGATGACACCAGCTTTAATTACCACCTTAGTGGTAACTGCAATTGGTGTGATTATGGCTTTAGCCATGGCAGTTTTCCTTTCAAACTTCATCGTAGGACATGTCAATCGCTTATCTGAGATTGCCGACAGATTAAAGGAAGGTAACTTTAATTTAGATATTGACCGAAACAAAGTGCCACATGATGAAATTGGACATATTTATCGTGCCTTCTGGGAGATCGCCTCAACCTTAAATACCACCATGGCTCGTGTGATTGCCGTTTCAAATGCTTTAGATGAGTATTCACATGAATTAAATACTGCTTCAAAGTCCATTTCAGATGGTGCCCATGTTGCAGAAAATCGCTCCATTACCGTAGCTGCCGCCTCTGATGAGATGGTCTCTACCACCACCGATATTGCACGCAACTGCCATACTGCTCAAGATACCTCAGAGCTTACCCGCCAAGAGACTTCAAATGGTGTAGAGAAAGTAAGAAACACTGTGGCCAGAATTAAAGAGCAGAGCTTGCAAACTCAAGAAGATGCTGAAAAGGTCTTACGTTTGGCAGATCAGTCACAAAAGATTGGCTCAATTGTGGGAACCATTGATGAGATTGCCGCTCAAACTAACTTACTTGCTTTAAATGCTGCTATTGAGGCGGCTCGTGCAGGTGAGGCAGGACGAGGCTTTGCGGTGGTTGCAGATGAAGTTCGTGCCCTTGCATCTCGCACCTCACAATCAACCCAAGAAATTACCGCTATGGTTAAGACGGTGCAGGATGACAGCCGCGAGGCTACAGAGTCCATGAAGGCTTCCGTTGAGCAAATGGATGAGATGGCCTCTAAGGCAGGTGAGCTTGAAGAGACCTTAAATAACATTATGGAAAAGGTCAATAATGTTAATGCACAGATCATTCAAATTGCCACTGCCGCTGAAGAGCAAACCACAGCAACCTCTGAGATTTCAACTAATATGCAAGGTATTACTGAAATGGCTCAGCAATCTGTGGATGTGTCAGAGAACGCTGCTGCCATTGCGCAAACCGCAGCTGATTTAATTGAGACCTTGATGAAGGATCTTGATTTCTTCACCTTAAATGAGTCTTTACTTAATAGAAAGGAATTAGATAAGTTAGCTCATGCCGCTCCTGTTGCCCCTTCAGGATTAGGTGTTATTGATGAGCCTGCCGTATCTGTTCCAGGTACTACCGTAAATAACTCAAAAACTGAGGAAAATGATGAAAATAAGGTAGCACCAATGCCGGTTTAGACTTTAAAAAATACAATAACCTCCGATAACAAAGTCCCCTTGATGGGGGCTTTGTTTTAAAAAGCACTTTTAAATCAAGCCTTGTTCCTTACAAAAATAGTAAATCCCATCGTCACTTACACTTTTGCAGACATATTTGGCAATTTGTTTTAAATCCTCTGAGGCATTACCCATAGCAACTGAGTGCTCGACTTCCTCAAGCATCGGCAAATCATTATTGCCATCGCCAAAGGCAGCAGCTTGAGCGGGAGTTAAATGATAGTGCTCTAAGATCTTCAAAATTCCAATCCCCTTACCCCCAGAGGCGGGGATCACATCGACTGCTTTATCCCACCAGGCGGTAATTTTGGTACTTGTAGTATTTTTTAAAAGTGCGGCATAATCTTTTTTCTCTGCTGCAATTAAGATCTGATAGATTTCCTCATTTTCTACTATCTCATTGAATTTATCTGAGATATTGACCTTCATTTTGCCAAAAGCAAAATACTTATCTAAATTAGGCTCTGTGCCATTGGCGTAAGTTTTTTCTGAAGTTGCCACTGATAAAGGCTTACCTAGAGCATGAGCATTATCAATAAAGGTGTGAACATCATCGTAGGTCAAAGGATTTTGATAGATGATCCCGTTTTGGTCATAGCATAAAGAGCTATTAAAGGTTAAAAAGGCATCAAAGCTAAAGCCATTGATTTTAGGTAGGGCAAAGGGGCCACGGCCTGTGGCAAGACATAAAATAATGCCTCTCTCTCTCTCTCTCTCTTTTAGGCGATATAAAGTGTCGAGGATCTTAGGTGAGGCTTCCTTTTTTTGCATGTCAATTAAGGTGCCATCGACATCAAAAAAGATAAATTTAATTTGCTCTTTCAAAATAATTCTCCTTAAATTTAGATTGAAGCTATTTTAGGCTATAGCCTTATACAAAGGGGATCTTAAATTTAGAATATGTAAAATATTGTACACTTAAAACTTAAAGTTTGCCTAAGATCTTAAGATAATGGCGATTTAAAGATAATCTAGAACAATTCATGGATAATACAAACAGTTTTTGTATAGTCAAATTATTGATTGTTGGTAAAATATATCTTTCAAAAAGAATTGCCTCTTTTTATTTTTTGACTAAAATTACTCAATCTTAAATTTGCTCTAACTCAAGTTAGGTTAAAAGTTTATGTTATCTAAAAAGTTTAAGTTAGCTTTACTTTCAAATCGCGCTTCATTTTTTGCCGCAGGTATGGGCATTGCAGCTTGGGCTCCGATGATCCCTTATGTCAAAGAGCGTTTTTTATTAGATGAACATACTTTAGGTTTGCTACTCTTATGTGTAGGCGCAGGCTCTTTCTCCTTTATGCCTTTGTGCTCATTTTTATCTTGGCGTTTGGGCTGTAAGTTACCTTGCATTATTTCAGCCTTTGGTATTGCCCTTTGCTTGTGCATTATAGCGGTGGTGCAAAATGTCTATCTTTTAGCCTTAGTGCTCTTTATCATGGGCTGCTTTTCGGTAACTTTAGATGTGGTCTCAAATATTAATGCCGCCAAATTAGAATTAGAGCTTACTACGCCTATTATGTCGGGTATGCATGGTTTATATAGTGTGGGTGGCTTTTGCGGCTCTTTGGGTTTTACTGCTTTACTTACTATAGGTTTGCCTTTATTGCCTTCAGCAATAGTGGTGATGGCAGTTTTAATGTTACTTGGCATCTTTGGCTTTAAAGGCCTATATGGTAAAGATGAAAGTGAGCCTCAACAAGAGAAAAAAGAAAAGAGCTCTAAAGGTAAGACCTTCTTTCACCCCTTAGTTTTAACCTTTGGTGTGCTTTGCTACATCATGTTTATGACTGAAGGCTCGATTATGGATTGGTCAGGCGTGTTCTTAAATGAATTTCGTGGGGTGGAATTGGCCCATGCAGGCTATGGCTTTGCCGCCTTCTCCATTGCCATGACCATCTTCAGACTTTCAGGCGATAGAATTGTCAGAACCTTTGGCAGAAAAGCCGTCTTAGTAAGTGGCGCTTTAATTGTCATTGCAGGTTATCTCTTAGCGGTGATGTGTGATCATTATTTAGTAGCTTTTGCAGGCTTTTTCTTAATCGGTGTTGGAGCCTCTAACATTGTGCCACAATTAGTTTCAGCTGCTGCCTCAATTAAAGAAGTTCCAGTTCACGTGTCAGTGTCAGTGGTTAATGCCATTGGCATTACCGGATCTTTAATGGGTCCTGCTTTAATTGGTTTTATTGCCCATCAGATCACGCTCCCTCATACCTATTTAGTGCAAGCACTTTTAGTTTTGGGAGTGGCGCTTACCTGTTTTAAAGTGCTAAAAAGCAAATAATCTATACCACAACAAAATTAAGGCCCTAAAATTTAGGGCTTTTTTTATGCAAAATTTATTTATTATTTTAGAAAAACTTAAGATCGATTTTAAAATTAAAACGTTTAAAAAAAAATTGCGGTAAAGTCTATAATCAATTTTATAGCAGGTTGCGTTTAATTATTATATCTATTTTTAATGCCCAAAAATTAGTTAAATACACAAAAATTAAGGCGTTTTTTTAGATTTTTAAAATTTATTTAATGCTTTTTTAGATCTAAAAAATGTGGCTATTCGAGCCACATACACGCCTATACACATCCAAACCTACTTTTTAAGTTTTGTAGCGTTGAGCTGTGTATGAAAATGTTTTTTTTGTTAAACTAACTGATAGTACAGGACTTTAACCTGTGCAAGAGAGATAAAAACATGATTACATACATTCAAATTCAAAACCTCATTAAGGGCTTGAACCCTAAAAATCGTTTAAGCGATGGAAACGGCCTTGAGCTCCGTCATCTAAAAAATGCTGATAAATGGTATGTCCGTTTTAGAGCAAACGGCAAATTGATTCAGGAGTGCATTGGCTCTTACCCTGAGCTAAGTTTAGCTGAGGCACGCAAATTATCCCAAACTGTAAAAACTCAGGGATTAAATCAAATTACAAACCAAAGCTGCACTGTAGCTGAGGCCGTTAATGCATGGCTCGAAAAACATAGCCAGGAAGTTTTAGCATCCTCGATGCGCAATATCCGTTGCCGCCTAAATTTGCATTTACTAATCCCATTTGGCCACCGCAAATTTGATGAGATAACCCCCATGGAGGTAATCACAGAATGGGATAAAATCGTGCAATCAGGGCGTCTTCAGACTGTAAAAGCACTGTGCGGTGAATTGCGCCAAATTGTAACTTGGTGCACTAATACCGGCAGAGTCCGTTTTCAATATGATCTCACCAAAATAACAGACAATTGGCCTGCGGCAAAGGTTAAACATTTTCCAACAATTGATCCTAGTCAGTTACCCATGTTTTTTAAGGCTTGGTTCGAGCGGTTTACAATGAATTTTAATTTTTATCTGCTGATGTTTGTGTTTTATACGCTTTTACGCCAAAATGAAGTTGTCAATTTACAGTGGTCATGGATTGACTGGGAAAATCGCATGATTATAGTGCCTGCTGAACAAATGAAAATGAAACGTATTCATCGGGTGCCGATTACACAACAAATGGAAGATATCCTAAAAATATTACCAAAACTCTCAACTTATGTTTTCCCGGCTCAAATCTTAAGAGGAGCCAGAGACCGCCCATGCTGCAAAACTATTTTGCTGTGGTGTTTCGCTAAAATTGGTTTTAGAAATGTGTTAAGCCCCCATGGAATAAGAAGCATAGGCTCCACTTGGTTTGCACAACAAAATGTCAGGCGCGAGGTCAGAGAAACCTGTTTAGCTCACAGAACAGGCAATGATGTCGAATTGACATATCAAAATTATGATTATATTGAAGAGCGCCGTGTGGTCATGCAGCAGTGGTGCGATTTTGTCGAGCAATCTATGAAAGAGGGCCTCGAATTAGCATTTCCAGTTTTAAAAGCGCCTTAATTTCAATTTGAAGCCATGAGCTCTGCTTTGCGCGGACGCTTGCTTTTATATGAACTCTTGCAGAAAACCTGCAAGCTTTAGCTTGTGGGAGCGTCACTGCAGTGATAGCGCTGGTAGCTCTACGGGGCTCAGTACGAAAAAGCGCCAGGATCTCTACAGGGCCTGGCGCGGTAAATTATCCTTCTCTGTTGTGCTGGGTTTGATGTAAAATAGAATTATAAATAGACTTGACATATGTAATTTTTTGTGAGTTTTTAAAGGTGGTGACTATGGAAGATCTGGAATTAGACAGTGTAGACGTAGCCGCCTACATTGTTAAGCAATGCGCTAATAAGAATTATTTTGTCAATATAACTAAGGTTCAAAAAATTCTATTTTGCTGCTATGGGGCAGTTTTAGCTTATTGTGATATTAGGCTAACCAAAGAACAACCTAAAGCATGGGATCATGGGCCAGTGTTCCCAAGAGTTTATAACATGAAGAAAAAATGCCCAGATGGTTTTATTCAAGGCATGATGGTACGTCAGGAAAATATTAAAGATTTAATAAATCCTGAGGTAAAAACAGCCATTGATGAAACAATAGATCTATTTGGTCAGTATTCAGCTGGGGCTTTAGTAAATTGGACTCATGAGGAAGGATCTCCTTGGTATGAAAGCACACATGGCGGAAAGGATCTTTATGGCCCGATCCCAGATAATTTAATTAAAAGCTATTTTTCTAACTTGATTAATAAATAGGATAGTTGGGGTCTACATGTCAAATTTTTATAAACCTGAGCTAAATAAAAAATTAGATATTCAAAAAGAAAAACCTAGCTCTTATGTCGGAGAAGATATTATAGACAGTGTAGATTATGCGCTTAAGGTTGAACGTTTAAAGGAAAAAAGGATCTCTTTACGATTAAAGCTCCTTTCTTTTTTGGGGGCTTGGGGCGTCATTTTTGTATTTTTATGCTTTATATACAAGTCTAGCTCTGTTTTTCTTACTAAAATTTTAGATAGTTTTTTAATAAGTTCCGAGCCTGTGCTTTTGTGGACTTATGGCTTGGGTATTTTCTCTATGATAGCTGTAGTAGTTTCTCTTTCTATAGCGTTAATTAGAACTACCTTTAAAGACAGTAAAAATGAGAGTGCCCAAATAGAAACATCCTACACCGCTTTAGCAAAAGAGATTAAAGCCGTATCATCTGAACAAGAAGATGTAGCTGGAGTGTTAGATAAACTTATTAAAATTATTGAGATTTTAAAGAAATGATAATAAACCCCATGTGCGAGCATGGGGATTAATCTTTCAAATTAAGAACCCAAAATACTATCAACAATAAAGCGGCTAACGCTAACGCCAGCAGCTCTGCGGTTCGTGATTAAAAGCTCTGTGAGGTAGGAGCGGTGTTACGGATGTTCACAACCCTTTCCAACTTTGGCGAAGGATTTTAACGGGGCGTAACCTTTGGGTAGCGCCTTTAAGCTTAGAGCTCCTGCATCAGGCAATCCCTTTAGTTTATAAAGAGCTTTTGAGATAATCATCTGATATATAATTGTGAAAGTGAGGAGTTGAAGTAGGCAAGACTTAATGGAACTTATCAATAAGATATGAAGATTTAGCATTAGCCAAGCATCGAATGAAATTAGATGACTTTGCCAAGTCTTTATCAGGCTATGCAAATGTGCTAGGGATTGTGGCAAACTATGCCTTGGTATCACAAATAGAGGAAAAGCCTGATAATTGGCAGGTGGTTATTTCCACAGAGGCCGAAATAAAGAAAGGCTCAATTGATATTATTGCTATCATATCTTCAGTGGCCACAACTGCTGTATCATTACAGCCAATAGCAGAGACTCTTAACACCTTTAAAGAGACAGTTAGCACTCTGATTGGTTTTGTCTTTAGCAAACGGGAGTCAGCCGATATGGAAAGGGTCTTAGAGTATATAGAGAAAAGAGATGAAAGAGACTTGAAGATGGCCGAACTTGCAAAAGAGGAGCGCGAAAACATGTTAGCCACATTGCTCGAAGCTCTTCAAAAGCCAGGCAAAATTGCTCTGCAACCAATCGGTAAGTCATGCAAACAAATTAATATTTATGCAATAGAACAAGAAGAAAACCCTAAGCTTGTTGCCGGTGCTGATAAAGAAATTAAGAAAGTCTTCAACAAACAGCATACTAAAACAGAGATTTCTGAAAGCTTAACTGTAAATGTTTTATTCGTTTCCATAGACAAGCTAAGCAAAAAATGCACGTTTGTTCTTGAAAGTGATATTCCCGATGGTTTAGATGATATTGATAGTGCACCTAGAATAAAAGGCAACATCACAGACCCACGCTTTGAGCTAGAGTCTAATCTGTACACAAAGGCTTTTCATCAAAACTGCGTTGCAGAGGTTGAGGCTAAAATAAAAACCACTGGCGATGATCAGACTTACTTTATTTCCAATATTAAGGGCTTAGAATAGTAGAGGATGCCCTTAATCTCTAAATCATACAATCCCTTTAGTTTATAAAGAACTTTTTATGTAATTTTTTGTGAGTTTTTAAAGGTGGTGACTATGGAAGATCTGGAATTAGACAGTGTAGACGTAGCCGCCTATATTGTTAAGGTTTGCGCTGTCAGAAATTATTTTGTTAATCTGACTAAAATCCAAAAAATTCTATTTTGCTGCTATGGAGCAGTGTTAGCAGATTGTGATGCGCGTCTAACCAAAGAGCAGCCTAAAGCTTGGGGACACGGGCCAGTATTCCCAAGAGTATATAAACAGAAAAAAAGGCATTTGGATGGTTTTATCCAAGCAATGCTAGAGCATAAAGAGAACGTTGCTAAAACTGTAGATCCGCGTGTCTTAAGAGCAATAGTTGCAACTATTGACCTCTTTGGAAAATATACAGCAGGAGCTCTTGTTAGATGGACACATAAGCAAGGATCGCCTTGGGATATAGCAACAAACGGAGGTAAAGATCTCTATAAGGCCATTCCTGACGATATCATTAAGAATTATTTCTTAGGCTTTATCAATAAACAGAATTAAATAGCAGACCTCAAAGGAACTCCTAGCTTTTCAAAGAAGGTTTGATTTCTCTCCTGCGCTCCGTTAATTAAGCCATCATAAGAGAGAACTGTAAAATAAGCATTTTTAGAATTGTTATAGCCAAAATATCCAGTACCATCAGCTGTAATAGTAAGGTTATGAATTGAGCATGACTCCTTAAAATCATCAGTAAAATCAGCGATTATGTAGCAGAATATTGGACAGTCATTGGCATTGATTGTCCTGCCATTTGGTAACTTTGCCTTATTATCTCTAAGCTCCTTAATATATTTGAATACCTGGGCAAAAGGATCATTAGAATATGTACTTGAGACATCCTCTCTTAAAGGTCTCTTGAACTCTACTATAGTGAAGGAAGCAAAACCGCGTCTATTAGGTTCAGACAACAGTAATGGCCTGTCGTAGCAGCTTAGAATATCAGGACGATCTTTGCTTGTGCTATCGGTGATCTCCATTTGGTTAAAAGACAGATCTGACGCCAAGTAGGAGCTAAAGGATAATCTTTCATCAAGTAGCCATAAGTTATTTTCACTTGGTAAAGCTTTTTCAAGAGTGCTTTTCATCGGGAAAATTAAATTATGGATCATGCTCTCTTTTACAGACTTGTTATTCTCCTGTAATCCGATAGCCTTTGTTAGAAGATCAATAATCAGCCTTCTTTGAATAACATATTTGATCAAATCTGCAGAGTTGAGATTTTCAGCTTGGGCTAAATATTTATTTAGTTCTTCTGTGTATTCCTGCTGCTCTTCTGGGGTATTGAATGTCTTCACCATTAGTGTTTTGCCTTGGGAGATTAGATTTTCCTCGGCTTTGGTTTTTACTCTGTGGAGGTTAGCTTCAATATTAATGTAGTTCTTTGTTTTATCTTTATCCAAAGTGAAGTTAAGCAATTCCTTTCGATCAAACAACTCCTCATTTAATAAAAACTTGTAATAAGGCCTATCAGCCATAAATTCACAAATCTTGTTAAATTTAATCTTTTCTTCTTTAACGATAAGATCTGTTAAAAATTTCTTTATTTGTTCTATTACCGCATTATTAAATTCTGTACTTTTTATGCTTTGAGAGAATAAATCGACAACATCGCTATTGGCGGCAAAATTAAAACTAGTCCTCTCTGAATTAACAATCCCATCAAGAAATTCTGAGGCAACAAAGGCTTTATAAGAAAAACTGCCTGAGTCATCACTAAGAGGTATCGATATACCTAATGTCTGTTGAATTTTTATATCTTTTTCGGTTACTACACGGCCGTGTGCAGTTGTAGACAAGGTTGCCTTATTGGCGGTACTTCTATCCTTTACATGATAGATGGTAAAACTTTGGTCTTTTATTTCAAAATCTTCATGTTTAATATCATTTGGATTTATCTTATTGTAAAGCTCGTCTAAATTCACACTTGCATCATGAGTTATAACTTCAATTTTTGGATGTTCTTCTTTGCGTAAAAAGCACCAAATAATGTGATTTAGAAGCCTATCAGCCAGATCTGGTGCCTGATTTTGAATGAATTGATTATAATTATCTAAGATCTCCGTTAATTCAACGAGCGTATTAAAACTATTTTCAGCAGACCCCAAAGGGTAGTTGGTTTTGTCACTGACAGAGATCCCGCCTCTGGAGAAGGTAAAGCTAATATGATTTAGCGAGCCGTTTTCTAAAAATTGGCTGTCAATCTTGGCGTATTCAAAAGCCTTTAGCCATTGCAGGCGTCCTACTCCTTTACAGCCTTTAGACTCTTTATAGTCACTATCAAAGGTTTTAAATGATTCAAAATTAGCGGTATTAAAGCCACAGCCATTATCGTAAATTTCAAAGCCTGTAATAACCTTGTCTCTATTGATAAGCTGCGTTTCATCATACTTAACGACTATCGAAATCTTGCCATCTGTAATTTTAAAGTTTTTATCTGTAGAGGCTCTTTCTTCTATGCTTTGAATTGAGTTAATAACACCCTCAAAAATAGGTAAGAGGCAATCTTTCTGTTTAAGCTCAATTTTCTTTAATCTACCATTGAGATTGGTCTTCATATAATCGTTATTAGACATTAAAAGCCTCCAGATGCCATATGTTTTGAGCATAGTATAAATTTTTATTCATCAAGATACATGAGTAATTCATAAAAATCGAACCCCGCATTTAAAGTAATTTGAAAGCGCCTTGATGGCGCTTTATTAGGAGAGGAATTTGATTATGAGTAATTAAACCCCATGTGCGAGCATGGGGATTAACCTTTCAAATTAAGAACCCAAAATACTATCAACAATAAAGCGGCTAACGCTAACGCCAGCAGACTTTGCTTTCTCCTTAATTAGTGTTTCCTCGTCTTTAGTGCAGGCTATGACAATTCTGCCAGTTTTGGGGGCATCTCCAATAAATGAGCCTTTCTTCCTCCCAGCCCCTGGACGCTTGCCGCCTCTGTTTTCAACTTCCTCAGTCATACGCCCTCCTTAGTTATATAGGCCAATGAGTTTTAAAACAATGTCCAATACATTTAAACCCAACAAGATCCACAGCATGATCTCAAGACGTTTTGAATTTATTCCCTTATCCATATTTTTGCCTTATAATCTAATAGCCCCCTTTCGAGGGCTAATCGTTTATTTGATTAGGTTGAGGATTTGGCTGATGACCTCAGTTATTAGCAGACCTAAAGTTATCAGTTCCATCCTCGACCACTTGCGCTTGCGGGATTGCTTGCGCTTCTTTTTAGAAGGTTTCATAACATCACCTCCTTGATTGTTATAATACTAAAATTTGATTAAATTGTCAAATTATTTTGCAATAAAATCAAAAATATTTTCAATCAAGGAGATACAAAAACACCCTCCGAAGAGGGTGCAACATCTTAGATAGAAGACCTATTTTTTAACCTTAAAGCATAAGCATTTTTTGTGCTTTGCTACAATAAGCTTTCCATCATGGAAGGTCTTCTTCCTGGCGTGCCCAAAACCAAGATTTCAGTTGAAATAAATGTCCGCGCAATCCCATTATCTTTAGATGATGGGTCAAGCGGACTCAATGTTATAATGTGACACAT
>CALXNU010000066.1 GCA_944389835.1 uncultured Succinivibrionaceae bacterium
CTATGTATAACAGAGATATAATAGAAGGGGAGGGTAGAAATTAAGCCGGTAATCTATAACTAGTTACCGGATTTAGGTTTTAAGAAAAAATTCCCACCTTAAAGTTTAGGTGGGATTTTTTAGTTTAATAAAAGTGCTAACTATTTATTGATAGACATAGTTAGTAAAGAGCACATCATAAATTACTTGACGCCCTTCTTTTTCTTTAAGCAATTCAGAAATTTTATTGCGACACTCAATTCTTAAACTTTCACGACCTGAGGCTGAGGAGACAGAGGTGTAATCTTTAGCACCTAAAATGGTCACAATTGCATCACGAATTAAGGGTTCTTTTCTCTTAATTAAATCTGTATCGCGAGAATCAGAGAGCATCAAACTCATTTTAATGCGGATGTAGTGCAGACGTCCTGCTCCGGTTGAAAACAAATTAGTTGTAAAATCAGGTTTTAAATTATAATAACCAATTTCAGGGGCTGACATAATGCTGTTTAAATCTTGTTGTGCACTAGCCGGGCCTTCTTCATTATAAGTTGCGCTAGTAGCAGGGGCTGCTAAGGTTTGAGCACTAAAACAAAGAGCACAACCTGCCATAAGAGTTAAGAGCATCTTAAAAATAGCATTTTTCTTTGTGAACAGCATGTATTGCATACGTCGATCCTAATCTAGTAAAAATTAAACCAATTTAAGGTTTTAGGATAAAGCTAAGCGTAACGCTTAGCTCATTATATTCTTTAATAGGTATAGATGATCAATCTCTAAAAGGATTTGGTGCAATCTTAAGTTTAGGGCCCTCCTTAGGCTTTTCTGGAGCTTTAGTGGATAAATCTTGTCCATAAAGGATCTTAACATCGCGTGCTGCAAGTAAAGGCTCGGCAGCCATCACAAGTTTTTGCACTTTAGGCATATTAGGCTCAATGGTCTTATCTTCTTTAACAAAGAAGTAAGAGTGGCGAATAAAGGTGTTACAGAGGATCCTAAACATAATAGGATCAGCAAACTCAGGTGAGTTATAGGTAACATCTTCAGGCAATCTTTTAGCAAGCTCTAAGCAATTTTGAATTAAGATCTCTACCGTATCGACGCCAGCTTTTGCTTGTTTTAATGCTACCGCTCCTACAAGATAGCGAATAAGGCTTAATCTTATAGTGCGCGAGAGAATGGAAAGCTCAGCATAGCCATCTCCTGAAATATAGAGAATATTATCATCTTGTACGATATAGCCTTCTTTGATGAAGGTATCTATGTAGACTTCAATTAAATTATCAAGTTTATCCTCTGTCACAGGTGAATAGAGCTCATGGCGTAAAAAGTAGAATAACGATCTCGTATGAACTCTAATTTCAGATCTTTGAATGTGACCGTGCCTTATTAAGATATTAGCAATTAGCGCAGGTAAAGCGAAAAGGTGCAAGATATTATTTTGGAAATAAGTAAGCTGTAGGGTTTGACCATAGCTTGGGCGCACAAACTTCATATCCTCACCTACATCATAGGTGTGGAATTTATTAAGCTCTAAGGCTTGGCGAATTAAGGTATTAATATCCCCTTGAGGTACGGACTTTGTACGATCAGGATCGGCTTTTAAGAGGGTAATAAATAAATGCAAAGCTCGTCTTAAAACGCGCAAAGACATTGTGTGATCATCATCGTTCATGATGGCTAGTGCGCAAAGATTAATACCATTTACCGTGGCTGAGTCATTGAGTTTTACGATAATCTCATGGGCCATATTTTCAACAGTTTCATAAAGCCATTTAGGTCTTGCTCTTCCTGTAGGATCGATATCGTTACGCCACGTAGGAACTGCATTTGATAAGAATCTTGGCACAATTACCGGTTCACCAAAGGTGACATAGCCACGACCGTAATAGCGAATACGTTTGAAAATACCCAAAAGTTGCCAGGCAGACTCTTTCTCTTTTTTCTCACCTGAAAGCTCACGCATGTAGGAGCCAACTTCCATAACATGCTCATAGCCCAAATAAGTTGGGATAAAGGCAATTGGTCTTTCAATGCCGCGCAATTGAGCTTGCACGGTCATTGAGACCATGCCTGTTCTTGGCGGTAAGGTACGTCCCGTTCTTGATCTACCACCTTCAATAAAGAATTCGGTTGCATAACCGCGTTCAAAAAGTACGGAGAGATATTCTCTAAAAAGCGCGGTATAGAATTTATCACCTTTCATTTTGCGGCGAATAAAGTAAGAACCACAGCGACGAATAAAAGGACCTACCGGGAAAAAGTTTAAGTTATCTCCTGAGGCAATTTGCGGAATAGGTAAACCTTCGTGGAAAATCACAAAGGATAAGAGGATGTAGTCCATATGTGAGCGGTGGCAGGGGATATAGATGATCTCATGTCCGCTTTGCACTAACTCACGTACCTTAGCCGCTCCTAAAATGGTTTGACCATGATAGAAGCGTCGCCACATAAAAGAGATTATGGTATTTAAGAATTTAAGCAAAGGATAGCGCGTATCGGCTACCATGACTTGTAAAATATTTCGCGCTCTTTTAGTTAATTCCTCTTGTGTAACGCCAGTTGCTTCCATTTCCTCTTGCATGGCAGCTAAGGTGCCAGGTCTTGTTAACATCTCCTCAATAAGTAAGTTGCGATTTGGAAATGGCTGTCCTACTACAGAGCGGGCTTTTTTTAGAAAATGTAAAGATGCTAAACGATTTAGGACTTGAGGATGCTTTTTAAAATCTAATCTTACATATAAAGGTGCGAGCATAAAAGGATCAGAGATGATAGTGCAATTATCATGTCCTGCAAAAGTTAAAGTTAAAAACTTTTTCCACGAGGAGTTAGCCTCATCAATGCCTTTTAAAGCAAGACCTTCATAACTTGGATTTCTTGACCATAAAACGGTCATCGGCACAATTTGAATATCTTTACCTTCTTTTTGTGATAATTCATACCATTTGCCTACAATACCGTTTAAATCTCTTTTATAAGCCTTTTTACTAAAGAGATTGGGGGTTCTAAGGCAAGCGGTACGTCTTACTTTTTCCCCGCCTATTTGTAAAGGTGAAAAAGGTGAAGGCCAGCCTAATTCATTGGTAAGTCTTTCAATTGCTAAAAGATTTCCAAGTGAGGAGGAGACTGTAATGTAGGCGATCGGCTTGTTTAAATCAAGCTTGATATGCTTTGCAGGTTCAAAGGGAATGGGCTCACAAGATGTAGTGAGACGAAATGGATAGTAGAAGAAAAAGCGCAGAATTTTATTTAAAAGCATACTAGGGCCCTCTTTTTGGTAAAGATAAAATCTTTACAGCAATTAGCCTACAATTACTGAAAGTGAGGAGTGCTATTTAGGCTTTTCTCCTTATGTTTTTCAGTTCCGCAACCTTCTTTTCATTAAGCTGTTATTCCATTATAGGTGTTTAGTAGAGTTTTTTTTAAATAATCTTTTCTTTTTGCGTCATAGCCCGTATAAAATGCTCTAGTTTTAGGGTGTAATTTTAGTAAAGCTTACATATTGCTACAATAGCTAAACTTTTTGTTTTATGTGACTTTAGGAATTAGGGGCAGAGTATGTCAGCGTCATGTCAGTTTACAAAAGATAATGACTCAACAAATTTACATCAAGAAGAAAAGTCTCTAATTGATGGTCGTTATCGTACTTTAGTTTTGTCTGCAGGTATTGCGTCTACAGCTACTGCGACAATTTTGATTGCCTTAAAATTTGGCGTTTGGTTATATAGTGGCTCATCAAGTATCTTGGCTTCTTTAACCGATTCGGTTTTAGATCTAGGAGCCTCTTTAGTTAATTTATTAGCTCTACGTTATGCTTTAACTCCACCTGATAAAGATCACCGTTTTGGACATTTTAAAGCTGAGGCTTTAGCCTCTTTAACTCAAGCAGCCTTTATTGGAGGCTCTGCCTTTTTATTAATTTTCCATGGTTTGGCTAAATTTAAAGATCCAGAGCCTTTGGAGATTGTAAATATTGCTATTGCTGTATCTATAGCTTCTATGGTGCTGACGATTGCTTTGGTATGTTATCAAGCCTTTGTCTGTAAGCTTACCAAATCTGAGGCTGTAGGGGCTGATAGGTATCATTATCTATCAGATATCATTTTAAATTTAGGGGTTATTGCAGCTTTAGTTTTAAGTAATCTAGGTTACTTATGGGCCGATGGCTTATTTGCTGCTTTGCTTGGTGTGTATATTTTAAAAGGTTCAATTCATATTGGTTTAACAGCGATTGAAACTTTACTTGATAGATCTTTTTCAGCATCTGAGCATGAAACTATTATAAGACGCTTAATGGAAATCCCAGGGATTAAATCCTTGCATGATTTGCGCACGAGAAGGGCAGGTCCACAGTGTTTTATTCAATGCCACATTGTGATTGATGGACATGTTACTTTAAAAGCCGCTCACGATATTGCAAGTGCCTCTGAAAGAGCTTTAGAGAAACTCTATCCTGATGCTGATATTATGATCCATATGGAGCCTGATGAGGATGCTACTTATCAAGATATTCGTTTTTATGGTAAAGCTGATTTACACGGAGCTGAGGAGCCTTCTTTAAAAGAAAATTGTCCGCTTCAAGAAAGTGGTTGGCAGAGGGATAATAAATTAAAACAACAGGCATTAAAGCTTGAGCAAGAGGCTAAAGTAAAAGCTCAAGATAAGAGTTTATCTTTTGAAGAGCAATGGGCTGTTGAGGAAGAAGAGGAGATCTCATCAAAAAACCTTAAAGAAAAGTTAGAGTCTTTAAAGCATGAGAGTGGGGGTAAGAGAGAAAAATGGTAGTTCGTGTCTCAGATGAAGTAGCTTTAGCGTGGGAGCAAATTCAGCAAGAGGCTTTAGCTGTTTTAAAACGTGAAAGTATGCTTAAGGCTTTTTTAGAAGAGACTATCTTAGAGAGAGCCTCTTTTGCTGAGGGTTTGGGGAATTTTTTAGCCAAAATTCTTGAGACTAAAGTGATGCCAAGCTCAGTACTTTATCAAGTTTTTATTGATGCATACAGACAAGATCCCCACATCTTAGATTGTGCGGTAAAAGATTATAAAGCGGTAATTTCAAGAGATCCGGCAAGCTCTTCTTTAAGTGTGCCTTTTTTATATTTAAAAGGTACCCAAGCTTTGCAAGCCTATCGAGTAGCTCATTTTTTGTGGCAAAACGATAGAAAAGATTTAGCTTACTTTTTACAAAGTGTGATTTCTAAGTTTTTTGCCGTAGATATTCATCCTGCGGCCAAAATTGGTTCAGGGCTTTTAATTGACCATGCTACAGGTTTAGTAATAGGAGAGACTGCGGTAGTTGGAGATGATGTTTCAATCTTACAAGAAGTAACTTTAGGTGGTACAGGTAAAGAAAGTGGTGATAGACACCCAAAGGTTGGAAATGGTGTCATGATAGGTGCGGGCGCTAAAATTTTGGGAAATATTAAAATAGGAGAGGGAGCAAAAATTGGTGCAGGTTCAGTGGTATTAACTGAGGTGGCTCCACATACCACTGTAGCAGGAATTCCAGCACGACCTGTGGGTCGTCCAAAAGAGAATATGCCATCTTTAGGCATGGATCAAAGTTTAGAGACTAAAGAGCCAATTTGTACTACAGGATGTGGTGTGATTTGCGCAAAAATAATTTAGATGAAAATGCGCTCTAAGTTTTAAATACTTTTTAGTATGTTAGATAAAAGCGGAATAGAGAAAGTAATTTTTTTCTAGATACTTTTTAGCTGTTATAATCATATAAAAGGTATTTTTGTGCATTTTAGTGCTTAATTTTCTTTGTTTGTTTATCTAAATTTTATCTCTTTTTGCTTTTAGCGTGTTAGATAAACAAGGGCACCTAAGTTAAAGGCTAAAGCTTATCCTAGTGACTTAGGATGTTGTGGGCATAGGTTACATGACATAAGGATGCATCATGCGGATCCATGATCTTCTTGACGAGAAAGCGGTCGAGCTATCTTTTACCCCAATTAATAAAGAGGCTGCAATTAGTCATTTAGTTGAAATAATTGCCAAAACTGGTTGTTTAAGTGATCAAGAGCGCTTTAAAGCAGCGGTATTTGATCGTGAGGCAAAAGGTTCAACTGGCCTTGGGGAAGGCATTGCTATCCCACATGCTAAAAGTGCAGGCTGTGTGCGTCCAGGTTTAGCTGCAATGGTGGTTAAAGAGGGCGTAGATTTTGAGTCAATTGATGGCAAGCCGGTTAAATTAATCTTTTTAATTGCCTCCCCAAGACAAGCCTCTGATGCTCACTTAGATGTTTTAGCAAGACTTTCAACACTTTTGATTGATGAAAAATTTAGACAAGATTTAATGTCTTGTGAAACTGTAGAGCAATTTTTAAGTTTAATTGATAAGGCCGAAGGTGAGGATTTAGCTCAGCAAGAGGATGAGCAAAAACAACACGCTCAAGAAAATTCTTCAGATAAGGCACAAGATGAAAGCTCTTACGATATTGTAGCTGTAACCGCCTGCCCTGCAGGTTTATCCCATACTTATATGGCAGCAGAGGCTCTAGAGCAAAAAGCAAAAGAACTTGGCATTTCAATAAAAGTTGAAGCTGATGGGGCGGCCGGTAATCGCAATCGCCTTTTACCTGAGGAAATTGCCAAAGCTAAAGCGGTAATTGTAGCTGCAGATAGAGCGGTTGAAATGGATCGTTTTATGGGTAAGCCTTTAGTTAGAACGGGAGTGGTTGATGGAGTTAGAAAACCTCAAGAATTAATTGAAAGAGCTTTAGCTAAAGATTGCCCAATTTACACAGCAGGCTCTTCTTTAGGCGAAAAGGCTAATATTCCAATGAAGCTTTATCGCCATTTAATGAGCGGTTTAACCTATATTTTGCCCCTTGCCGCAACAGCAGGTATTTTATCGGCAATTGCAAGATTAGGCTTTGTTTCAGATACGAGTTTGGGACTTTTCTTAGATACTATAGGTTATAGTATTGGCACTTTACTCTTCCCGGTATTAAGTGCCTTTATTGCTTTTTCTATGGCAGGTAGAATGGCCTTAGTGGCAGGTTTTACAGGCGGTGTTATGGCAGATATGGCAAACGCCGGTGTCATAGGGGCGGTATTAAATGGCTTTGTCGGTGGTGCGGTGGCCTTTTTGCTTGCAAAAGCTGCGTGGCGCTTTTTAAAAGGCCACGACGCAATGTTTGCGCTTTTAGTCTATCCACTCTTAGGTGCCACACTTACCACACTTATCGCGCAGTTTATAACTAATATTCCTTCAGTATTAGTCGATCAAGCAGTACAGAATTTTATTATTGATGCTAAGTGGTATGAGCTTACTATTATGGGGGCAGTTTTAGCTGGCATGATGTCAGCTGATATGGGTGGACCTTTTAATAAGATAGCCTATGCTTGTGGTGTGTTACTTCTTGCAGATTGTCTTCCAGAAACAGGTCCTGGAAGTCAGGTCATGTCCGCGGTAATGTTAGGCGGTATGGTACCACCTCTTGCTGCATCAATAGCTGCAGGTATTCTTGGTAAGAAGCATTTTAATCAAGATGAGAGAAAGGCAGCCTTAGGAGCCTTTTTTAAGGGTTTACTCTTTATTACCGAAGGAGTCTTACCATTTTTAAAGCGTTATCCAAAGAGAATGCGTTTTGCTTGTATTGTAGGCTCAGCAATAGCAGGTGCCATTGCCATGCCTTTACATACCGGACTTTGTGCACCGCATGGTGGTATTTTTATAATTCCTCTTGCTCAAAATCCTCTGTTTGTCGTATTAGCACTTTTAGCTGGAACTTTAGTTGGAGCTATATTATTTGCTTTTTTACGTCCAAAAGAGCAGGAGTTTAAAGAAGCTTTGGCAAGTGCTACCCCTCAAAAAACTGAAGAGCCTTCAAACTCAACTCAAGGACACGAGGAAGTAAAAGCACAGTAGGGTTCTTAAGTTAAGTGTAGTTTTAAGATACAACTTTTTAGGGGGGAAGGCTTATATAGAGCCTTCCCTCAGTTGTTTTAATACTCTATTTAAATTTAAAAAGCGTAAAACCGTAAAGGTTTGTGGAACATAAAATCAAGAGCTTATGCACTATTTTCGTGAAATTGCGACAAAGCTAGCAAAGCTTTAATAATTGTTGCTAATGATTATCAATTTTCCTGCAAATTTTTACTTTTAAGCGGTACACTCTACATGCTTAAAACTGTAAAACGGCGCTAGTCCGTAAATTAAAAATTGTTAACAATTTAAGGGGGATATCTTGGATCATCAACAATTGCATGATGCTGCTTTGGCATATCATGAGAACCCAGTGCCAGGTAAGATCAAAGTTGTTATTACAAAGCCAGCTGAAACTGCCACTGATTTAACTTTAGCCTATAGCCCAGGTGTTGCAGAACCTGTCCGTGAAATCGCCAAAGATCCAGCTAATGCTTTCAGATTCACCGGTAAAGGTAATTCTGTTGCAATTATTTCAAATGGTACGGCAATTTTAGGTTTAGGTAATTTAGGTCCTCTAGCTTCCAAGCCTGTTATGGAAGGTAAGGCTTTGTTATTTAATCGCTTTGCAGGCATTGATGCTATTGATATTGAAGTTAAGCACAATACTGTTGAAGAGTTTATTAAAACTGTAGAGTGTATTGCTGATACTTTCGGCGGTATTAACCTTGAAGATATTAAAGCCCCAGAGTGCTTCCAAATTGAGCGTGAATTAATTAAGCGTTGTAAAGTTCCTGTTTTCCACGATGATCAACACGGTACAGCAATTGTTACCTGTGCAGGTATTTTAAATGCTTTACAACTTCAAGGTAAGAAGATTGAAGATTGTAAGGTAGTATGTGTTGGCGCAGGTGCAGCAGGTGTTGCTTGCTCTAATCTTTTAATTGCCTGTGGCGCAGATAAAAAGAAATTCTTCATGGTGGATCGTCATGGTGTAATTAGATCAGATCGTCCACAATTTAATAATGGTGAGAAGCCAAACTTTATCAATGACGCAGGTCCAAAGACTTTAGCTGAGGCTTGTGAGGGTGCTGATATTCTCTTAGGTGTATCAGGTCCAGGTTTAGTAAATGAAGCTGAAGTTATGAGCTTAGCTCCAAAGGCTGTGCTTTTTGCTTGCTCAAATCCAGATCCAGAAGTCGATCCTGAGTTAGTACGTCGTGTACGTCCTGATATTATTATGGGTACTGGTCGTTCTGATTATCCAAATCAGATTAACAATGTACTTTGCTTCCCATTCCTCTTCAGAGGCACTTTAGATGTTCGTGCAACTTGCATTAACATTGAAATGAAGAAGGCTGCAATGAATGCTATTCGTCTGTTAGCCCAAGAGCCAGTTCCTGAGGAAGTAGTAAAGGCAGCTCAAGTAGATCACTTAGAGTTTGGTCCAGATTATGTAATTCCAAAGCCAATGGATCCACGTCTTTTAAAGAATGTGTCCCGTGCTGTAGCACAAGCTGCTGTTGACTCTGGTGTCGCTCAACGCCCAATGCCAGATCATTATATGGAATAGTAAACTTAAACTTATTTAAGCTTTAAAGAAAATGGCGCTTAGCCTAAAGTTTAAGGTTAAGCGCTTTTAGTTTTAAAGTAAAACTTTAACTTCCTCGAATTCTAAGATGTTGCGCTCTTTATCATGCTTTTTGATTAACCTTCCATCAAGAGGCGCAATAAAATTATTTTGATTAAGCAAAATCTTTACTTCACTTCCAAAGATCTTTTCAAGTAAGTTACTTTTTTGCAGTAATAATTCTTTTTGGCGAGTTTTTTCATTATCAATCTTTTCTTGAATTTGCTTTACTAAAATTTTATAGCCTCGGTTAGAGCAGATAAGACGAGCAAAGGAGTCATGTATTGATTTTTCTTTTTGAATATCTGCAACAGACATCTTCTCTTCTATACTGACGTTATTTTTCTTATAAAGAAAATTGACTTGATTTTGAATGCTCATTTTATTGTTAATTGCTCTTTTTGACTAACAAAACACCACTTTCTAAGTGTTGGGTGTAAGGGAACTGATCGAAAAATGCTACCTTGGCAATTGTATGACTTTGTGTCAGATAATCAAGATCAGACACTAAAGAGTCCATACCACAGGAAATATAAATTATACGATCAAATTTAGCGGTAAAAGCTAAAGCTTGTTCATCATTAAGTCCACTGCGTGGTGGATCGATTAACAGTGTTTTAAAGTTGTAGTCATCAAGATTGATGTTTGCAAGTTTAAGACGCGTAAATTCTCTTACTTTATTTAAAGCCTCACTGACCTCAACTGCCGAAAGTCTTACAAGTTTAGTATTGCTAATGTGGTTAAGATCAAGGTTGTAAAGAGCAGTTTGTGTGGGAATTCGACAAATTTCGGTTGCAAGTACTTGGCGAAAATAGGGGGCAAGAGCGGTGGTAAAGGTACCAGATCCACAGTAGAGCTCTAAAAGATCATGTTCTTTTTGATCTTGGGCACAAGAGATCGCAAAATTGAGCATATTAATGCAGGTTTTAGCATTAGGTTGAGAAAAAGTTCCTTCAACTTGTTTTAATAAAATCTCTTTACCATCGTTTAAGGTTAATTTTTCAATTACAAAAGGATCACCTACAATTACTTGCTCTTTTTTAGCATGAGCGACAATCCCTTTAATTTTAAAATTTAAGCGTAAAAGTGCGGATAAAAGTGTTTCAAGGGCTAGTTTAAATTCAGGATCACTAATCTTTTTATGAAAGTGAAAGATAATGACGCATTCTTGATTTAAATTAACTAAAAAATCAATTTCAAAAAGTTTATGGTAAAGCTTAGCGTCCTTTAAGATTTCATCTCTTAAAGGCTTCATTAATTCGCTTATAGGTTGAGCACCTACTGTATATTCATTAAGAAATAAACGCTTTTTTTCACCATTTTCTTTGTAGAACATTGTGTATTCAAAATAAGGTTTATTATCTTTATTGACAAAAAATACGGCAAATTCAGCCCTCATGCGATAATGTATAGGCTCAGAAGCGAAGATCTGCTCTTTTGGATGTTGAAATTTATGTTGTTTAAAAAGGTTTAAAATATGCTCGCACTTTTCTTTAAGGTAGAGAGCATAATTTTGAGGATCTGTGATTCCTATAAGATTAGGTAGCATGATTTATTCCAGGATTTGAAGGATGATAAATAGACCGTGATTATAACAAAGAGTACACCTTCTGTTTTGTTTTTTGATTCAGGCATGGGCGGACTTTCCGTGGTTGCCTCGGTAAAAGAACGCTTGCCTAATTTACATTGCCACTATTTATTTGATCATGCAGGTTTTCCTTATGGGGAGAAACAGGAAGATTTTTTAATTGAAAGAGTGGGGGAGCTTCTTGAACAGGCGGTAAAGTTATTAAATATTAAATTAATTGTCGTGGCCTGTAATACCGCCTCAACAATCGTTTTGCCTCATTTGCGCCATGAAATTAAGGTGCCAATTGTAGGCGTAGTGCCTGCTATAAAGCCTGCTGCAGTGCTTTCAAAGCGAAAGATTATAGGTTTACTTGCAACACCTGGCACAATTCATCGGCAATATACTCAAGATTTAATTGATAAGTTTGCCTCTGATTGTAAAGTTTTGCGCATTGGAAGTACTAAACTTGTAGAACTTGCAGAAAACTATCTTGCTACAGGTTTTGTAGATGATGAAGAAGTTTTAAAGACTGTTAAAGAGTGGGTTGAGCTTGATAAGAAGCTACAACCTGATGTGGTGGTCTTAGGTTGTACTCATTTCCCGCTTTTAAAACAAAGTTTAAAAAAGGCCTTAGGTGAGATTACGCTTTTAGATAGTGGGGATGCGATAGGAAGAAGAGTTGCAAATTTAATTGACGATTTTAAACTTGAAAGTGTTCTTGAAACTTATGATGTAAGTTCCTATGCTTTTTATACGGGAAGTATTGAGGCTTATGAGAAAATAATTAGAGAGAATTCTTTTAAGCGCTATGGCTTTACTTGCCTTCAAGAATTTAAAAAGTTTGTTAAAGATTAGTCCACCTCTAAAAAGAGGCGGAGCTTTGTCTAATTAGTCTTTAAAAAATCCCAAACGTTCAGAGGCTTGACCGTTGATGCCATGATAGAGCTGAACGTTTTTCTCTGCATCTCTTACACCATTAGAGTACGCTTTTCTTTGATCTTCAGTATAAGCGGCTCTTCGCCCAGTACGCATCGTAGTCATATCTGGGTGGTTTTTATCTATGTATAAATCAATAAGATGGGATTCCTCATCGCTTAGGGCAAATTCATTAACCTTTTCAGAAACCTTTCTAATCCAACCTGAAAGATAGGCTTTGGAATTTTTTCTAAGCTCTCTTTCGACTTCTTTTTTAAGATAAGCTTCAAAATCGCCATTGTAACGGGTTTCAATTTCAATCATTTGCATAATATTAAGATTGGAAATTTCATGAATTTTCTGAGTTTTAAGCCTTTGCCTTTCATTTTTGGAAAATTCTTTTTTGACATTTAAAGCTTGTCTTGAAAGGATAGTGAAGGTATAGCAGGCAGAATCAAGTCTTGAGTTAGGTCCAATAAAGTAAATCTCAGAGGCAACATAACCGTTTAAAGTGTGCTTGCGGCGCACATAGTTACTTACACCAAAGGCTTTACTTACGATATCAGCTAGAGCAAAGTACAAAATACGATCTCTAAGTGCAGGAAGTACTTTTTCACCCTTTTCATTAATTTCTGACAATGAAATATCAGTAGAGGATAGGGAGTGCTCTTGCATGAGCTTTTGTGCACGCTGTAAAGCCACAGCTGCTTCATTAGGATTAGGGCTTTGGGATAAAGCTAAAAGCTTTTTAATTCTTTCTAAAATTCTAGGATCAGTCATGATTTTTAAGAGTCATTTAACAAAAAAGTTTGCTAAGTATAATACGTTTTGCAAAAATTTTTTTCTTTAAATGGCTTTTTTCTCGGATTTGTTAAGTGTATTGCTAATCTTAAGTTTTAGGTATTTGACTGTATCTAAACATTAAGTCCCAAACACTACGTTTTAGTTTTTGTCCTTAAAATGCTTGATTGTTTACTTCAAGGTGCAGTTGATGAAGATTACGACACAGCTTTAGGTCTATTTAAAGCAGCCTAAAGCATAGGGTCGGTCATTTTGCTGTACCTACAGGACGAAATTTTTTTATATTTAAAAATGTGAGCAAATTAGCATTCTTAAGCGCTTTTCTTTGTTAGACTGAAATTCCTTTCGTAAAAAATTTTAAAAATTTTTGAAAAAAGTGTTGACGGATTTTAAAAAATGTCTATAATGCACATCCGCTGACTGACACTGAGGCAACGAAATAAAGCCCAAGTACAGAAAGCTACAAAATCCAAGCGGTTTTGTTAAGTTCTTTAAAAAGGTAGAAGAAAGACAATCTGTGTGGGTTCTTTGGAAGAAGA
>CALXNU010000067.1 GCA_944389835.1 uncultured Succinivibrionaceae bacterium
TAAATAGCCAAGCTCAGGGTCGCCTGAGAGAATGTTTTTATATGACATGATTTGAGGTCAGAAATAAAAAAGCCCCTGACGGGGGCAATTTGATTGATTAACCTAATATAGAGAATTTAAGTGACCAATAACTTAAAGAGTGGCGCGAGGCGTTTGCTTGCCTATGCAAATCACCCCACATTAACAGCTTTTATCATATTCCTATGTTACGAACCAAAAAACCCCTTTTATAAAAAAATTTTAAAAAAATTTAATACCGTCATACGCAAACAAAATAGCGTCTTTTTTACTTTTTACTGTTCTTTTTACCCTTAAAATTTTCATTCTTTGCGCTGCCATTGCGCAATCTTTGTGATAATTCTCTGTTTTGCCCTCCTTTGAGGGGGTTAACTGCTCCTTTTTTAGGGCCCATAAGAACGCTTGTTTTGGTTCGTAACGCGCCCTGCTGTAGTGTCTTATTAGTCGTTTAATCAGGCTTTCACTCACTCCTAACTTTACACATGCCTCGCGAATTGACCTATACTTTTTTCCTTCAAATTCAAAGCTATACATCAATAATCCTCAACTTGTCAGACAAACTTGACAAGATTAGCACATAAGTCTGAAAAAATTTGTTTCCGTGCTCTATTGTGCCTAAAAATAAGGTTATTTTTTTTAAACCGTGAAAATTTTGTGTATATCTTTAAGATTATATAAAAGAGCATGATAAGCTAATGCAAAGCAACTTCAGCATAATGAAGGAGGGTCAGCCATGCTTAGCATTGTTCAAAAATACTTATATTACGTCTTAGCATTGCTTGTGCCTGGTGCTATTGGCTTGCTTCCCTTTATGCAAAAGCATTTTTCTACCGGGGTTATTTGTTTAATCTATGCCCTAGGTATTATTGGGATCATTTTGCTGTCTTTTTGTTGGCTTAAGTTATGCTTTGCCAAAATTACTAAAATGCCAATAAAGATTTCTCAAATTGAGCCTTATGATATTCAAAACCTATCGGTTGTCCTGACGTATGCTGTGCCGCTTATTTCGTTAATAATAACCAATGATGAAAATCTTTTTTACATTGCAATTATAGTTTTAGTTTTCTTTATTATTGTGACTTTAATGAATACCGTCCTACCTAACCCTTTTTTTCTGCTTAGGTATCATCTTTATAAAGTTACTATTAAAGACGGAGTCTCAGGCTATCTCCTACTATCAAGTAGAAAAATTACCAATGTTCATGAAATAACCACTGTCTACCCTGTATTTGACTATTTTGGAGTTGATGGAAATGATAGAGCTTAACAACTCTCAGCTATTAGCTTTGTCAAAAGACAAAAATAACAACCTTCATCTTACCTAAAAGCTTATAAAAAACTTTTTCCTCATAGGTTAAAAATTTAGTCATCTTCATCACTCCTCTTCTTATTCCCGCCTTGGACAATTACCAATTTATCCTCTGGGTAATTCTCATGCTCGCATTTTTTAAGATACGATAAGATTACAGCCTTTTGAGCACGAGTTAAAAGATTTAAATCACGTTGTAAGATCCTTAAAATCTCCCGCCCTTGTTCATCCTCAAGTTTTGGACAAAACTCAAAGCTCCATTGCCCTAACGCAATGACTTGAGTTAGTGTGGTACGAGTTAAAAACTTAGCCACGCGAGGATGATTAAAAAACACTGGCTTGAAGACTGTAAAAAACTTCTTTTCAAAGTCCGGTGGAAAATCTTTAACCCCATGCAACATTGCAGAAAACCTGCCCAGGCTCAATCCTAACAGTTGTGCCATTTTGTCAACTGTCATACCACCTCCCGCAAGCCAGTAATACTGAAACCAATCGCGAATTACTTTTGACGCTTGCAGCCTTAATTTATGATTGGACTCACTGTAATAAGTGCCTATTGAGTCATGTTTAATCTCATCATCTACATTGGCCACCGCATCAGCTTCAGTCTTATTCTTTTTGATTTTAACCGCATGGTTAAATACCAAGCGTTTTTCGTCATCTGTCAAGGATAGCTTTGATTTAGCTTTTGTTTTTGGAGTTTTGCTTGTGACCATGTATTAATCCTTAATTTACTAAAGTTAATTTACAAGCCTCGCGATAAGACTTGCAACTGTTTGTTTATTCATCATCTAAAGGCACAATGAAAATGCCGCCAAATCCTGAACGTCCACAAAGTTTGCTAATGACGTCCTCTAATTTTTCAGATTTGTCATCTTTATTTTGGGCATTGTTCTTGGTTTCATCCTTGATGGCATCTCTCGGTTCATTGGGTTGTGTTGCCTCTTCATTTCCATTTTTTAACTCTTTAATAAGATCGTCATCCCTTTCCATGAAGCTTTTAGAGTTAGAGCTTGAGGTTTTGTCTTGCTCTTCTTCCTGGTCTTCTTGTTCTTCTTGCTCATCTTCATCCTCAAGGCCAAAATCATCAGGCACGAAGTTTTCCCAGGCATCACCAACGAGAGCATCATTAATGACGTAGCCGCCTGTGATTTTTGATTGTAAGCATAAAGTCAAAAAGACCTCGCGCCCTACATTGCCATAAACTCCTTGGGCAAGTTCCCGGGCCAATGCCCTTGTAAGATCTACAATGTAATGGCAGCGCTTGACCTTGGTGTTAGGGTCTGATGCCCAATGGACAATCACATCTGCATACCAGGCGACCTCATTTGAGTTTTGAATTTCTTCAGGGCAATCCACAAACGGGCAATCGGTAATAGAGTTAAAAATCTCTAAAATCTCTGCTGTAACCCATAAAGTATCACGAGTAGCTCTTAAATTGTTCTGCTTAAAAAATCTATTACGATAAAGCTCTACTCTCATGTTGGAGCCATTGCGTAAGTCTTCCATGTTTTTATCTCCTTAATATAATTTAATCAAAAGTCTGCTCGAAAACTGCGATGATCTCGCGGTTAGTATTAGTCCTGGCCATATCCCATTCCACCTGCGACTCTAAAATGAGCCATATCGCTAAAAATTGCTCCATGGTCACAAGGCCAACCGACACTAAATACATCCACTCCAAGTGCATAAAGAAAGGGAAAAACGCACACGAGGCATTTAAAGTCATGCATAGAAGAAAAAGCGCTTTGCGGCTCCTGCGTCCTAAATGCCACCTGGCTAATCTGATAATGGCCACATCAATTGCCCAACGCATCTTTTTACGTTTGCGCGGTTCTTCAATCTGATTTATGAGCTCATTTTGATAGCGCAATAATTGCTCCATACGGCCCTGAAAAATTTCCTGCCATGTTTTATCCCTTTGCCCTTCTCTAATTAAGATCACCACGTTTAATAGGGTGAAGACTCCACAAAGTGTGGATAGGATTAAACCTAGCATTTCATCAGGCATTGCCCAGGAGACCATGCAGGCTAAAAAGGCGGTAAAAAGACCCCATTTCAAAATCGCAAGAGAAATAGTCTTATTACCCCATACAAGCCTTGGATCTTTAGACTCGATTAGTTGACCACTTAAAATGTTTTGGCCTTTAATCACCGCTAAAATTTCGCGATACTCATATGCTGCATTTGCATAGCGCCCGTCAATTGCAGGGTCTAAGATCCTAAAAGGGGCGGTGTTATTCCACAGCATGATAAGAGTTTCCCGGTAATCCCATACACGGCCTTTATAAATCTTGTAAGGGTCTGATGGCCTTAGCACAAAATAACGCTCGCACTCCGCATCATGATCCATGTTATCTGGCATGGCTTTATACTCTGTCATAACGACCTCACAAATTTAGCATTACCCGCAATAGCGGTTTTAATTGGTCCTGAGTTGCCTTTAAGGTACCTAAAAGCTCTTTGACTTTAGGAACATTAAACTCTGCTAGTGCCTTGCTTATCTCAATACTGCTTTGAGCTGAGCTTAAATTCACCATAATCACAAAAGCACTCAGCAAATATGTCTGATGAGGCAAGTCTTCAAAATAATGCCTATGCAAAAACTCAATTTCAGATCTTGCCTTGGCAATGCAGTTGGACACATATTCATGACACAATGGCGGTAAGGCTGACTCTGAGGCTACTGCCCATGCGATATCGCGCATCAGCTCTAGTCCGTCATCAAGTAAGGGCTTTAAAGCTGTAAGATCTTCAAACGTTTTCACAACTTTATCTCCTGGAATTCTTCTTTCCTGCAAAGGCAAGGGTTTAGGGCCTTAACCTTTTCAAAAATTTCTCTTGATATAACTTGCAATACCTCAAGCACTCCTGATGGGCTATTACAATCCATAGCAGTTAATTGACTGTAATTGACCGCGTAAAAATTGCGTCCATGCGTTACGCCCTTTTTTCGCGTGTATTTGCGGTCGTATTTTTTGCGCTTGTAATTAAGCTCCTTGGAGATCCAATACACACTGCGCCCCTCGACCACGTACCACTCAAAAACCTGATAAGCGTTTTTGCACTTAGCCTTAACCGCCTTAGCCGCTTGCTCAATGATTAGGGCTGTATCATCATCAATGTTAATCATTGAATAGCTCACTCCACCGTGCCAACCTATGCCCGCTCCACCTCGTGACCATTGCCCCCAGGTTTTAAGGAGATTGACCCATTCATCGGATTTATAACCCGCTCTAAGAGCTTCCTGTAATTGAGCCTTGGATGACACATGACGCACACGCTCACGCTGCAACGGTTTTCCTCCAATTGTCTAAATCCTCAAGGCTACAAGCGTTTGTCAGATAGCCCTCTGAATTAAATTGAGGAGTTGCCCCCTGTTTGGCCTTAGCATCTTCCATGATTTGGAAAATGGTACGTTGAGCACGTGGGATACACTTAGTAGCTTGTGCGACCGGTTTGGCATTACCATAAGCGCTTGTAGCCTTTGCCACGTTAAGACCAGGTTGTTTTGCCTGGGCGTAAGTTTTGCCTGAAGTTTTCCGTGATTTAAATTTCTTGCATGGGATACCGTTGGCCTTTTGCACCGTTAGCACATACTCTCGGCCAAAACGATTTACCACCGGCCAATAGCAGACCTGGAAAAGATCATCAGTGGTCATGGCTCTATAGCCCCAACGCCAATTACGCTCACCGCCAAAACGCTTTTCAACTTCCTGAGCGCATTCTTCAGCAATAGCACCTTCTAAGCTGTAGACGCGCTTTAGGCACTCCAAAATATCCGAGTGCTTAATCCGAGGCTCAAAGCTTGCAGCCTTTGAAGTCTTTGTGGGTTTAACCTTGCTCTCGCCTGAAGATTTAGCAGCATTAACGTCAGCTAAAAGGTCTTGAGTGGCAACGCATTTTGAAGCACCCGCGTTACCACTTAAAACCTGAGTTTTTTGCCGTTCCTCTACAGGAGTTAGGAGTGATGAGTTGTTTCCAAGTGTTAAACCATTTTGAGATTGACCATCATCAGGCAAATCACGGTGGGCTTGAGTATTGGTGCCCTCTAACCCACCCTCCGTCGCTATTATGTTGATTTCTGATGATGTGATATCACCGCTTGAAGGATTAGAGCTTAAAAGCTCAGTAGCTCCATTGCTAGTGGAGCCACTAAAGCTTTGTTTTTCGTTTTTAATGTCTCTTTCCTTTTTTGCAGTGCTATCAGCCTGCTCTGTGCCTGATGTTGAGACAACTGTGTTTAATAGCCTAGGAGCTGTGCAAGCGAGGTCACAGCCCGTAAGCTCATCACATTTGTTCTCAAGTGGGATTTTTTCTAAATCTAAATTTTGAGATTGATATGAAGTTTTGTTTTTTATACATGCGTCAGCTTCATGGGCTTTGCCCACATAACGAGCATCAATAAGTTTGCCCTGCTCATCATAGGTGCACAAAAAGTTATCCGCCCCATATGTAATATATTTTGAATATTTACTCTGTATCTTACTTTGTATATATGCGTGACTATTTGTCACACTCGACTGTGACAAATCGTCACACTCACCGTGACAATTAGTCACACTCGCACCCTCAGAGGTGCATTTAGCGGCCTTATTTCGTTTTTCGCTATTTGTGCTATAATTTTCTCTGAAAACGTCAGAGGGCTCAAAAATCGGGCCTTGTTGGACGGTTTCGTTTTCTGAGGTATGGGTGCGATATTCTTCAGATTGTTGGTTGAATTTGGTCATTCTATTGGACAATTTTAGAACATTGCGCCCACCTGCTACACATTTCTCTAAGATACCTAAATCCTGCAACTTTTTTAATGCACGGCTTACCTGAGATCTTTTATTAACATCCCAACCAATATATTGCGTAAACCATTCAACTGTGCCCCAAAAACCTTTGCTTTGGTCAAAGGTTGAAAACCAATACAAAATCTCACGCTCTGTTGGAGCGAGGCGATAATTTATCAAAATGGACTTAATCCAATTAGGGATATACCCTCGTGCAAAAGTCATTTTGCGTCTCCTACGTTGTTCCATACTGGATGACCTGGAAATCGTATTTTTAACAACTCAAAATACGCTTCTGGAATTTTGTCGCGTGTTTTCCAATTGGAAACACGATTAGGTTTAACTCCTAACACTTTACCCACCTTACAAGTGTTGCCCAAGCTATCAATAAGCTCGGCTGTTTTTGTCTGTTTTGAGTATCTTGGCACAGCAAAAATCCTCAATTTAGATAATTTTGAATTTGATTTTATCACAAACGTGAAATAAATCCGTGGTTTTTAATTTTTCACAAAATTTGAGAGGATACAAATATGGAAAAAACAGTTTTATCAGAGCGCTTACGTGCTGCAATGAAAATGAGGAGTTTGACTCAGCAAGCTCTTTGTCAATTGTCAGGAGTAAGTCAAACAAATTTATCGTATATTCTTAACGGTCGTAACAAGTCGACCTCGGCCGATAATCTTAATAATCTTGCTGTCGCCTTGGGGGTTTCTGTAGCATTTTTATTAGGAACAGATGATAGCCCTCAACAAAATTTAATTCCTGTAAAAATTTGCGAGTGGGATTCTTCAGCCCTAGCCTTTGTTGCAACAACAAAACCTCCTGAAATGTACGATGCTAGTGAGCTTTCTTTAAAGTTAGAGGAATGCGGTTCTTTGGCTGATTGCATCGCATTTATCATGGAGTCTGATAACATGTATCCTGTAATTTGCCCAGGAGACCATGTGATTATTAACCAAGCAGATAAGGATATAAAACGGTCAAACCGCCCGCGATTGTTTGCGGTTTATGCATTTGATTCTTTAGCTGTCTTTAGACTGAGAGTTAATTTAAACCAAATCAAATTAGAATCAATTAACCCTCACGTTGATTCAATTTCTTTTTCAGTAGATGATTTTAATTCATCTGTCAAAGTCTTAGGTCGCGTCATAGACCGTCGTGGATTTGCCTTTTAAATAATTTTTGATCTATGTCACATTTCACAAATGTGACATTAAATAACTATTCGCTCTTTTATCCCTTTTGTGAAATAATAAAGTCACTAACAAAAGTGATATGGAGTGACCAAAATGACCAATACAGCAAATCAATCAATCAATAAGTTTATTGATAACTTAAATTCATTAGTTTCTAAAACTGATGATGTATTCCCTCTTTTAAAGATCATTGAGACTTACGAGGTCGGCAGAAACGGAATAGTTTTTCATGACCTCGATAATGTCTGGGAAAGAGAAGCCTTTGTTGTCGGCAAAACCCTAGTCCTGGTGTCAAACCTTGCTCAATTTGAGTTTGTTAAGGTTTGGAATGAGCTTAAGCAAGATCCAAAAACGCAAGGCTTAATTGATTATGTGCCTTTTGACACCATGCAACATGTTCATAATGTTTTTGCCCGTTACGACATTCAGACTGTAAAGCTTTTTGCCCCAATCTATGTGGACAATTTAGCAACCTTACAGATTACCGAGGTTGTAAGAGGTGAAGTTAAAGACTCTCCTGTAACCCGTGCTTTTGGTGAGTCATTTGCAGAATTTCTGCAAAATCACCGCAATGCGAACTTAGAAGATTTTGATGTTGATGGTTGGATTTGTGACGGAGATTGGTCGTTGCCCGATGGTTCAATTTTTAGCACTACATTATTTAATCCAATTGACCCTGAACAATGCAAAGGCTTATTAATAGCTCCAGCGCCAAATGAAGAAAGTCGGTCAGCTCATAAAAATGCTTTGTCTGAAAGCGCGGGCGCATCAATCAACTGTCTAGTTAAACAATTCATTTCCTGTGAGCTTGGTTTTATGGCCAATGGCCTAACCGAGCAAGAGGCAGATCGTGAGGTTTTAAAATCTCAAACTCCTGATGTAGGTTTTTTACATGCCACGGAGCGGGCGAGGAGTTTTATAGGCCGTAAGACTGGCGTTGAGCCTAAGCCTTTTAACGACTCAAACTCTTTTAAATCTCAGATTTTTTACTGTATTGACTCAATCCTAAAAAGCTCAAGTCCTTATCAGGTGATTTTGACTTGGTTCCGTATGCAACGCACTTTTAAGGTGAGGTCAGCATGTTAGATGACATGCTTGGAGTCCTGCTTTTTATGGGACTACTGATAGTGGCCCAAAATTTAACGTTTTGGTTTTAAAGAATTTGGTCTGGCCCTGCTCTTGATTATTTCTGAAAACTTTTTTTCAGGGGTCAGGCCAATTTAAAAAATTAGGCTTTTGGTTATTGCTGTTTTTGGTTGTTAACTTCCTCACGCCAAAAGCCTTTATGACCTAACAGGAGATTTGAGATGACTGACATTGTTAGCGCTGAAGTGATGACCAAAAGAAGCATCTGCACAATTGATTTAACTGAAGCCTTTAAGACGGTTAATGAATGTATTGCCCCTAAGTTTGGTGATACTTTAGAGTTCCTAATGGCAGATGTAAAAGACTGGTACAAATTTCAATCGGCTTTAAGCCGCTACGCAGAAAACGGCAATGACATCATTTATAGAGTTGGTGTCGTGGAACGTGCTAATGATTGCAGAGTTAAGGCCACCAAAATTATTTATGAAATTGCAGAAACTCTTTTAGAGCAAGCAGCGGCTAAAATTGCTCTTAATATTGACGGCTGTTTAGCACAAATCTTTGGTATAAATCTTATTAATTTACAAATCCCAACACCTTGTTTAAGGGTGGAACCACGAAAAGCAGTTTTAGCAAAGCTACCAAATTCAAAAAACCTAAAACACGATGAACCTCAAATTGGCGGTGAGTTAGTAGCTCCCAATGATGTTATGGCTAACGACACAAAATCTGCTGACTCACCCTCAATTTTTAACCCTATGCCTGATACTTCCGAGGTGCCTGCATCATCCAAGACATACGACGTTTCCGTTTCTGGCGGTACCTCAGAAATTAAATCACAGTGTGAGCCTAATCCGAGTATGGCTCGCACTGATGGTTTATTAACTTCTACTGATGCTACTCAAACCAGTAATGATAAAACTGAGAGCAAGGCTTCTTCAGGAAAGATGAACTATAGCATCACTCCAAACGTGCTATTTGTAGGTATTTCTGGCGATGACTCTTATTTTACGAGCCCTTTTAATTGGTCCCGCGCGTTTAGCCAGTCAAAATGGGAAAAGACTCCTGATGACAAGATCAACGAATTTAAAGAGCAAATTGCAGGTTATGCACGTCGTTTGGAGCCTACAGCCGGGTTAACCCGTATTGGCTGCATTAGATTTGCACAAAATACCCCTGAGTTTACAGCCTTTAAAAAATCAGCTCAAAAACTTTTAGGTAATTACAGCCAGGCCTTTACAGATCTTGTAGAGGCAGAAAGTAGCTCAACATTAGTCACTATTAGTTCAATGGCTGAGAGAACAGCTATTAAAACTTTTGCCCTAGATAAAACCATCAGCCTGCGCTTTTTAATGCGCATTGCTAGATTGACGCAATTAAGACTCGCCCCGTATGGTGGTAATTACTATGGCGACAGTGAGCATGGAAAAAAATGTCTTGAGGCAGTAGATGCTGAAAAGCTCTCGATTTTAAATGATGAGGAGTGGGTGGAACATCAAAAAACTATTCTCCTCTCGTATCTTAATGACACTTTAAGCCTATGGTGGGAACATCTGCAACTTGGCAGGCCATTAGAACAACCACCAGTTGTTTTGAACTCAAACAATGAGGCGTTGAACGCATAACAGAATCAATTTGCATTAACCGACCGGTCGGCTTTTTCAGTTCTCATATCCCTGCGGGGCTGACCTTTTTAAACGGTTAATTAAGGAGAGCACTAATGGCCAAAGCGTTAACTGCTGATGAAGCCGTAAAACTTTTAATCGCTAACAACCATGAGTTAAAGACAAAACTTGAAAAAGCACATAGGTCCGAGGTTGAGGCAGAGTATAGGACTCCTAAAAAACAACTTGGCCAAGGTACAACTTTACGTCAACGCTTAGATGCTTTGATGTTTAAAAAGCAACTTAAAAAGAGCTTGCAGGAGTTAGAGGTTTAATTATGTCTGAAGCTATTTATTCAACTAACACTTCAAGGCGCGCTGCAGCCAATGATGAGGTAATGCCCGTTGAGCCTTTAACAGCTGAAGACTATCAGCATCTAGTGACATTACTGGGCAAAGCCCGTGATTGGTTAAATCATGATCGCGAAAGGGCAGCGGTAAAGGCTCTTGAAGTTCAAGATCTGACAAAAGATGATGATCAAGAAGGTATCTTAGCGCCCGCGACTATGAAGTCTTCCTCTCGGGATGATTACATTGTCCCTTGGTACATTACACGCCAGGAGCTTTGTTATATGTTTGGCTATGGCAACAACGTTAAAAACTTCATGGCCATGTTAGCGCATTTTCCAGATCATCCGCCATTTTTTCACCGAGCACCAACAGGCACGGTTATTTCTGAGCGTAATGCTTGGATTGATTGGTGCCGCAAATATCAGGTTAAAGACTCTAAGTCTCTTAAAGATTTTAGAGCACTTTTTAAATGGCTTGCCACACACAAGATCTCAAAGGTCACTCAATTAGAAGATCTTGCTTTGCAGTCTCAATCATTTCAGGAAATGTACGAGGCTCAAGAGACTTTGAGTGTGTGGTTCTTATTTTCAATTCAATTTTTGACAAGTTTTGTAGCTAATGGAGCTAAAAATGACTAATGAAGGATATTCAAAAGAGGACATAGAACTGTTCTTAATGAAGGCTGGGACTTGTGCACGAGTTTATTACCCAGGGAAAGGCTTTATTACGGTAAAAACCAATCCTAGAGAAAATATTGAATTAGTTGAAGATGGAGTTTGGGCAATTGATAAATTCTGCCAACAAGTGAAAGAGTTTCATGGTTTAGCCCATGATCTTTTGGATAAGTACAAAGATCGTACAAAAAGCTTGGCCAACTGTGAATACCTCATTCAAGAACTAAATTATAGATGGCTTGCTATTATGGACTCCTGGCAACTCCTTAATCCATATTTTAGTGATATCTTCAGCAAAGTTTTAAAGGAGACCATTGTTGAATGTGAAACGCTGAAAGATGCACTTAAAAAGATGGGACAAGCAAAAGAGCAGAAAGAAAAAGAGGAGGTGAAAAATGAAGACCTGACAGGTTAAAATTAATCCTTAAATTAAGACGTATCGAATTGCTTTTTCAGTTTTAGAACTTAATCAGTCGTTTAGAACAAGCCCTCACAGAGAGGGCTTTAAATAAAGAGATAAAAACAATTACATGAAAATGTAATCAACTAATTCTAGCATTTTTAGGGATTAAGGGCATCCTTACTTAATGTAACTCCTGCTCTTTTTTGCAAACTGGCAATGTCTACTCCAAACATTGCCTTTATTTAAAGCGTCGCTGCAGGGCGAGGATTGGAAGGTAATTAGAAAATAGGCCTCAGCGATCTTGCTCTTTTCTATAAAAAGAGAACCCCGATTTCATTAACTATCATTATGCCGATAGCAATTACCGTCGGAGTTTTACATTTAATCTGTTAGCTACAGTTTAAGCTATAAACTATCTACCGTCACGCTTCTAAAAATCAAAATTGGAATAATTGAGTATTCTTTAAATTGATCATGAGAAACAGATTTCATTACCAAATTGAGAGCCTCTATGGCCTCTTCTATAGTAGAAATATTTGGAGAAATTTCTGATGTGTTGTTATTGTAATCAAGAATGCCAAATATACACCATTCTCCTGGAAGAGTCTTCCCGTACATCAAATTCAGATCAGAGGATCTAATTTGTAAATATTGTTCTTTGATTACGGTAGTGACAGTGCCATTCTTGCAAATTAATTTTAGAGAAACAGCACCATTCAAACTTTTAAGCCAGGTGTTTATCATCATTTTAATTTGTTTAAATGTTTGAGGGTTTTGTTTAAAAAGTTTTGCACTGTCTTTTTCAGAACTTAAGGAAGACATTAAAACATTAAAAGCATCACTGGAATAAATACTAAGATTTCCCTGAAGAACAACAAGTCGGCCTTTTTCTGACTTTTGTAATTCACAGCTAATAGGTATTCTTAACGTTTGTAATAATTGAATAATTGAGTGATGATAAGGAATAGAGCTTCTTTGAGAAGAATGTGTAGAATCTTGTCTATCTGAAGAGCCCGTTTTGCCGCCAATAATATATTGAATGCTTTGTTCATGGGTTTTAGATGCTCCCGAACTTCCGCTAATGGTGATGTTTACCTCTTTTAATAGACCACAATTGACTTGAGAAATAATAGAATTAACCCGATCTGTGTCTATATAAAGAAAGTCTAGGACTTCCGTAATTGCATGAAGCTCAGATCTGGTTGCCTCGGTTTGCCCCATTGCTCTACTTCCTCTTTTATTTTTTCCACTTCTTGTCTAGTCTTTTTATGATGCTCTTCAAGCTCCTTATTCCTAGATAGAAGAGCGGCATACAATTCTTTTTCCTGATCTTTCATATGCTGTTCTCCCTTGAAAAAGTTAAAGACCGTAATTGCATTTTAACATGCTTTTTATTGGTGAATCACCCATAACCTAAAGGTTAAGGGCTTCTTCCTGCTTCAAAGACTTCCTAACGGTTATCTCCACAGGC
>CALXNU010000068.1 GCA_944389835.1 uncultured Succinivibrionaceae bacterium
GGGCTTAGGCTAGTCAACTAGAGCTTGAACTTTTTCAGCAACAAGCTCCCGCCTCTATAGGCGGGGGTAGTTGACAGCTTTTTTTCCTAATATTTTGCTAATTTTACAATAGCAAAATAAACTTAATCTAAAAGATCAAGGCGACAGGTGGATTATGGCAAGTAGAAAACTTATCAAGTATAGCTTATTAAGCTTAGGCTTAATAGCCTTATTAGGTTTTGGCGCGTATTCTTATTTTAAAGAGGATGCCCCAACCTTTATGACGACTCAAGCTTCCTTTAGAAATATTAAAGAGCAGGTTTTTGCCACCGGCACTTTAGCTGGCAAAGTTGAGGTGGATGTTGGTGCGCAGGTTTCAGGGCAGATTAAAAAATTACACGTACAAACCGGTGATGAAGTAAAAGAAGGGCAGCTTTTATGTGAGATTGACCCGGATATTCAAGAAAATGAGTTACGTACTGCTAAAGCGCAAGAAAAATTAATTAGTGCGCAGATTAGATCTCAAAAAGCTGAGTTAAAGCGTCTTGAATTGGAGTTTACAAGACAAAAGGGGCTTTTAAAAACCGAGGCGACCTCCAAACAAGAGTATGAGCTTGCCGAGGCGAATTTAGAGGTGGCTAAAGCTAATTTAGAGGCACTTGAGGCACAGCTTGAGCAGGCGCAAATTGCCATTGATGATGCGCAAACTAATTTGGGTTATACCAAAATTTTAGCCCCGATGGATGGTACTGTGTATGCAATTCCGGTTGAAGAAGGTCAAACGGTTAATGCCAATCAAACCACGCCTACGATTTTAAAGCTTGCCAAACTTGATGTGATGACCGTGGAAACTGAGATCTCCGAGGCTGATGTAGTGCATGTCAAAGAGGGTATGCCATGTTCTTTTACAATTTTAGGTTTAAACAATCAAAGCTTTAAATCAAAGCTTTATAGAATAGATCCAGCGCCTAAAAGTGCTGAAAATGAAAGCTCACAAAGCTCATCTAGTTCAACTACTGAGGCTATTTACTACAATGCACTTTTAGATGTCGACAATCCAGAAGGTTTACTTAGAATTGATATGACAGCTCAAGTGACCATTGATATTGCAGCCAAAGAGAATGTTTTAGCCCTTCCTCTTACCACTTTGCGCTTTGATGACTATGCAGGTAAGGGTAAGGTTTATGTCTTAGAAAATGATTTAGTTGTCGAAAGGGATGTAGAACTTGGCATTCGTGATGAGCAATTTGTCGAAGTTCTAAGTGGCCTTAGCGAAAATGATCTTATTGTAATAGGCGATGATGTGAAAACCTCAGAAGATCTTGCTATGCAAGGGCGTCGAGGTCCACGCGGTCCATTCTAGGAGGTCTTATGTCTGAGGTTTTGTTAGAGCTTAAAGGAGTTCGCCGCTCTTATAACTCAGGTGGGGCTGAAGTTGAGGTCTTACATGGCATAGATCTTAAAGTCCATCAAGGTGAGATGCTTGCTATCGTAGGACCTTCAGGATCGGGTAAGTCTACGCTCATGAATATCATAGGCTGCTTAGATAAACCCACCTCTGGAAGTTTTAAGGTCAAAGGTGTAGATGTTTCAAAGTTATCAAGTGATGAGCTTGCAACTTTGCGCCGCGATTTTTTTGGATTTATCTTTCAGCGCTATCACTTATTAGGCCATTTAAATGCCAGTGAAAATGTACAGGTGCCAGCCATCTATGCAGGAGTTAAACGCTCAAAAAGAGCCACCCGTGCAGAGGACTTACTTGATAATTTAGGTTTAAAAGAGAGAGTTGACTATTTACCCTCCCAGCTTTCAGGCGGTCAACAACAGCGTGTCTCCATCGCCCGCGCTTTGATGAATGGCGGGCAGATCATCTTAGCCGATGAGCCCACCGGTGCTTTAGACTCTAAAAGTGGCCAAGAGGTGATGCGCATTTTAAAAGAGTTAAATGAAAGAGGGCATACCATTATCTTAGTTACCCACGATAAAGGCATTGCCGCAAAAGCAAGGCGGATTGTCTCAATTGGGGATGGGCAGATTGTAAGTGATGAGATAAATGAGGATAAGCCATCCTTTGAGGGGGTAAGTAACGAGGATAGTGTCAAGATCAATGCGGTGTGGCGCAAAAGTGCGGGCGCATTTATAGATCGTTTTAAAGAAGCCTTTAGAATGGCGGTGCGCGCAATGTTTGCCAATAGAATGCGCACCTTACTTACCATGCTTGGTATTATCATTGGCATTATGGCGGTAGTCTCGGTGGTAGCCCTCGCACGAGGTGCTTCAGAGCAAGTTTTAGCTAATATCTCATCTTTGGGCACAAATACCATTACCATTTACCCTGGACAGAGAATGGGTGATGTAAGATCAGGGCGAGTGCAAACTCTAACTCCACGGGATTTAAATTCCTTAGTAGGTCAGCCTTTTGTGGATTCGGCCTCAGCTTCAGTGCAATCTTCAGTACTCCTACGTCAAGGCTCTTTAGAATACAATGGTACGGCGCAGGGCGTGTCGCATGATATTTTCAGAGTCTATGGCTATGAAGTAGAAAAGGGGCGGCTTTTTAATAAGCAAGAGGTCGATACGAATGCGCAGGTGGTGGTAATAGATCAAAACACGGCCCAAAACTTTTTTAAAGGCCAAGACCCTTTAGGCAAGACTTTACTTGTAAACTCGATGCCGATGGTGATCATAGGTGTTCTAGCCCCAATTGATTCGCCTTTTATGCGCTCTGATGCTTTGTATGTCTTTATCCCATATACCGCAAGTATGTCGCGTCTTGCCAATCAAAATTACTTATCCTCAATTGTAATAAGAATAAAAGAGGGTTTTTCAACCGCGGTGGCTGAGAGATCATTAATTCAGCTTTTAACCTCGCGCCATGGCAGGCAAGATTTCTTCATTCAATCCTCAGATACGATTATGAAGTCTATCTCGCAGGCGACAATGACCTTTACCTTGTTAATCTCAGCCATTGCCGTAATCTCCTTGGTTGTAGGTGGCATTGGCGTGATGAATATTATGTTAGTGTCGGTTACAGAAAGAACACGTGAGATTGGCATTCGCATGGCTGTAGGGGCGCGTGAGAGCGATATTATGGCGCAATTTTTAATTGAGGCGGTCATGGTTTGTTTATTAGGTGGCGCGGTTGGGGTGATTTTATCCTTTGGACTTGGTAATATTCTTGAGTATTTTGTTCCCTCAATAGTTTTAAGTTTTTCATTAGACTCAATTATTGCAGCGGTAGCAACTTCCTCATTAATTGGCATTGCTTTTGGCTTTATGCCAGCAAGATCTGCTTCAAAATTAAATCCAATTGAAGCGCTGGCTCGTGAATAAGAAAAAGGAGTTTTTATGCAACAGGCAAAAATTGGGGCTTTAAACATCTTAGCCCAAAAAGAAGAGTTAGTAAGTGATTTTTTAGAGTTAATATCCTTTGATACCAAAGCTGATGGTAATGCCACTTGTGTGCCTTCAAGTCCAGGGCAATTAAGACTTGCCGCTTTTTTACATCAAAAATTAGTCTCTTTGGGCATTGAAACTAAAATTACCAAAGAAGGCGTGGTAATTGCCAAAATTAAAGCAAGTGAAGGTTGTGAAAAAGCTCCGCATTTAGCTTTATTTGCCCATTTAGATACCGCAGGTGATTTTTCAGGGGAGAATGTAAAGGCAGCTTTAGTTACCTCCTATGAAGGTCAAGGCATTGAGCTTAAAAATGGTCTTAAAACTACCCACGAGATTATCCCAGAGCTTGCCCATCATCTAGGGGAGGACATTATTGTAACCGACGGTACTACCTTACTTGGTGCAGATGATAAAGCTGGAGTTGCCGTCTTATTAAGTTTAGCTAAAGCTTGCATGAGCTTAGATAAGCCTTTAGAGCATGGTCCTTTAACTTTAGTTTTCAGTGTCGATGAGGAAATAGGTCTATCGGTCACGCACATTGATGTGCCATCTTTAAATGCCGATGTGGGAGTGACCATTGATGGCAGTGAATTAGGGGAGCTTGACACTCAAACCTTTAATGCAGCTTTAGCCACCCTAACCTTTGAGGGTTTGAGTGTGCACACCTGCTGTGCTAAAGGTAAGTTAGTCAATGCCCTTAAAGTTGCCCGCGATTTTCTTTTAGAACTTCCACAAGAGGAGGCACCTGAGACTACTGAGGGTTTAGAGGGCTTTTATCATCCTTATGAATTACAAGGTGGCACTGCAGAGGCGACTTTAAAGGTTTTAATTCGCGATTTTGATGAGGATAACTTTAAAAAGCGTCAGGACTTTATTTTAGAGAAGGTTTCCTTAGTCAATCAAAAATGGGGCCGTGAAGTTTGCAAGGCGAAGATCGATTTTCAATACCACAATATGAAAAAGTACTTAGATGAAAGTAAATTTGAGATTGTAAAGTGGTGTGAGATGGCCTATGAAAAAGCCGGGGTTAAGGTCTTTAAAGCAAATGTCAGAGGTGGCACTGACGGCTCAAATCTGTCTGCCTTAGGCCTTCCTACACCTAATATTTTCACCGGTGCACTAGCCTGTCACGGACCTTATGAGTGCTTACCGGTTAAAAGCTTTTTAAAATCTCGCGATTGTGTCTTCTCTTTAGTTAAGATTATCTCCAAGGTGGCCTAATGCGTGTTTTAGTTACCGGATCATCTGGGCAAGTGGGACGTGAAATTGAGCTTGCCTTATTAAATGATTTGCATGAAGTAGTGTTAGCCCCGCACGAAAACTTAGATATTACCAATTTTGAGCGGGTACGATCGGCAGTTTTTGACACTCATGTGCAAGCGATTATCAATGCTGCCGCCTACACTAATGTAGAAAAGGCAGAAGATGATTATATTGATGCCTATGCGGTAAATGCTTTGGGAGCTGGCAACCTTGCTAAAGCAGCCTTTGAGGCGAGGGTGCCACTTGTGCATATTTCAACTGACTATGTGTTCTCCAAAGCAACCGGCAGAGCCCATCTTGAAGATGAGAAAACCTTTGTGCAATCGGCCTACGGTAAAACCAAGCTTGCAGGTGAGGAGCTTGTAATAAGTTCAGGTTGCTCTTATGCCATTTTAAGAACTTCATGGATCTTCGGCCCCTTTGGGCATAATTTTGTAAAAACTATGCTTAGGGTTGCCCAAGATAAAGATCTTCTCAAGGTGGTATGTGATCAAAAAGGAAGTCCCACCCCCGCCTCTGAGATTGCCAAAGCCTGTGTGGTCATGGCCAAAGCCTTAGTTGAAAAACCTGAGCTTAATTTGGAGGGGATCTATCATTTTGCAGGCACTCCTTATACCACCTGGGATGAATTTGCGCGGGTGATTTTAGCTAAAGCCTTTGAGTTAAATCTTTTAGATCATGAGGTGAGCGTTCAAAGTATTTTAAGTGAAGAGTATCCATCTAAAGTTGAGAGGCCTTTGGACTCAAGACTTGATTGCACGAAAATTTATGAGGTGTTTGGTCTTAAGATGCCTTATTGGGAGGATTATCTTGAGCAAACTCTAAAGGCAGGATAAATTATGCAAAAGTTAAATTGTGCGCTACTAATGCTCGCAAGTGTTTCCTTAAGCGCTTGCTCTTTAATGCTTACCCCTTATGAAAGACCTGAGGTGCCAGAGGTGGTGAGTTTTTCCTATCAAGAAAATTATGTAGGACAAAGAGTTGATAAAGATTTTTATAAGCTTTTTGCAGATCCGCTCTTAGATGACGTCATAACTCAAGCTTTAGCGCACAATAGTGATTTAAGAGAGTCTTATTTAAATGTAAATCGAGCTTTATATGAATTAGGACTTTCAAGAACTTCACTTTTGCCAGATTTTAATGCAAGTTTAGGGGCAAATGTTAGCCGTGAGCTTGAAGGTGGGGCAAGTTCTAATCGTAGCTCTTCCTCGAGTTTAGGGCTTTCTTATGAAATAGATCTTTTCTCCCGCCTTGAGGCCTCACGTCTTGCAAGTGCCGCTGAGTTTAAAGCCTCAGCTTTAGATTACCTCTCCATGCGCCTTACGGTAATTTCAACGGTAGCTGAAGCTTATTGGCAATTGTCTTATGCCAAAGAGGCTTTAGCTTTAGGGGAGATGGAATTAGAGGATGCTAAAAAGCGCCTTGCGATCATCGAAAATCGCTATCGCTTGGGGATGGTTGATAAACTTGAATTAGATACAGCTAAAGTTAATTTCCTGCAAATAAAAGACACTTACGACTCACGCGTACAAGGTTTGGGTAATGCAAGAAATGCTTTAAATTATCTTTTAGGTAAAGTAAGTGCTCAAAATGTTGAAACTTCAAGTTTAGATAAAGCGCAAAGCCCACAAATTAGTTTGGAAATTCCAAGCCTGCTTTTAGCCCGTCGCCCTGACTTAATGGCAAGTGAGGAGCGCTTGAAGGCCGCCTACTTAAATGCCGATGAGGCGCGTTTGGCCTTTTATCCAAGCTTTACTTTACAAGCCTCCTTGCAAGGTGGAAGCTCAGATACCTTTGGGCGCTTTTTATCCGATCCTCTAGGCACTTTAGGGGCTGCTATAACCTTCCCATTTTTAAATTATCAGGATTTAAAGTATCAAGAGAAGATCTCTTTAGTAGACAGAGACTTGGCTAAGTTAAACTTTGTGGACACTTACCTTGTAGCGGTGCGTGAGGTTTATGATGCCACGGAAAATTTAAATTATTATCAAAAAGCCTTAGTGAATGCTAAAGAGAGCTTGGATTTGGCAACTTTAAATCAAAGCCGTTATGAAAAGCGTTATCTTTTAGGATCTGCCTCTTTAACAGATTATTTAGATGCTTGTGACACAAGGCGCAATGCGGCTATTTCCTATCTAAATAACAAACTTTCATTTTTAAATGCGCAAATGACTTTAATGGTCGCCCTAGGCGGCGGTACCGATGAGAAGTCTTTGCACGAGGTAGAACAACAATTAGCACAAAGTGAGCAAAGTAAAGCTTAAATTGAGGCTTAATCCTCACAGGTTTTAAGCAAAGCTTGATGTTCTTCTTTGGTGACGGTAGCCCCGTCGGTGATGCCATGAGAGAGCTTAATCTTTTTCTTTAAGATCTTCTCATGGTTTAATCTTTTTAAAATTAAATCAAAGGCAGTTTCCCCAATTTCAAGGCGTGGGGTTTTAATACTGCAAAGTTTTGGAATCGTGGCATTGGCAATATCAAGACCGTTATAGCCTAAGATGGCTAGATCATCGGGGATTTTAATGCCTAAGGCTTGGCAGGCTAACATCGCACCAACGGCTACGTCATCGTTAGTGCAGATAATGGCATCTAAGTCTTTATGGGATGCTAGTGCCTCACGCATTAAATCACCTGCCATGGTAAAGCTTGAGCGCTCTGGGGAGCTGAAGGTAAGAGGCTCTAAGCCTTTTTCTAACATGGCCTTTTCATAGCCTTTTTGTCTATCTAAGGTTCTAAAATCCAATCTTACGGCAAGGTAGGCAATTTTCCTGCGCCCGCACTCAAGCAAAGCTTTGGTGCATTTATAAGCTATTTCCTCATGATCAAGGCCTACGGCTAAATCAATAGGCCGATAGGGAAGGGACATGGTTTCAACTACAGGCAGGCCATATTCTTTTAAGCGTTTGAGGGTAAGTGGCGTGTGCTTGGGCTCAGATAAGATAAGAGCGTCGACTTGATAGGAGATTAAATCGGCAACTTGCTTTTCTTCCTCTAACATGTCATAGCTCATATGGGTAATTAAAATTGAGTAACCCTCTTTTGAGGCTTTATTGTTAACCCCTAAGATCACATCGGAGAACACCATATTAGAAAAAGAAGGTACGATAACGCCAATGGCTTTTGAAGAGGACTTTGAGAGCATGGCAGGAGCTTTAGGGGCAATGTAGCCTAGCTCATCAATAAGTTTGGCAATTTTAAGGCCGGTTTCTTTGGAGACACTTTTGGGATCTTTTAGATAGCGTGAGACCGTCATTTTGGTGATCCCTAATTTTTCTGCAATATCTTGCATGGTCCAACGCGTTTTCACTTAAAACCTCTCAAAGCTAAATCAAAGCACTTAGGATAGCATAAAACTTAGAACTTTGACTTACAACTTTAGCAAGATTGGGACTTAAGCGTGTGTAAAGCTTCGACTTTTTAAATTATTGATACTTTAAGTTTGTAATTTGTTAAATACTGTTGGTTGAAGATGATTTAGGAGAACTTAAGGTAAGGCTTTAGCTTAAGTGGGCTTTTTACTTAAGTTTTTGCACTTTTTGCATAGTAGAAAAGAAATTTGCCTGAGGTTTGCTTGTTACACCACCTCAAGGATGGTGGATTTTAAGTTATAGCTTTTAAAAAGCAGTATCTATTTATTCTTCTAAGGAAAACCAAGTTGGGATATATTGGCGATTTTTCCTACTTTGCGTGGGGGAAGCTTCTTTTATAAGACCAAGCTCTATAGTTTGTCTTATTAAATTGCTTGTCATTTGAACATCTTTAGCATCTAAACCAAAACGCTCTCGTAAGGTGGTATTAGTCATGTAAGAACCATCTAAATACTTTAAAACACAGTGCATAACACAACTGTATAAAAGCTTGAAGCAAAGTTTTAATGTAAAAGATGTTTTGATTAAGGTGTGTTTATAATAAGCATATAATAAAAAGAATCGCATAGGAAAGCCAAATCATCACTCAAAAAAGGCAAAAAACCTTCAAAAATTATAATAAGCGATAATACAAATAGAGCTTAAGGTATGTTGTTTTTAAGCTTTAGTGCATTAAGGGGAACACCAAGGTTCCCCTTTAAAAGTAGGAGTTTTTGTGATTTTGAGGATTAGAAAATAACGTAGAAGACACAAGAGATCGCAAAACCAATCACGGCAATTAAAGTTTCAAGTACCGTCCAGGTCTTTAAGGTCATCTTCTCATCTAAACCAAATAAGCCTTTAACAAGCCAGAAGCCTGAGTCATTGAAGTGTGAGCAAATAACTGATCCTGCAGAGGCTGCGGTGGTAATAGCGCACAGGTCAATCATGGATAAACCTTGGGTAGTGTGCACGATTGGGGCAATTAAAGCTGCGGTAGTAGTGAGTGCTACAGTTGCAGAGCCTTGGGCAATACGCAAGCAAGAGGAGATGATAAAGGCGGCCAAAATAATTGGGATACCTAAATCTGAAAGAGCACCTGCTAGGGCGTCACCAATACCTGAAGTACGTAAAATGCCACCGAACATACCACCTGCACCGGTTACTAATACCACAGAGCAGATAGGGCCTAAAGAGCTTTCGCACAATTGATTTAATCTCTTGCCACCAAATGGTTTAACAAAGATGGTAAGGCACAATAATAAGGTGATAAGTAAGGCAATTGGGGTTTGACCAATTAACTTTAAAAACTCTAAGGCACTGCTATCTTTAGGCAACACACCTGAGGCTTGTAAAGTTGTGACACCGGTGTTGATAAAGATTAAGAGCATTGGAGTTAAGAGCACGAAAATTACGGTTGAGAACTTTGGTGGCTTAACATCAAGACGTTCTTCAGAGTTGGCACTCTTAAAAAGATCAGGAACGGAGACATTCCACTTTTTGGCACAGTAGTGACCGAAAAGATAGGATGAAATATACCAAGTAGGTAAGGCGGTAATTAAACCGAAGAAGACCATGTAGCCAATATTAGTGCCGATGATCTCAGAGGCAGCTACTGGACCTGGATGTGGTGGTAAGAACACATGCATAACTGAGAAAGCACCAGTTGCAGGTAGTGCATATTTTAAAAGGCTACCACCCATTCTCTTGGCGACAGTCAAGATAACTGGGAGCATTACAACTAAGCCTGCATCAAAGAAGATTGGAAAGCCAAAGAGTAAGGAGGCAATACCTAAGGCCATTGGGGCGCGTTTTTCACCTAAGACACCAATTAAGGTATCTGCAAGGGTTTGAGCACCACCTGAGAGCTCTAAGATCTTGCCAATCATGGCACCGATACCCACTAAGACGGCCACAGAGGCTAAGGTGCCACCAAAACCGCCTAACATGGCAGGGACAATTTTTGAAAGTTCAATGCCGGTTGCAACTGCGGTACCAAAGCTTACTAAGATTAATGAAGCAAAGGCGTGCACCTTAAGCTTCATAATTAAGACTAGCAAGGCGGCAATAGCAATAACGGCTACGGTGAGCAAATAAGAGGATTGCTCGACAGCTGCTGCGTGATCCATAAAAAACCTCAAGTAAATTTTTTAAACGTTAACTTAAAAGGGCGATTAGTGTGATCGCTCTCTCAAGAATTATGTTATGCGTAACATGATACGGGTAACATTTGCTAAGATAAAGACCAAAGATATGCTTTATTTTAATTTTGTGATCTAAATTCCAATTTGCATACAAGAGGTGTTTAAATGGCTAAAAAGAATATCGTCGTGATGGGAGTTTGTGGTTCAGGTAAAACTTCTGTAGGAATGGCGATTGCCCAAAAGTTAGGTTGCAGATTCTTAGATGGCGATGATCTCCATCCAAGAGCTAATATTATCAAGATGTCTGAAGGTCACCCTCTAAACGATGAAGACAGATATCCTTGGTTGGTCAGAATAAGTGACGTGTTCTTCTCTCTTTCAAGAAGAAGTGAGAATGCAGTAATTGTCTGCTCTGCTTTAAAGAAAAAGTATCGTGACATTATCCGTGATGGCAATGATGTGTTATTCGTGCACTTAGTAGGCTCCTACGATTTAATTTTAGAGCGCATGAAGAAAAGACAAGGCCACTATATGAAAGAGTCTATGGTGCAAAGCCAATTTGACACTTTAGAGATGCCAACTGCCGATGAAACTGATGTAATTAGCATTGATATCACTCCACCGCTTGAGGAAGTTATTGCTAAAACTTTAGCAGAAGTTGAAGCAAAAATTGATAAATAGGTTACAATAGAGCTACCTAAGATTAAAAAGAGATTTAAGAGATTTAAGAGATTTTTATGAATAAGATTGTGCAAGAAGTTACCGCTCGCATTGAAGAGCGCTCAAAGGACAGTTACGCTCATTATCTTAAGATGATGGCCGCCCAAGAAAAGTTGGGTCGTGACAGAGTAATTTTAACCTGCTCAAATATCGCTCATGCTGCAGCAGGTACCGATGAGGCTGATAAAGAGAATGTGGTCTTCGGTAAAGGATTAAATGTAGGTATTGTTTCAGCCTACAATGATATGCTCTCCGCCCACTGCCCATATAAGCTCTATCCTGATGAGATAAAGCAAGTTTTAAGAGCCAAAGGTCACAGTGCTCAAGTTGCAGGTTGCACTCCTGCCATGTGTGATGGTGTCACTCAAGGCCAACCTGGCATGGACATGTCACTTTTCTCACGTGATTTAGTAGCTCAATCTGTAGCTGTAGGTTTATCACACAATATTTTTGATGCCGTGTTACTTTTGGGCATTTGCGATAAGATTGCCCCAGGTATGGTGATGGGTGCGGCCGCTTTTGGTCACTTACCAACTGCCTTTGTGCCAGCTGGTCCTATGAGCACTGGCATTTCAAATGATGAAAAGACTGCCATTCGTCAAAAGTATGCCGCAGGTGAGCTTGATAAGGATGCCTTGCAGAAGATGGAGTGTAGCTCTTATCACCATCAAGGCACTTGCACTTTCTATGGTACGGCCAATACCAATCAATTAGTTTTAGAGGCCATGGGCTTAATGCTCCCAGGCTCTGCCTTTGTGCCACCTTATGAGCCTTTAAGAAAGGCTTTAACTGACAAGATTGCAACTGAGATTGTCAAGTTTAGCTCTCAAGGTCCAAACTATCGTCCATTGTATAAAGTTTTAACCGTGAAAAACTTTGTAAATGGCTTAGTCGCTTGGCTCTCCTCAGGTGGTTCTACCAATCATACTCTCCACATTTTAGCCATGGCCAAAGCCTGTGGTATTAATATTACTTGGGATGATATAAGTGACTTATCCTCAGTAGTGCCACTTTTAGTTAATATCTATCCTAATGCTAAAGCTGATATTAATGCTTTCCAAAAGGCAGGCGGCGTCCCAGTTTTAATGAAGGCCTTACACGACAGAGGCTTAGTCCATGATGATGTACTAACTTGTGTGGGAACTTTCAAAGATCAGCTAACCACCCCAGTGCTTGAAAACGATGAAGTAAAATTCGTTGAGGTGCAAGGAAGCTTAGATCCTAGCGTCTTAATTTCAGGTGAGGGTTGCTTTAAAGAGCAAGGTGGTATTAAGGTCTTACACGGCAATTTAGGATCATCTGTCATTAAGATCTCCGCAGTAGCCCCAGAGCATCACCATGTCAAAGCTCCAGCTCGCGTCTTTAATGATCAACACGATGTAGAGCGTGCCTATAAGGAAGGCAAGCTTAATCAAGATGCGGTGATTGTCGTGCGCTTTGCAGGACCTGCTGCCTCTGGTATGCCTGAGCTTCACAAGCTAATGCCAGTTTTAGGCAATTTGCAAAAGGCTGGCTTCCATGTGGCCTTGTTAACTGACGGTCGCCTTTCAGGTGCCTCAGGTAAGATCCCATCTGCCTTACACGTAAGCCCAGAGGCCAGCCGCGGTGGTGCTTTAGCCTTATTACAAGATGGTGATTTAATCGACTTTGATGCCGATGCTGGTACCATCAATTGCTTAACCTCCCTTGAAGGTCGCAGCCCACAGGTGCCAAACCTTGAGGAGAAAGAGCAAACCTATGGCAGATACTTATTTAAAGTCTGCCGTGAGAGAGTAGGCACCGCAGAAGAGGGTGCAAGCTTCTTGTTCTAAGTTTACAAAACCTCCTAAAGACAAACTTCTAAAGTTAAAGGCAGGCTTCGGCCTGCTTTTGTTTTAGTGTGCGCGGCATGCACGCAATCCAATGGGTGTAAGTCCCTGGACCAGCTGTACAGAGCAAGGTCGAAGCCC
>CALXNU010000069.1 GCA_944389835.1 uncultured Succinivibrionaceae bacterium
GGCTCTTCAAGGTACGGATATTCTTTCTTTAGGCTCTTAAGCTTTTTGTTAGGAGTTTTTAAGATGATCCATTGATAAGAAAACAGAACAAGATCATCTTGAGGAGATCTTAAGTCCCATTTAGGTTATATCATCTAACCTTCATGTACCTTGCTTTATATTTTCTTTTTAGTTTTTTTATTTGTCAACTTAGATCATCTTTGTAAGTTTATGATCTGCAAAGGCGCAGTAAAAGTATGTAGAACCTCCATTTACAGTTATTGATAGATCTCTTAGAAATCAAAAATAACGCAGTAAAAGTGACCACTTAATTTTTGATACAAGAATTAACTACGGAGATTTAGGCTATTAAGAGTTGAAAGAAATTTGAGTTTTTAATTACTGTTTTAACTAAAAAATCTCTATCGTGTTAAATATTTTTGAAGAAGATCACAAAAATTTAGTATCGATATAATTTTTTAACTTAATCTAAGTCTTACATACTAGGATTAAATAATTTTAATTCTATGTAAACGGTTACACTTATGATTATTTAACACGTATTAACGATAATTTACTAAAATCGATTAATTTTGTGTTCATTTTTGGCTATTTCTATTCTTAACCATATTTTTTATAGTCTTGCACCAAAATGCACTTAGATTGAAAATTCACCCCGTAAAGAGCAAGTAAAAAGCTCTTCTTAATTTAGTTGTGGTTTTTTTCATCTTTTAGAGGGTATATGGATACTGTAACTCAAGGACTTGCAGGCGTAGACTATGCCATTTTCGCAGTCTACGTACTCGTCATTATTGGCGTGGGACTTGCAGTTTCACGTAAGAACAAATCATCCACCGAAGGTTACTTCCTCGCAGGTAAATCACTTCCTTGGTGGGCGGTAGGTGCCTCCTTGATTGCCGCTAATATCTCAGCTGAGCAATTTATCGGTATGTCAGGTTCAGGCTTTGCAATTGGTTTGGGTATTGCCTCATACGAATGGATGGCTGCTATTACCTTAATCTTAGTTGGTAAGTTCTTCCTACCAATCTTTATTGAAAAGGGTATTTACACCATTCCAGAATTCGTTGAAAAGCGTTATAACAAAACCTTAAAGACTATCTTAGCTGTCTTCTGGATTTGCCTCTACATCTTCGTAAACTTAACCTCCGTTTTATACTTAGGCGGTTTAGCCTTAGAGACCATCTTAGGTATTCCTATGATGTACTCAATCATAGGTCTTGCCATTTTCGCCTTAGTTTATTCAGTATACGGTGGCTTATCTGCTGTAGTTTGGACTGACGTAATTCAAGTTGTCGTCTTAGTCTTTGGTGGTTTTGCCACTACCTATCTTGCAGTATCCTTCATCGGTCAAGATGCAGGCTTCTTTGCAGGTTTGGGCAATTTAGTTGACAGAGCTCCAGATCATTTTGAAATGATCTTAGATAAGTCAAATCCACAGTTTATGAACCTCCCAGGCATTGCCGTATTAATTGGTGGTTTGTGGGTTGCCAACCTCTACTACTGGGGCTTTAACCAATACATCATTCAACGTACCTTTGCTTCAAAGTCCGTTGATGAGGCTCAAAAAGGCTTAGTCTTTGCAGGTTATTTAAAGCTTATCATCCCATTCTTAGTAGTAATTCCAGGTATTGCCGCTTTCTGCATTACCCAAGATCCTGCTTTAATGGCTCAATTAGGTGAGGCTGCAAATAACTTCTTACCATCTATGGATCATGCTGACAGAGCATATCCTTGGCTTACTCAATTTTTACCTGCAGGTGTTAAAGGCTTAGTCTTTGCTGCTTTAGCTGCCGCTATCGTTTCATCCTTAGCCTCAATGCTAAACTCCACTGCCACTATCTTCACCTTAGATATCTATCATGAGTACATTGATAAGAATGCCTCTGACTATAAGTTAGTTAACGTTGGTCGTTTGACTGCCATCATCTCTTTAGTCATTGCCATCTTCATTGCTCCAATGTTAGGTGCTATTGATCAGGCCTTCCAATTCATTCAAGAGTACACCGGCTTAGTTTCCCCAGGCGTGCTTGCAGTATTTATGTGCGGCCTCTTCTTAAAGAAGACAACTACTTTAGGTGCTAGCATCGGCGTTTTAGCTTCAATCCCGATTGCTTTACTCTTAAAGTTCTTACCACTTCAGATGCCATTTATGGATCAAATGCTCTACACCTTCATTTTATCCGTAGCAATCATCCTCTTCGTCTCCTTAGCAACCTCCAAGAGCGACGATGATGAGAAGGCAATTACCTTAACCTCCGAGGTCTTTGCCACCTCTTCTGCCTTCAAGATTGGCTCTTATGGTATCTTATTAATTTGCGCTGCAATTTACGCAATCTTCTGGTAATAATTTAAGTAAGACTTAAAATTACCTTACAATGCCTCGCTTATGCGGGGCATTTGTATTTTAGAAAGCTTAAAAATTTTTCTTGCTCCAAAAGAAAAGACCCTCTCTTAAAAAAGAGAAGGCCTTTTCCCGTACCGGTCCTCGTAAGGATCCCGGCGCTATCCATAAATAATTCTACAATATAAAAAAAAGATGTCTAGACCTTAAAACACTTTAAAGCACCTTACGCACTTTTAGCTTGCGCGCATTTTTTAAATAAAGAGCAAAGGCATAAAGCTTAAGACTCCTCTTTTGCATCTTGTTGGGGGGTATTTTTCTCTAGATGCTCGTTTTTACACAGCTCTAAGATCTCATCAATAGGACCTAAAACCTCCCTTTTCCAGCCTATAGCTAAACCTTCATGTTTACCTTCAAGGTAAGCGGTAACCGTGAGGTTGATAAGCTTTTTGCTCGTTAAAAGCTTACTTGAAAGATTAAGGGCTTCACATTTTTCTTGAGCTAGGGTTTTAAGCTTATTGACCACTAAGCCATAACTTACATATTGTGTACAAGCATCATAAGGGGCTTTGAGATCTAAAAGGGGCTTTTTTTGATGCGTGGCCTCATTTAGCCAACTTAAAATTAAATCGCCGTACATTCTAATACACTGTGGCTTTAAATTAAGCTTTAAGAGCATTTGCTTGGAGCGTGGCTTCTTTTTTACGATAGAAACTAATGAGCCAATCGGACAAAGTCTACTTAAAGCACAATTTTGTCGTTTAGCAAAATTAAGGCGCTTCACACAAAGCTCATGTAAAAGATTTAAATCTGCAAGATTAAGCCTACCTGCCCCTGGCACTTGACGATAGAAAGTCTCCTCATCGTCTTCATTGCAAATTTTTTGGGCGCGATCTTTAACTTCTTCTACATAATAACCATAGATCTCATCTGAAACCCTAGCCTTTAAAAGCTCATGGATTTTCTCAAGATAGATCACATCTAAAGAGGCATAGACTAATTGTTCTTTAGATAAGGGGCGATATTCCCAATCCGAGAGGGTTTGATCTTTGGCCAAATCAATATCTAAAAGATCTTTTACCATAGCAGACAAACCAATGCCCCAAGAGTGATTGCTAAAGGCGGCTAGCAATTGCGCATCAAGGGGGTGTTTGGGGGTTAATCTTTCACTAAAACCTAACTTTAAAAATTCATAAGATAAACATTCCCAATCCTCAGCCCCAGCAAAGGTTAAAATTTGCGCATCTGTATCATAGAAAAACCTAATTAAAGGCTCTAAATCTAAAGGGAAAGGATCAATAATATAAGCCTCACCTTGATAGGCAATTTGCAACAGGCAAAGCTTGGGATAAAAAGTATGAATGCGTAAAAATTCGGTATCTAAAGCAATAAGCTCATCAGATCGTGCTGCACTTAAAATTTTCACCAACTTTAAAAGCTCATCTTCACGATCTACTAAATGGTATTTAATTGTCATGAAAAACCTTAAAACTTAATTCTCGTCATTTTTGGTTTCTTTTTTGTCCCTCGCGCAAATAACGTCTTAAAACCTTACCGATTGCAGATTTTGGTAAAGTATCAACAAACTCCACAATCTTTGGCACCTTATAAGGGGTTAAAAATTGTCGACACCAATCACGAAGTTCTTTTTCAGTTAATTGCGGATCACGTTTTACAGCAAAAAGTTTAACTGCCTCTCCGGTCGTCTCCGAGGGAACGCCTACTACGGCGCATTCTATTATACGATCAAAACGGCTTACCACATCTTCAATTTCAGAAGGAAACACATTAAAACCTGAAACTAAGATCATATCTTTGAGACGATCGATGATTTTAATGTAGCCACCTTCTTGCCAAATGGCCACATCCCCAGTTCTTACATACTCCCCATCCATGACATTCTCGGTAGCTTTTTCATTGTGATAATAACCCTTCATCACCTGTGGGCCTTTAAACTCCAGCTCACCTGGGGTATTAAGCTCCCAAATGGGATTTCCTTGAGGGTCGATGATCCGAACTTCAGTAGATGGCACAGGAAGGCCAATGGTACCCGTGTAATCTTTGATATTAGAGGGATTTACACAACACAAAGGCGAGCACTCAGTAAGTCCATACCCCTCAAGGATATGAAGACCCGTTCTTTTATAAAATCTTGCATCCACACCAGATTGAACGGCAGCACCTCCGCCTATGACTAGCTTTAAATTAGAAAGGTTCACGTGGGCAAAATCAGGATGATTTAAAAGACCATTAAATAAGGTATTCACCCCAGTCATAATTGTAAGCTCTGGGTGATTGGCTAAATCTTTAATCATATCTTTAACCCGTCTTGGATCGGTAATTAAAAGATTTTTACCGCCAATTGCCAAAAAGAGCACACAATTTACGGTAAGGGCAAAGATATGATAGAGAGGAATGGCGGTAAGTAACACTTCCTCACCGCGTTTTAAAACATTGGAATACATGCCCAAAGCTTGAGAGACATTGGCAATAATATTGCCATGGCTTAACATCGCACCTTTAGGTTTGCCTGTAGTGCCTCCGGTGTACTGTAAAAGCGCAATATCATCATAGGCCACTTCAACTTCATGGAAGACATGCTTAGCCCCTAATTTTAAAGCGGTTTTAAAGGAGACAGAGCCGCCAATTAAGAAATTGGGCACCATTTTTCTTATAAAACGCACCACGAAATTGACTAAATGGCCTTTAAAAAAGCCAAAACCATCACCAACATTGGTGACAACTACATATTTAATTTGGGTTTTATTGATAATCTTCTGCAAGTTAAAAGCATAATTGGCAATCACGACAATGGCCTTTGCCCCACTGTCGCTTAATTGATTTAAAAGCTCCCTTGAGGTGTATAAAGGGTTGGTGTTAATTACGGTAAGCCCCGCTTTCAAAGCCCCAAAGAGCACAATCGGATATTGAATTAAATTTGGCATCATGATGGCGATCTTATCGCCCTTTTTTAAATGCCAATGATTTTGTAAAAAAGAGGCAAATTTCTCAACTTCTTTGCCCAATTCTTCATAGGTGATACTACCTAACATATTAAGGTAGGCTTCACGCTCTGCATATTGCAAAGTGGCGTAGTCAAAAAGATCGTTTAAATTTTCAAAAATGTGGGGATCGATAGTGTGAGGTACTCCTTGAGGGTAACTTTCATACCAAGGATGAGTTGTGTCGTGCATAAGATCCTCCTCTTACTTAAGTTTAGATTATACCTAAGATAGTTAAGATCTCTTAGAGGGGACTATTCAAGATTTAGCACAAGATCAGATTTTTTAAGAAAAATTTGTGGGATTTAAGCCTAAGATCTAAGTTTTGCGCTCAATTTCTTATGATTTGCGCCAAATTTGCTTAAATTTTGCTCACAAGGCCTAAAAGACACCTAAAATTAACTAAAGTTTAAAGAAATCAGACTAAAAAGCCTAAGTCAAAATAACTTAGGCCTTTTGTTTTATTAAGTTAAAAGCTTATTTGTGGTCAATCTCAAAAAGACGCATGAAATCAACTAAAGCTTCAACGCCGCGCAGTGGCATAGCATTGTAGATACTAGCTCTCATGCCACCTAAAACCTTATGGCCTTTAAGACCAATCATGTGGGCATTTTTCGCCCGCTCTAAAAAGGCTTGATTTAAGCTTTCATCTTTTAAAGTAAAGACGCAGTTAACGCGTGATCTATCTGCTCTTGCAATTGGGCAATTATAAAAATCAGTGCCATCAATATAATCGTAAAGCAAATTAGATTTTTGAATATTGCGCCTTTCAAGCTCACTTACACCGCCTAAATCTTTAATCCACTTAAAGACCTTACCTGATAAATACCATGAGAAGGTATTTGGGGTGTTATACATGCTCTTATAGGAGCTTAAAACCTGCCAATCTAAAACAGATGGGCAATATTTTCTGGCATGTCCAATTAAATCCTTGCGGACAATGCTAATGGTAAGACCTGATGGTGCAACATTCTTTTGCGCACCAAAGATAATGGCCCCAAAGCGTGAGACATCAATTGGACGAGTTAGAATATTAGATGACATGTCAGCAATTAATGGCACATTACCTGTATCTGGCAGATTAAACATTTCAATGCCATTTACAGTCTCATTTAAGCACACATATGCAAAGGTAGCACCTTCAGTGACCTTCATCTTAGAGTAATCGATAAAGTATTCACCTTGAGCATTCTTCTCTACGCACTCGTGCAAAATCGCCTTGCCATAACGCTCGGCGCACTCTTTGTAAGCGCTACGTGACCAGTGGCCGGTGACAAAATAATCTGCAAAGCCATCTTCAGGTAAGAGATTTAAAGGAATGGCTGCAAATTGACCTCTACCACCGCCTTGCTCAAATAAGATCTCATAATTATCTGGGATCTGCATGATCTCACGCAATAAGGCCTCTGCCTCATAAGCTACCTTTTCAAACTCAGCGCTTCTGTGGGACATCTCCACAATACCTAAGCCTAAGCCTTGAAAGTTAGTAAACTCTCTTTGCGCCTCTTCAAGGACTTCAAGTGGCATGGTGCTAGGACCTGCACCATAATTCCAGGCACGAAACATTTAAATCTCCTCGTTTTCCTTATTTTGCTCTAAAGTTTGTTCCTCTGAAGACTCTTGCTTTAAAGCTTGCTCTTCTTTATTGCCACCGCCATTTAACTGATCTAATAAGATCTCGCGATCTTTGCGATCCTGACGTCTTGCATCTTGCGCCTCTTGTGAGGCAATCGCCACTTCTTGTGGGATGTTTTGTAATTCTATAATACTCTCACCTTCTGAGACACGCATTAATTTCACACCGCCTGCTTGTCTGCTCATAGGTCTTATTTCATCGGCAGGTGATCTAATTAAAGTGCCCTGATCTGTAACAATTAAATATTCATCACCCTCATCTACTAAGCAAGCGCCAACTACTTTACCTAAAGCTTCACCACGGGCTCTTGGCATTACCACGACACCTTGCGTACCACGATTCTTTAATGGGATATCCTCAAGGCGCATCTTCTTGCCAATACCGTTTTTAGACAGCACCATGCAATAGTGGGTATCTTTACCATCTAAAGGTACATCAATTAAGCTTGCAACTTTATCATCACCAATTAACTTAATGCCACGCAACGTACCAGATCCGCGATTTGAAGGTCTGACACCAAAACCAAAGTGACGAGGACGAGGTGCCTCCTCATCTTGGCCTTCAGTACCTTCTGCTACAGTCTCTGCACCCTCACTTTCTGGCAGGTTTTCATCTTCATCACTGCCCTTTGCGGTGTCATAGAAATCGCAGAAGTGCACTGCACGATAGTTTTCAGTGAAAAGATAAATATCATCATCACCTGAGCAAATAGAAGATCCAATTAAACTATCCCCCTCTTTTAAGGTGAGAATAATCATCGGTCTGCCATTGCTTCTTTCCACGTGATTCTTCAAGGCACTCAAGCGCACTTTTTTCACGTAACCTTGAGCGGTGGCTAAGAAGACATAATGCTCTTCATCAAACTGTGAAATAGTAAGCATGGAGGTTATCACCTCACCTTCTTCTATCTCAAAGTAATTTTGAATAGGACGTCCCCTCCAAGTGCGATTTTCTGAAGTTGGTAAGTCATAAACTTTAGTTGCAAACACGCGGCCTTTTGAGGTAAAGCACAATAAGTTGTCATGGGTATTTGACACTAAAACGCGCGTTATAAAGTCATCTTCTTTAACCTTAGCCGCAGCCTTACCCTTACCGCCGCGTCTTTGCACTTCAAAAGCTGAGATATCTTGGTATTTAATATAACCTTGAGAGGATAAGGTTAAGATAACATCAGCTGGAGTTACTAAATCAGCCTTGGACATCTTACCAAAATCATCAACAAAGTCGGTACGACGCTTATCGGCGTATTCAGCGCGAGTTGCAATTAACTCCTCACGAATAACTTCTTTTAATCTCTCAGTGCTATTTAAGATCTCAAGATAGCCTAAGATGTTTTGAATAAGACCTAAGTACTCTTCTTTGATCTTATCTTGGGAGATCTTAGTTAAACGGCTTAATTGTAAGGATAAAATCTTATCGGCTTGCTCTTGTGATAAATAGTACTTACCATCATGTAAACCTGCATGAGGATCGATACCTTGAGGGAGGCAGACATTTTGCCCATTCTCATCTAAATGAATAATCGAGCTTACTAAAGAGCCATCCCAAGGCTCAGACATTAAATGACGCTTGGCCTCTTCGGTATTTTCAGAGGAGGTAATAATATCTACAATCTTATTGATATTATCCTTAGCAACTAAAAGACCTTCATTATCAAAAGCTTTGCGTCTGTCTTGTCTTAAAAGATAAACGGTACGACGGGTTACAACCTCGCGTCTGAAATCAATAAACTCTTTTAAGATCTCAATTAAGCCTAATTGCCTTGGCTGTCCGTGCACTAAGGCAATCATATTTACCGCAAAGCTTGTTTGTAAATTGGTCTTTTCAAAAAGATTATTTAAAACTGCCTCTTCAAAAGCATCACGCTTCAAATCAATGGCAATTTTAACTAAGTTATCTTTATCTGAAAGATCGTTTACCTCAGCAATACCTTCAATCTTCTTTTCACGCACTAAGTCGGCAATTTGCTTGACGATATTGCTCTTTGATTCCATATATGGAATTTCATCAACTACAATCGTCTTGCGCCCTGACTTATCAGTCTCCACATGAGTGCGAGAGCGCATAATCACCCGCCCTTTACCTGAGGAGTAAGCATCTACGATCCCAGACTTACCAACAATATAACCTCCGGTTGGAAAATCAGGACCTTTAATATAATGCATAAGCTCAGCAAGGCTAATCTCAGGATTATCAAGCATGGCAATCGTACCATCTACCACCTCACCTAAATTATGTGGTGGAATGTTAGTTGCCATACCCACAGCAATACCCTGTGAGCCATTTACTAAAAGATTTGGGAACCTAGTAGGTAAAACCTCAGGAATGGTCTCTGAGTCATCATAGTTTGGATAAGTGTCGACTGTTTCCTTATCAATATCAGTTAACATGGCCTCAGCAATTTTGGTCATCTTAACTTCGGTATAACGCATGGCAGCAGGGCCATCGCCATCAATATTACCAAAGTTACCTTGACCAAAAATTAAAGGGGCACGCATGGAAAACCATTGTGACAGACGCACAATTGTTTCATAAACTGCCGCATCGCCATGCGGGTGAAAACGACCTATCACATCACCTACGACACGAGCTGATTTTTTAGTCTGACCTGAAGACTTAATATTAAGATCATACATATCATAGAGCACTCTTCTGTGCACTGGTTTTAAACCATCTCGTACATCAGGAAGAGCTCTATCGACAATTACGCTCATGGCATAGTCAATAAACGATTGTTTAAGCTCATCTTCAAGCTTAACTACGCTGACTCCTTGAGTATCAACGCTTGTAGCGCTTGTACCATCAAAGTCATTTTCATTTTGATTTACTTGAGCAAAAGGCGCATTTTCACGAGTATCGTCTGTCTTATCTACCATACTACTGCCTGTAACTTTCTAAGGAAAACAATATACAAAAGACTTAATATTTTAGCATTTTGGGCTTTTTAAAGCAAAAGACGACACGTATTTAGCATAAGAAGAGGCAATTCTGTGGCGCGATTTTAAGCTTTAAAAACTTAATTGAAGATCTCAATCGATCGCGATTCGATTCTGATTCGATTATGACTCGATACTGATTCCGATCGTGTTTAGATTGCGATTAGATTGCGGTTTGATTGTGATTCGATTCTGACTCGATTGTGACTCGATTGTGATTCGATTCTGATTCGATTGTGTCATCAGGCTTACCATTTACTTTGAAAAAGTATCACTAAAGCTATCAAAAATTCCAAACTTGCGCATAATACTATCTTAGAAGGTAAGCCACTTAAATATAACCTAATCAAGCTATGCTTATTTGTGTTTTACTAAAAAGGTAATCGGATCAAAAATATAATCAGTCATAAGCTTTTTGCCTGAAATAATTTTAATCTCTCCGATCCTACTTCTCTGATTAAAATTAAAAACTCGATAAACAAAAGCGTTTTTCTGATTAACTTCAAAAAATTGCTTCTCGTTTATGCTCATAAAAAAAGGCGCATCTTCCCCACCTGTTGTAGTTTTAACCTCGATATAGATTGACTGTCCTCTGCGATTTAGTGACAGTATATCGTAGCCAAAACCATCACCCTCATTTTCACTAGTATGATAAACGCGTGACACATCATCAGGAGCAAATTTTCTTACGCGCTCTATTTCTCGACCTAAAACAAACTCTTCTCCACTTTTCCCAAGTGAGGTTCTACGCTCATTCACAGCATTCCAATCAAGCTTTTTATATACCTTGTTTACTGGGCTTATCAAAACTTTTGCTTTATTTTGTTTGTCTTTGATCTCCGATTCTTTTAATATTCTTGTATTTTTGTTTAAACCAGTAATAGCTATAAACTTAGCTGGATTATAATTTTTATCAACAGCAAAACCTTCAGGGTAAATTTTAAAAAGATCTCGTTGATGCGATACTATATTACCAATACGCTGAGTTATTTTAACTTCACCAGGACGTGTTTTAGATGAAATATTATCTTCTTCATCAAAATCTAAAACTTCTTGAAGTTTATCTTTAACTTCAGTTGTATTTAACTCTCCATGTAACTCAAGTAATAATCTAACAACCATTCTTATTTCTGCTTCAGTATGCATAATAGCTCCTTTAATTAAAATTAAAATTACCTATCAATAAATGATTAGTATTTTTATTATTGCGATTTTTAAAACTTACTAAATATTGATGTGAAAATGGCCTAATATTTAAAAAAAGTCCATTTGCACATTTTTGTCCTGATTTATATAGCTTATTTATAAGTTCCGTATTCTTGATTATTAATAGGAATTTACAAGGACACTCGTTTATCAAGAATTCAGATAACCTTCTTTGATCCTTCTCACCAAAAACATTTTGATCGTATGTCGAAAAATCACTGTCATAAGGAGGATCTAAAAACATAAAATCTGAGCTTGACGGTCTACATTGCGCAATAAAATCTGCAAAATCTTCGTTACATAATGTAGTTATAGCCATTTTCTTTCGCACATACTCGCTTGAGTAAAAATCAACCTTAGCATTAAGTTTCTTGTCATTATAGGAAAGACCACCATAAGGAACATTAAATTCCCCCTTGCTATTAAAACGAAACATTGATGAATAACAGGTTTCTCTTAGAAAAAGATACGCCGCAGTCTTAAGACTACTTTTAGAGTCTAAAGTGTTGTATAAATTACGCAAAACAGTATAAAAAGCAGATTTAAGCGAGCCTTCTATGTTTGCAATAATATCGCTTTCTATTAATTTTCCTTTTTGAGTTTCCAAACATAACATACGGTTAATTTTTCTATTAACAGTTTGTTTAGCGATTTTAATAAATTGATTATGACTTTTGTTAGAAATTTTTAGTTTAAGCCAATTATCATTTTCAAAAAGATCATCAATCTTAATTTCTTCTGAAGATCTTGCCTGATTATACTTATTAAGTATATATGAAGAAAGATCTTTAACAGTCTCACTAATTAAGCTCCAATCAGATTGAAAATCATTTAAGATTGAATAAAAAGTTTGATCTTGATTTTGTATACATTGATAAATATTCATAAGATCATTTGATTTATCATTGATAAAATAATGATCTGCAACCATATCTAAGTATACAGATCCTCCACCAACAAAAGGCTCATAGTAATTTTTAAAATTAGGCAATATAGGTTTAATAAATTTAAGTTCTCTCTCTTTTCCGCCTGGATATTTTAAAAAATTCATATTTATAAATCCTTTAACTAGTTGACTAAAATAAACTCTAAAATAAGAGTTTAAATGACATTCTCATTTTAAAATGAGACGCTTTTTATTAGTTTTTAAGCAAAAAAATAGAGTTGTCTTAACAAAACATGAAATAAATATCTTTGTGTATTTTTCATTAATCACACCTTTTTATTTATATCATCAATCTTGATTGGCAAGTCTATCACATGTTTTTATTCTATTCAAGAGCATTTAAAGAAAAAATAACATGTTTTTAATAATCTATAATTTATAAAAATTAATTGATTTTTAAGTACTTTCCATAATATGGAAAGCTTGATAAAAACATCTATTATTAATTGTTCTCAGTATTTAGTTACCTAACAAAACTCTTTATAAAATATTGAAATTAATCATTCTTTATAAGCTATAAAAAGTTATCAGATCTGTGTTTTGTTCCCTAACAACACTATAAAAGCCTATCTAAAACCTAAACAATAGTGTCTAAGCCCATTAAAATTGTCACAGTTTTAACTTTTGATTGTGTCACAAATTGACACTTCTTTTAAAAATAAAAA
>CALXNU010000070.1 GCA_944389835.1 uncultured Succinivibrionaceae bacterium
TGCTAACAAATCTAAGTTAAAAGTCTTCTTTAAAAAGTTGAGTTAGTTTTTATAAAAGATCTTAGTGGATTTTCCAGAGGGACTAAAATGCCGCTTAAGCCGTGTCGAGAGAAGACTTTAGCCAGGGCATTGATGGTTATCGGCTTGTTGGCTCTTGGAGAGGGCAAAACATAGCGAGAGCTGCAAGGCCGATTGTCTAGCACCTCTCGGATCTGACTGGTGATAGGTACACGGTGAGCTCTTTTCATTTTCATGATCTCAGCGGGGATCTCAATATGATCCTCTTTAATCCAGCTCCACTCCATAGAGGTGTATTCACTAGGACGGAGAAGGGTATAAAAAGCAAGTCTCAAAGTATCCCACATTAACTGGCTATCAGCACAAGCGGTAATTATTGTGGGCATGTAAGTGTCAAGCTGTGAAGGAGGAATGCTTGGCCTGTTTTTGTGCTTTGTTGAAGGCAGCAGCTTAGATAAGTTTTGAAGACGCAGGTTATCTACATAGCCTAAACCAAGAGCAAACCTTTCCATCTGCCCAATCCAAATGCAAATTCTTTTTGCGGTCTCAAATTTACCCTCATTTTTTATTAGCTCAAGAAGGTGAGCTCGGATCATTACAGGCTTAATTTCTGATAGCTTGAGTTTGCTAAAAATTGGCAGTACATGCTGCTTAAAACATCCCTCTTGACGTTTCCAGTCTTTGATCTCACCCTTTTTAAAATCCATCCATTCTTTAAAGATGTTTTCAAAGGTAAGATCCTCTTCATTGATCTTGGCTGTGATTGAATTTTTTTGGACGAAGCTTTCAACGGTCTCTCTTGCCTTTTGACGAGCTTCAGCAATTGAGAGCTCTGGAAACTTGCCAAGAATTTTTGAATGCTCTTTATAATTGACGACTTTACGAACAATCCACACCTTTGTCCCATTTTTGAAAATTCTAAGAGACAGGCCTGGGGTGTCATCTTTTAGGGTAATGCAATTTTTGTCTACCTTTTTGCTGGCAGACTCTATCACGATATTTGTAAGTCTCATGATGGCCTCCATGGTAAAAACATAGGATAGTTTTTGTGCCCTTTTTTAAGGGGGTTAAAGGCATCATAACATTCTGGACTAATTCTGGACAGAGTCTGGACTAAGGGTGGAAAACTACGACTTAAGAAGTTATAAGAATACCTAAAAACACAAATGGCACGCTTATTGCTTAGGCAATAAAAAACCCGCTAAATCAGCAGGTTATCTATATAAAATCTTTGATTTATAAGGCTTTTGGGCTAGTCAATAAAATAAATCTTGGTGGAGATGGCGGGATTTGAACCCGCGTCCCAAAAGACTTCAACTTTGGCACTACATGTTTAGTAAGTCTTTAATCTTAGTACCAGGCTGCGGACTCACACGCCACCTAATACCCAGCTTGTAAATTTTTTTAATGCTTCACCAACAAGCGGTGGATCCACACGATCAGGTGATAAACTGACCCCGCTATCGCCAAGTGTCACCTGCAAGACCTAGCAGCGAGGGCTCCTCAGCTGGTTATTAAGCAGCGAGAGCGTAGTTTTCGTCGTTTGCGACTATTTTTTTGCGGTTTGTTTACGAGGCCTACCGCACCTCGACATGCGCCTAGGAATCCATGCTTCCGGTCGAATCCAGATCATCCCCAGACAACCATTATTATATGGGCAAATTTCTTATTTTCAAGAGGTCAATTTAAAAAAAGTTAACATTTTTTCAATAGAGCTTGAAAATTGTATCTAACAATAAATCTAAGATATAACTCAAATTCCATAATAAAATTTGATCTAGATCATATCTTACCTACAACAAAACCACAAAAATTTAGCTCTACCACGTAAAATCTTTATTGTTAATCATAAAAAACTATCATTTTTGAGACATTTCATACAAAAAGCATAAAAAGATAGCTAAAGTTGTATTTTATCCTTGCAAATTATTTGATTTTACTTTAAATTTACACAAATTTTACTCCCCTTCTTTAACCACCATCTCTATAAGGATTAAGATTAATGCAACACAAGATCCGTAACAAAATTAATGACATTGCGCATCATGATGCCACAGGCGGCATTATTATGCTCGTATTAACGATTATCGCTCTTGCATACCAAAACTCGCCCTACGGATTTGACTATCGCGATTGGCTCAATACTAAAGCAGGTCTAACATTTGGATCGTTTGCGTTAATTAAGCCTGTGATCTTATGGATCAATGATGGTTTAATTACTATTTTCTTCTTTTCAATTGGCCTTGAACTCAAGCACGAGTTCATGGAAGGTCACCTCTCCAAACTCTCTAATGTTTGCCTTCCAGGTTTGGCAGCGTTAGGCGGCATTATTGTACCATCTGGCATATTTGCGTTATGCAATCTAGATGATCCTTATGCATTAAGAGGTTGGGCAATACCATCGGCAACTGATGCGGCTTTTTCAGTCGCAATCCTCTTGATGTTGGGTAAACGAGTACCCTCATCCCTTAAGATCTTCTTATTATCGTTAGCTATCTTCGATGATATTGGGGCCATTGTTATCATTGCCATCTTCTATACCTCACAATTATCAATATTAGCCCTATCATTTGCAGGCCTTGCGATTTTAGGATTGATTTTCCTAAACTTTATGGGAGTCACTCGCAAAAGTTTTTACTACATATTTGGCTTCCTCCTGTGGTTTAGTATTTTAAAATCAGGCGTGCACGCAACCTTAGCAGGTATCATTACCGCCTTTTTTATCCCCCTCAAAAATCATGACGGCTCTCCACTGGTTATGGAGATCTACAATAATTTAAAACTTTATATAGGTGTATTTATACTTCCAATTTTCGCCTTTGCTAATGCAGGTATTGATTTATCAGGAATTACCAAGGAGTTTTTATTCTCAGGAGTTTCTTTAGGCATTTTCCTAGGTCTTTTCGTGGGTAAACAAATTGGTGTCTTTTTAATGACCTATTTGTGCATAAAATTTGGTTTTGCAACTATGCCTCAAGGTGCAAACTGGCGACAAATCTATGGTGTCTGTATCTTAACCGGTATTGGATTTACCATGTCACTCTTCGTTGATGGCCTGGCCTATTGGGGTACCCCAATCTTTGGTTATGCTGACTCATTAGCTATTTTATTAGGCTCAACTGCATCAGGTGTTATAGGCTATCTCTTTTTGCGATTTTTCGCAGGAGATGCTCGCAAAAATCCTGAGGTACAAGCCAAAGTTTCTGACGATCAAGAGCAAATCTCTCATAACACAACTACTCAAGAGCCTAATCAAGCATCCTAAAAATTTCCAAAACTGCGCTACATTTAAGCGCAGTTTCTCATCTGCTCTTTAAAATTTTTGCTTTTCAATCTACAATTTAAGTTATAGGTTTTTAGGTTTAGGAGGATCTTGTTATGAGTTGTATCAATTTGCGTTTTGTACCAGCCCTGATGGCCTTAAGCCTTATGACCTTAAGTGCATGTAGTACAAATACCCCACAGGATGTCACCACCTCTACGACCTCTCAGGAGGCAACTACTGTTGAGGATGTGGTGCCAACAACCTTGTACTCAAATTATTTCTTCCAGGTTGCAGTGCCTGATAATTGGGAAGTAGTCTCAAGTGACGGACCTGATATACCAGCATTTTTGTCCGTGCAACGCAAAGATCATCAAGCCTTGGTTACACTCAAAGTCTCCCGCTCAGATCTTAATATTGATGAACTCTGTCAATTAGCGGCTAAGGGATTTGTGGTTAACAGTGCCGATATTGTGCGTGGACCTGAGGTTAACTATGGCACGTGCATTATACAATCCGACACCTTAGGCAAAAAGGCTGCCTTCTGGGCCCGCCGTTATGATGATGGCTCAGTTTATGCTATCAACTTTGAAGGCGAGTTAGAAATTGTCAATGAGATCTTAGGTCGTGCCCAGGGTGACGAAAAATTCATGAGCCTTTTTATCATGCCCCTAAACAATTAACCCTTAACTAGAGCAAAGCCTGCAATTTAGGTATTAATTCTAAATCTGCAGGCAACCAATTGACACCTGGTAAATCGTCTGATTGCGCCCAAAGTTTATTTTGATGTACGTTTAATATAACCTTCTCATTAGGATCTATAAGGCTACAAGTATAGATCTTCATCTCAAGCTTAAAATCAGGATAAGTATAATTAAGATCTCCAAAGTAAGAGTTAATTTTAATATCTAAATCAAGCTCTTCTTTTATTTCACGTATACAACACTGCTCAAATGTCTCACCTGCCTCTACCTTGCCACCTGGGAGCTCCCAAAAGCCATTTTTACGTTGGGTAATGAGCAAGCGACCTTGATGGACAATAGCCGCCGCTGCAACTTTTATAGTTTTAAGATCTAAAGCATCCATTTTAGGCAATCCGTCGAAATTTGTCCGTTCTCGAAAGCAGTTAAGGCTTCATCTAAGATCTTAAGACCCTTTTGTAGATCATCATTACTGATATTTAACTGTGGTTCGATCCTAAGCCAATTAGATCCAAGTCGCATTGTATATAGTCCTAATTCAAAGGCCTTATACATCACCATAAAACATGCCTGATTGTTATTGAGTCTTTGATCAATTGATTTAATCCACAATCCAAAGGCAAAGCCAATGCCAGTTATATGAGACACACTCTTTGGATGTTTGTTTTTAAGCGTGTTTAAACCCTCATATAAGATCATCATACTGTGATCAAGTGTTGATCTAAAACCTTCCTTCTCAATAAGATCTAAAACTACTAAAGCCCTTTCGCAAGCCTCAGAGTTACCTGCCATTGAAAATGCGTGCTCACAAGGCCCTAGTGCATCCATAAACTCTTTTTTACCCATTACACAGGATAATGGTACGCCACCACCTAGATGCTTACCCATTAATATGGCATCAGGGATGACCTCGGCATAATTTTCGATTGCAAAAAATGGACCCGTGCGATAAAACGCCATCTGCACTTCGTCGACTACAAAGGCAATGCCCCAGGTTTTAGCGATGTTATAGAGCATGGTCATTAATTTCTGGTTCATAGGCAACATGCCCATATCGCCTTGTACTGTTTCTATAACAAAACCTGCAATTGTCTCGTAATCCAAAAACGCCAGCTGTAAAAGACACTCATCAAGTGCCTCGTTGTCAGCCGTTTCATCGCAAAATGGTAAAACGTAAATCTCAGGCACCATTGGGGCAAATTTATCTGAGATCCTACCTGGGAGTGTGGTCATCGACACAGCACCAAAGGTGGTACCATGATAATCGCCCTTAAACGCTACAATCTTTTTGCGCTTGGTGTAGGCTCGGCAAAGTTTTATAGCAGCATCATTAGCCTCAGATCCACAAACACCAAAACCTACTCTCACATCCTCACTATTAACACCAGGATAATATTTTACTAAGCGCTGTGCCAATTCAACTTGATTTAATGCTGTCGTATACGGAAATGGGAATGAAGCATGTCCCTGGCCTTTAAAAGTCTGATAACCTAGGTTCATGGTACAAGCCCCAGAGGTAAAATCTAAATACTCTTTACCATCAACATCAACTAAATAAGATCCATGCGCATCTTTTATAACTAACGGCAATTCGCTTAAATGCTGATACGATGCAATAACACTTTTATCTAGCGCTAAAAAACTTTGAGTATTATCTGAAACTGACATCTTATTTAACCCGTTTTATCGACAATTAACAATTAATTGTTACATCATAACCCGTTTTTATCCAATACAAAAATTTCTCATCTGATTTTGCAAACTAAATCTCTAAAAAGCTCAAAAATGATACCCAATAGTGCATCATTGCAAAAACATCATCTTTTACAAAAAATAAATTTTTGCTTAACAAAGTGCTCTTTAAAAGCGCTTTTAGATGCTAAATTGCCTGTCAAGCTCTTAATGAGTAAAGTTTGCAATCGGCTTGATCTTAAACAGGTTATGCCTTACACTTAAATCATGGTTTAAAAACCAAAAAAATTCCCTGGGGTGCTTGCCAGTCGTTGGTACCCTGAGCCGATATTTACAGATTAGGATGGCTTCTTGTCATCGGTTGAGCAGGCCCAGCTTAGCGTGGGAAGCCTTATGATGATACAGTTGTCCTTTGTTAGGTCTCCTGGTTCATGGAGTCCTTGCACGGCAGCGGCACTACTGGGGTCCACAAATCATTCTCAATTCCTATCTCATACTCTCATTTAATTAATTTTAAGATGTTAGATTTTCTATCATAGTTGTGCGATTTCGTGGTCCAACCTACCATATAATATACAAAACCTCGTAATTTGCTATATTTTAAGATACATTAAGCTAAACTATGAACATTTGATATCAATGAATAAACTTTTTGTTTTTGCAGATTTTAACTGGTTAAAAGAACCCGCTTTAGTAGGTGAGCTTAACTATGAGTATATTCGTGGCTCTGAGAGTTTTAGTTTTAAATTTGATGCAGCCTGGCTTGATAAATACCGCAAACTCATTCTAAGTGACGATCTAAAAAGTTACCCAGGTATTCAGTACCCAAAACCAGGTAGCCTCTTTGGTTGTTTTTCAGATGCTCTTCCTGATCGCTGGGGACGTAATCTTCTTAAAAGACGAGAACAAATTTTAGCTCAAGAAGAAAATCGTGCAGTACGAAGATTATCACAATATGATTGTCTGTTAATTATTGACGATTTTTCACGCATGGGTGGTTTTAGGTTTAAATCAGATCTTAATAGTAACTTTATAAATTCAGATGAAAAATTTAAGATCCCTCCCTTAACCTCCTTAAATGATTTAATTTTTGCAAGTTCAGAGATTGAAAAAAACGAGGATAAACACCTCTTACCTGAAAAAAAAATGGCTTTGGCAATTGGTAGTTTCCGGCTCATCTCTAGGAGGTGCCAGACCTAAATCAACTGTCATAGATCAGGATAAAATTTTATATATTGCCAAATTTCCCTCTAGAAAAGACGACTTCGATATTGGGCTTTGGGAGCATTTTTGCCATCTTCTAGCGAAGAAAGCTAAGATCAATTGCGCACAAACTAAAGTTCTTACCTCCTCAAAAACTAAATACCACACCCTATTATCTAAGCGCTTTGATCGCATTCCTTATGGACAGCGCATCCATTTTGCCTCGGCTATGGCACTGCTTGGATTGGAGGATGGAGATAACGCGCAAAATGGCTATGGATACCTTAATATAGTAGATTTTATTGTGCAAGGCTGTTGCGATGTGGAGACAAATTTGCAAGAACTCTATCGGCGCGTTGCATTTAACATATGCGTTGGCAATAGCGATGATCATTTTCGCAATCACGGATGTTTGCTCACCCCTCGTGGTTGGACCTTAGCCCCAGCCTACGATCTCAACCCTACCCTAAGCGATTACCAAAGTTTGCTTATCTCCCAAACCTCAAATCAAGCTGATTTAAACCTTCTATTAGAGGCCTGTGAGGATTATTTGCTCCCCAAAGATACCGCGTTAAAAATTATAAACGAGGTCACAGACGCGGTGAAAAACTGGAGAACACTTGCTCGCACCCTAAATGTAGGCAAACGTGAGGCAGATTTGTTTGCTCAAGTCTTTGATTCGCGCTGTAAAATTTAGACCTTTAGAATAAAAGATCAAATTACAAGGCTTTGCGAAAGAGCCTTGCGGCAATTGCTAAAGTCACAATTCCAAGGAGCATTACGGGCAACAATAAATACCCAACCTCGATTAAACTTTGACCTTCAAGGTACACGCGTTGCAAAGCATCTATTCCATAATAGAGAGGATCACAGACCTTTACCACGGACACTAACCAAGGCGGCATAGCCTCAAGTGGCGTTAACAGTCCTGATAAGATAATAGAAGGTAGCATCACTAAAAACGAGCAAACCAATGATAATTGTGCACTTTTACACACTGCCGAAATTGCAAGCCCCACTCCCACCTCACAGAGCGAGAAGATAAAGATAATCGTCAAAATGGCAAAGAAATTTCCCACCAAGTAAATATTAAAGTAAAAATGGCAAATGATGGTCAGTAATAAACCTTGGATGATAGCTACACACAAAGGAGCTAAGGCTTTACCTATTAAAATTTCAAAGGAGGTAGCCGGGGTCATTAAGAGCATATCAAAGGTGCCCTCCTCCCGCTCACGCGATACCGTCATGGCTGAGAGCATTAAAACTTGGATCATCGACAAAGCTAAGATCATGCCACTTAAAATGCCATAGCGGGTAATATTGTGCTCATTGAAATAGTAGCGATAGGAGATCTTCTCATCTATATTTAGCATTTGTTGCAAATAACCTAAGGCGGTGGCAGCTGAGGTTGAATTGCGCCCATCTTCTAAAACTAAGATCTCCTGTCGGGCGGGAAAATCAGGTGCAAAATAGACCCCAATTAAACCCTCACCTAAATCTAAAGACTCTTTTAGCAAAGTTAAATTATCAAAACTTCCATAAAGCTCAAAATAGCCACTTGCTTGCATGCTATTTACTAAACGTATGGTTTGCGAGGTTTTAGCATTATCACAGACTAAAAAAGGGATTTTTTCAAGGTTAAAGGTAGCTCCATAACCAAAAACAAAGGACTGTATGATAACCGGGATAAATAAAATCTTGCGCGTCCCAGGATCCATCCACATTGCAATAAACTCTTTTTTAACTAAGGCTAAGATCCTAAGTAAACTTAATTTTAACTCAAGCATTAAGATCTCCTATAACCTGCAACGGTTTTAACAGTCAAGGCTAAAAACAAGAGCGCAAACAAGCTTAAATAGGCTAGATTGCGATAAAGGATAATTTCAGATCCTCCTGATAAACAGCAAATACGCATGGACTCAATAGCATAGGTTGGCGGTAGGAGATTGCCTAAGATCTCCACAAAACGTGGCACCGCCCGCAAGTCAAAGAGATTGCCGGAGAGTAAAATCGAGGGCATAAAAGAGAGGATAATGGCATATTCGGTGGCTAAAAATTTGTCCTTCACCAAGGCTGAGATAAATAGGCCAATTAAAAGTGAAACTAGCATATACAGCGCAAAGGTTAGGATCATCAAAAAAAGGCTACCAAAGAGGGGTACCTCATAGACATAAAAGGTCATCACAAATAAGATCACAGCGGCGATGGCACTGAACATAAAGCCTGGAATTAATTTTCCCAAAACAATCTCAAAAGCGCTTAATTTGCTCGTTAATAAGGTTTCAATGGTGCCCTCATTAAACTCTTTGGCAATTAATAAGGCTGCAGTTACAGTACAAATAAGCGAGATCACACCGATTAATTGGGCGGGGATTAAATACCAAAGTGAAGTGCCGCCATCATTAAACCACATTCTAGAACTTAACGAAGCCCCCTCTTTAGGTGGAAGAGCTCCTAAAAGAGCGCTTGTCACATATTGCCTGACAATTAAAGCCTTTTGGGCATTTGAGCCATTTAGCGCTAAATAAAACTTTGGGTCTTGTCTTAAATCATTAAGATACAAGATCCCCATTAGACTATGATCTAAAAAATCCTGTTTAGCACTTTGCTCGTCGTGGTAAATCTTAAGCTCAAGATAATCACTGCCTTGAGCGTTAATCAAAAATTCAGTTTGCATTTGAGAGGGAGTGTCGACAATCACGCCTACAGTTGCAGGTTTTAAATCCAGATTAAGACCAAAACCGTAAATTAAAAAGAGGATGATGGGCAAAACAATTACCAACAAATACGTAGCTTTATCCCGCCCTAACTCTAAAATTTCTTTTACCAATAAAGCCTTTAAACGTTTAATCCCCATCTGCCCTCCTTTGCTTTACAAGCTTGATAAAGGCGTCTTTAACACTTAAACGCTTACCACTTTCAGTAGTACAAATCTCATGAGGACTTCCCAGGCATAACATCTCACCACGATCTTGGATCAAAAATCTATCGCAATACTCAGCCTCCTCCATAAAATGGGTCGTCACCACCACCGTGGTTCCTAAACGGGACAAAGATAAAACCCGTCGCCAAAAAACACGGCGTGATCTGACATCAGCCCCTGAGGTGGCCTCATCTAAAAATAAGATCTTAGGTTTATGGATTAGCGCACAAGCCATCGACAATTGTCGTTGTATACCAAAGGGTAAATTTTGTGCTTTTACCTCTAAAAACGCTCTTAGCTTAAACTCCTCAATAAGCTCATTAATCCTTTGAGTTTTCGCATCACCGCTTAAACCATAGGAGAGCGCAAAATAATTTAAGTTTTGTTGTACGGTTAGAGTTTTATAAAGCGAAAATTTTTGAGAGACATAACCTATTTGCGATCTAACCTGAGATTTGGCTTTAAAAAGATTAAGATCTTCAATAAAAATCTCACCAGAGGTCGGCTTTAACAGTGCGCACAGCATTCTAAAGGTGGTAGTTTTACCCGCGCCATTAGGACCTAAGAGAGCGATGAGCTCTTGATTGTGCACCTCAAAATTAGTACTTTTTACCGCCACAAAATCTTTAAAACATTTTTTAAGTTGCTGTACCACAATCGGGATCTTTTTAGACTTGTCCTCTTTTTTCTCTAAATTAACTAAAGTGCCTCTCTTACGGGGAGCAATTATCAATAAAACATCATCTAAATTAGGCTCCCTAAGTTTAAGCGTAAAACTAAAATCTAAAGAGTGCTGTTTAAAGAAGACTTTAAGTTTTTGCTCTAAAGATGCAACGCTCTCTTTTTCAGTGCTTATAAGATAAATTTCATCTTTAAAAGGACAGGACTCAAAATATGGGGCATCTTGAGCATCACTTAGTAAAATTAAATCTTTAAAGTAGTGCTTAAAGGTCTCTAACTTACTAAAGCACAGGCTAAACGTATAGTCTTGTGCTAACTTTAAAAGATCTTGAGGTTTGCCCTGTAAAACTATTTTTCCCTCACTTAAAACCAGGATTAAATCAGCCTCTTGTGCTTCATCTAGATAAGCACTTGAGAAAATACAAGTTGCATCATGATCTTTTAAATAATCATCAATTAATTTCCAAATCTCAAGACGCGAGAGCGGATCTACTCCCACCGTAGGCTCATCTAATAAAAAAAGACTTGGATTTTGAGCAAGTACGCCACTTAAGGCTAATTTTTGTTTCATGCCACCTGATAAGGCTCCAGCCTTTCGGTCTAAAAAACGTTTTAAATCAACCTTTTCTAAAAGGTAATCTAAAGTTTTAAGATCAACCTTCTCATCATTGATCTTAAGCTTAAAAGCTAAATTCTCTCTAACCGAAAGATCTTCATTTAAGCCTAAGCTTTGTGACATATAGGAGATTTTAAGGCTCTTGACTCTCACCACCCCACTTTGTGGTTTTAAAAGACCTACTAAAAGCTTTAGAAAACTTGATTTGCCCGATCCATCAGCTCCTACTAAAGCGATTTTTTTAAGACTTGAGTCTAAAGTTAAATTTAAGTTTTCAAAAAGACCAAAATCCTGCCCTGAAGTTTTAAAACTTAAAGAAACATTTTCAATTTCAATAAGGGTACTCTCGTGCATAAAAGGCCTCACAAAAACCTTGCACTTATAGCCTGTCCTAGGCGCAATTGCCTTTTAACGTCAGGAACTAAAATTTTAACCTCATAAACCAAACTTGGTCGTAAATCTTGGGTTTGTACCGTTTTCGGAGTAAACATGGCACTTTCAGAGATTGCTACCACCTCACCTTCAAGACTTACACTTAAACTTTCAACTAAGGCTTTTTGACCTACTTTAACTAAGGCTAAGTTCTCCTCAGTTACATAAACCCTAACCTCTTTTGGGCTTACCTTAGATAGCTCAAAGACAACTGCCCCAGGGCTTACATAATCTCCCTTTTCATGATTTGAGGCTCTAATCACTCCCACAAAAGAGGCCCTCAAGACACTTTGGACATCTTTTTGATACTGCAAGTATTCTTGTTCCTTAAGACAGGTTTGATAACTTAAAAAACGGGCCTTAATTTGCTCTTGCCGATACCCCTCTTGCATCAACGCCAAATTAGCCCGAGAAGCCTCTAAATTAGAGTAAATGACCTCAGCTCCAATACAGGCATCGTCTTTATCTTGCAAGGAGGCGGCCTTTTTTGCAAATAAAGTCGTCAAACGCGCACAAGAGCGCTTAGCAAGGTCGTAGCTGTGCTCAAGGGAGGAAACCTGAGCTTTTGAGGCTTGAATTTCTTGCAAGCGATAGCCACTTTTAAACTCATCAAATTGAACTTTGAGGTTTTGACATTGTTTATCTTTAATTGCAAGTTGATGATCTAAATCTTGAGTATCTAATCTTGCTAAGACGTCTTGTGCTTTAACCAATTGCCCTTCTGCAACTTCTATGTTATTAATTTTACCTGCCCTCTCAAAGCCTAAGCTTGCCTCTTTAACATCGACAAAACCATGAGCTATAAGAGAAGTTGAGGCGTTCTTTGATGAGTAGTAGTGATAGCCTGCACTAAAAAGTGTTGCGACAGCAAGTATTGAGAGAATTACAAGAGGCTTTTTTGACATAAGATCCTCCTTTTTCTTTAAATTTAGCAGAAAATCAAGCTTTAAAACTTGACGAGGATCTTATACCTTAGAAATTTTGTATGAACTACCTACGCACTTACGTGCGAGGTTTCGTGAGGTCGGTGCCTCACTTTTAGTAAGCACCCATTACTGGGTACTTACGGGCATGTCCACAATGCCCCCATCAGGTAGGAGCAAAAAGCTCGTTCCTGAGTTCTTA
>CALXNU010000071.1 GCA_944389835.1 uncultured Succinivibrionaceae bacterium
CCTGTGGAGATAACCGTTAGGAAGTCTTTGAAGCAGGAAGAAGCCCTTAACCTTTAGGTTATGGGTGATTCACATAAAGTGAAACATGGTTTAAAAAATGAAATAAAAAAATCCGCATTGCTGCGGATTAGGAAATATCATGTTATGTTGCTTTTTTTTAAATTATTTGGCACAGCGCTTTTGGATAAAGTCTGGGATCTTGCAGCCTACAGTGATGACTAAGAATAAAGTCCAGAAGGCTGTTACATAGACTAAAGCTTGTCCAAGACCTAAATCCATGTTGTCGGTAAAGAAGGCGCAAGTCACCGGTGCAATACCACCACCGATAGCAGCTAAGTTATAGATAAAGCCAAAGCCTGCACCACGCATCTCAACTGGGAAGTAAGTTGATAAATACTTTGGAATTAATCCACCTACACCTAAGTTAGTTGCCAAAAGTAAGAAGAGCATTAAGGCCATTAATGGTTCATTACCAGGTCCAATCATAAAGGTTGGGAAGACTAAGATTAAGGATAAGGCAAGACCACCAATGAAGACCTTAATAATGCCAAGCTTATCTGCAAGGTAACCTGATAAAAGCACGCCGGTCATAATGCCTAAACCTGCAAAGGACATTAAGGTTGAAATGCTATCTTGATAGCCATTTTCACTTAAGTACTTTGGCATAAGACCTGGAATTGGCCAGTTTGCAGAGAACACACCAAAGAGTACGGCAAAGACAATTAAGGTGACAGGCCATTGACCTTGTCTGAATAACTCTTTGACTGAGAAGCCTTGAGTTTTACCCTCGCGGTTTGATTGTTGCCACTCCTCAGACTCTGGGGCATGACGGCGAATATAAAGCACAATTAAAGCTGGAATAATGCCAATGAAGAAGGCAGTACGCCAAGAGTGCATTTCAGCAATCCAGGGCATTAATTGAGAGGCAGTGATATTGCCAACTGAGAAGCCACTTACTAAAATAGCACCTGCAAAGCCCCTTAAGTGTTTAGGCCAGCTTTCTACGGCATATGGTGCAGAACAGGCGTATTCACCTGCCATGCCAATACCTACAATAAGTCTAAAGCAGAACAGACTTATGTAGTTAAAGGCAAATCCGCATAATGCTGTACCTACCGAGTAGGTCAAAATTGCGGCCATCATGATTGGCTTTCTACCAAACTTATCACACAATGCCCCGAAAAGGGCCCCGCCTATTGGGCGGGCCACAAATGCTGCCATGAACAGGGTGGAGGTTTGCACGTTGGAGATTTGCAAATCCTGTTGAATGGCAACAAGAATGTAGGTGATGAGCATGAAGTCAAAGCCGTCAAAGACGTAGCCTAACCAAGCAGAAAAGAGCGCTTTTTTCTGCATGGGGCTTACTTGCCGATACCAAGGCAAGTTAGTATTGATCTCGCTCATAACACCTCCTAGCCGATGATTTCAGTCAATTGCACGCGGCGATTTTCTTTTAAGGACTTAGTTAAGGCATCTGCTGTGGCAATTGCATTGCGAGCAGCCTCTCCAGTTAAGAGCTTTTCAAATTCAGCTGAAGGCTTAGCACCGTGCATGATCTCATTTAGATAACGCATCTCTTTGTGCATTACAGAATTTAACCAAAGTGGAGTGCGCTTGCCAGGATGGCCATATTGAATAGCACCGTCCATCTCAGTTGAGGTGTAAATGCGAGTTCTATCATCATCCTCAGCTTGGTTCTCGTGTACGGTAAAGTGAGTGTCCACACCGTTTACACGTAAGGTGCCACCACAGTGGAACATGTCAATCTTAATTGCACCTTTAGTGCCTTGAATTAAGACATAGTGCTCGCCCCAGCGGAAGGCTGAACCCCACTCGCAAAGTGCAAACTTGTTGCCTGGAAATTGCATGTGTAATAACAACATGTCATCTTCATCACCAAAGTGCTCACCTTTGTGGGCCACATTGCCACCGACCATAGATACAGTCTCAGGGATACTATCCATTAAGAACTGTACGCAGTCTAATTCGTGAATGTGGTGATAGAGGTGACCGCCTGACTTTTCACGGATCTTCTTCCAAGAAATTGAAGGTTGCTCATCTTCCCAACCATTTCTTGCAGTGTGAATGTAGAGAACATCACCAATCTTGCCTTCTTTGATGTACTCTTTAGCCTGATGGACACCGTTGAAGAAGTTCATGATGTGACCTGCAAAGAAGACTACGCCATTTTCCTTGCAAGCATTGACCATGTCGCAGCAATCTTGATAATTTAAGGCAATTGGCTTTTCACAGAAGACATGCTTCTTGTGGGCAGCAGCCTTTATGACAGGCTCTTTGTGTAAGTAGTTTGGAGTGGCGACAATCACGCAATCCACATCCTCACGGGCGACTAAATCATCTAAAGAGGCGCAATTGTCGCATTTGAGCTCATCGGCTACTGCTTGACCGTTGTTTGGATCGTAAACGCAGGTGATTTTAGCATCGTCCATAGTTGCCATGATGCGAGCTAAGTCTGCGCCGAAATATCCAGTACCAACAACACCATATCTAATCATTTTAATTTTCTCCATAACTTAAAGGGTGATTTCATTATGAGTGAATTAGTCACAAAATTTTTATGTTTTTTTCCAAAAGTCGGGAGTTTTTGGTGATCTAGATCATGATTTTTCAAGAATTTTTCTGTAAAGTTTTGGGATTAATTTAAAATAAACTGTGTAACTTATTAAAAATAAAACAAAAAGTAATCTTAAAAAAAAGTAACAGTATTAAATCAAAGGAAACAAAAAATGCGCGGGCGACCTCGAATTTTGCAAGTGGTGCTAGATGACAGGGCACAACAATTCCTTCAAGAGGAGTCTCAAAAAGGGGATGAAAGACGTGCGCTACGCGCTAAAATCTTGCTTTTAAGCGCTCAAGGTTTAAGCAATCTTGAGATCTCTCAAGATTTAAAAGTCTCCACAAGTAAGATAAATCGCATTTTAAAAAAATATCGCTTTGCAGGTTTAGAGGCGGCCTTATGTGATCTTTCACGCTCTGGAAGACCGCAACTTATCAAAGAGAAAGATCGCACTTTTATTAAACTTCTAGCCTGTCAAAAGCCTTTTAATCTACCTAATGGCCCCAAAAGATCTTTGTGGACCTTAGATGGTTTTACCTCATATGTAAATAAAAATGCCAAACTTCTAGGCCATGAGTCTTTAAGCTCTATAAGCCGTGCCGCCATTGAAAAGATCTTAAATCGCACCGAGCTTGCTGTACGCCTTGAAAATAAAGTCGAGCTTGATTTTGATAAGCAAGCAGAGGTAAGTATCATCTACAAAAGATTAGAGTTTTTATGCGCCCCCAATAAAATTGGCACTGAAACCACCTATACCCTCTCAAATGGTGATTATGGTCGCATTTCACAAGCTGAGGATTATAAGATCATCTCTCTTATGCTTGGGGTTAACCTTTTAAGTGGCAAAATTAGTGTCAAACTTGCCAAAGAACAGACGCCCACCAGCTTTATTGAGTTTTTGAAGATCTTATCTTTTGATAATGATCATCTAAAAATTAATCTTATAACCGATAAGCATCCCATTCACACCTCAAAAGAGGTCAAGGACTTTTTAGAAAACCATCATCGTGAGTTTAGTCTTATCTTCAAACCCAAATCACTTTTAGTGTTAGATGCAGTTGAAAAGTTTATCTCCAAGTTTGTGCGCGTCTCTTTAGAAGGTTTAAGTGCTTATAGCCTTTTAAGCCTTGAAAATGAGATTAAAAATTATTTAGATAAGGTCAATGCCTGTCCGGTGGCAAGTCGCTGGAAGGTAGATCCTCTAGAACTTGCCGACTTTGTAGATGACAAAGACTAATCTAAACTTTTAAGATCTTCTACGATAAGCTTGGCTTTGGGATCTTGGAAAAAGACCTCCGGAAAGAGGTAAAAGCCGCGAAATACTGGTAGGTCAACATATTGATAGCGAATTCCTTGATGGGCGGTGTATGGAAGCAGGCTTTGTAAAAGAAGCGTGGTGCAATAAAGACTCTCCTTTCGATCTTCAAGACTAAATTGCGATCCTAATTTTTGCTCTAGACTCTCTTTAACAAGGCTTTTGTCTTTTTCACTTAAGAAATAGCGTTTGACCGCTAGATCTTCTGCATACAAAAGAAATTTCTCAAGCGGCACTTTAATGACAGCTCCAAAGCCTGAAGTGTTACTTTCATCAGCAGTAGTAGCGTGGATTACAAAAAATTTATTGTGCTCTTTGACTACAATGCCAATATGTGAGAAGCGACTATTAGAGACTTTGGCAATAAGTGCACTTTCCACCCCTAAGCCTTTTCTTAAAATGACATCACAATCTTCTAATTTTAAGCTTAATTTTTGCGCTACAAGGTAAGCTTGAGAGGAGGGAAAGAAGTTTTCTTTTAAGATAAAAAAGATTGCGCAAAAGCTTAAAATTAACAAGACTAACGCCACTTTTTTTAAGTGGCGCGCAAGATTATGCATCTAAGATGGCAATCTTAAAGCTATCGTCAACCTTTGTGACTTTTATGCTCTCATTTTTAGTCTTGCCATTTTTTAAAGTCACTTTGACTTTAACTCTAGTAAGGTTCTCATCTAAAGCCTTGCTCTCAATGGCCTCTACTTTCTCCACCGCGTTGTCGCCGGTGAATCTTTGAGCTTGCTTTTCGATCATCGCCGAAAGCTTGGCCTCTACTACTTGAGCTTCACTTTCCTCAAGCCCTGAAAGATCTATTAACTCCATACTCTTTTTAGCATCTCCCGCATAGCTTGCTTCGATAAAACTTACAGCCACACTTTCAGGAGTATTCTCAGAGCCACCACCACAGGCACTAACCATTATAGCTAAAACTGCGGCACTAAAAAAACTTAAGATTTTGCTAAGTAAAGTCATGATTAAACTCTTTTAAGTTGGAGCGCTTATGCGCTGTAGCTATTATAGATCATCTTATCAGGTTAGATTTATGCGCCGCTCTTATGGCACTTTTTAGGGCGAGTTTAGGTTTCTTTCTCCTCAAGGTTTTCTAAGTTAGGAGCATGGGTAGAAGCTGCCATCGCTACAAAGCAGCCGTTAAGCTGTCTAAGATCTGCAATAATATTTAGCATAATCGCTCCCGTATCGGTTGCATAATCGCTATTTGAGAGGTGATTTAATTGCTTTAGCGAATAGCGATCACTTACTTCCTTAAATTGTTTTTTATGCTCAAAAACTGCTTTAATTTCCTTATCTTGTCCTGTCATAAGGGCATTTAAGGTTAAAGATAGATCTTCGTTAACTAAAGTGGTAAGTTTAATTAAGTCTGCCCGCCCATGGGCAGTTAAGTTATACTCTTGCGAGTGATTGACAAAGCTTATTTGTTCTTGAAGCCTGCGCAGAAGATCTGAGGCTTGAATGCAGGCCATGATCGCAGCTAAGCATTGATTCCAACGCTGCGTATGATCACGACTTGCAGGCTCTATGTTGGTAATATAGTTTTTAACCTCAGCGCATAATTTGTCAATTAAGGCACTTAAATTTGCTATTTTTTGTGAGTGCCCAGTCTTTCCGGTAAGAGAGTCTTTAAAAAGATTTAACATCTCATGCAAAAAACCGCCAATCCTTAAAATCTCGCGAATGGCATTTGAGGTTGCAAGAGCTGGATTTTCTAAACTTTGCTCGTCTAAAAAGAATGGGGTATTATCTTCAATGGCCTCTTGATTTTGAGGATCGGGGAAGATCTTAAGCAAAAGTTGTCCATAAAAATGGGTAAAAGGTGCAAGGAGAAAGCACACAGCAAAGTTAAATAAGACGTGAAACCAAATTACTAATTCATTTAAAGGCAAAAAGTTTGGAAGCTTTAAGGACAGTTGCAAATAGATAAAGCACCCAAGGCTTATAGTAAGTTTGAAAAATAAATTGCCAAACATGACGCGCTTGGCACTTAAACCTTGGCTTATGGCACCTAAGATCTCCAAAGCGCAGCTGCCTAAATTAGCTCCAATTACCAAATACAAAGCGGTAGTTAAACTTAAAGCATCGTGTGAGGCAAGCAAGGCGGTGATAAGTACTGCTGCAAGTGATGAGTAGCAGATCATGGCAAGCAAAGCACCTACAATGACAGCTAAGGTATATTCACCATCTAGGGAGCTTAAAATAAGTTGCATGGTCTCAGATTGCGATAGAGGTGCGGTAGTTGAGACAATGGTTTTTAAAGCTAAAAGCACAATACCAAGGCCAATTAGAATGCGACCTATTTTGCCTATCTTAGTGGATTTTTTGTGCAAGAAAAGGTTTATGCCCACAATAAAAAAGAGTGGGGCGAGCCATGAAAGATCAAAGGTTAGAATTCGCGCCATTAAAGCAGATCCAAGATCTGCTCCAAGCATTATAATTAAGGCTGGGGTGAGCGATAAAACTCCTTTTGCGAGAAATGAAGAGACTAAAAGTGCCGTGGCATTAGAGCTTTGTACTAATGCGGTGATCCCAACTCCAGTTGCCATGGCACGAACAGGCCAGAATTTACTTTGGAGTGTTTTGGCAACTAGTGCATTTAAATTGCTGCCAAAGACCCGCAACACCCCACTTTTGACAAGATAGATGCCATAAGTAAGTAATGCGACGCCTGATAGTAAGTTTAAAAGCACTAGCATAAGTTACTCCTAAAATTTAAGCTTTCTCTTCTAAATCCTTATGATAATGTTCTTTCTTCATTGACACATCATCCTTGAAAAGGAAGAAGAAAGCAATAAAGACAATACCTGCAATTACCGCAGGGAAGTACCAGAAGGTTTCCCATTGTACGCCAGCCTCATTAGGCGCTGTAACGTGGCTGTTGAAGATATAACCACAAACTGAGGAGGCAAAGAACAATCCCACACCATTTGAGGCGATAAATCTTAAAGATTGCGCTTGAGCCTTAATATTAGGACCTGCCTTTTTATCCGCGTAAATATCGGCTACGGTAAAGAAGAAGTCCCAGCACACGCCCTGTAAGACTAAGCCTATGATGACCATGGCATAGCTTCCTGAGGTGGCGGCATCGGCAAAGAGTACAGATCTTATTGCCCAGCATAACATGCCTGCCATTAAGGTGAACTTAAAGCCAAATCTTACCAAGAAGAAAGGAATGGCAAAGACAAAGAGTACTTCCATGGTAACGCCAATTTGCATCATGGAGGCTGCATTATCAAAGCCTAAGGCATTTAAAAAGACTGGAATATAGGCTGAATAAGCAGTTTTTGGCACCATGAGGATCAAAATGGAGATCATCATGACCGTGAAGTACTTATCCTTAAACAAAGAGAGGGCATCAAGACAGAGCAGATCACGACCGCTAAAAGGTTTGCCTGCCATCTTAGGTGGCGTGTTAGGCAGGGTGATACTGTAGATCCCCATGACAATTGCTGAGGCGACTGCCACATACCAGGTCATGATATTTCCAGACCAACCCATTTCACCGATGAAAAGGCCTAAGACTACATAGCCTATGGAGCCGAAGACGCGAATTATGGGGAAATAGCGTGGACCGTCGACGTGACTGAAGGCAATAGAATTAGTTAAGGCCACCGTCGGATAATAGATTAAGCCTACAAAGAAAATACCAATTAAAACCGGTGTCGTCGAGCCTTTTAGAATGTAGATTGAGGTTAAGTACACGGCAATAGCTAAGGCCAAATGCATGACAGCTAAAACCTTTTGGGTGGCAAAGAAACGATCTGCCACCATGCCTACAAACATTGGGGAGAGAATAGTGGCAATGCCCAAAACTGCATAGGCAGTACCAATGATCTCAGGCATCCCATGGGAGCTTAATACTAAGCCTAGGGTTAACACCCAAGCGCCTTGCACGATGTATTGGATAAACATCATAAGCATCAGGCGCGCCATCATAACTTTCATAAAAGACTCCTTAAATTTCAATCTCAAGGCCATCAAAGGCGGTTTCAAGGTGATGATCGTGAAGTAATGCCTCTAAATCTTGATGGCAAAGCTTGCCTGAGTGTGAGACATGTGAGGCATAGACTTTGGAGTTATCATCTAAAGTGCCTTGAGCTTTGAGGCGTGCTACCTCGTTGAAAAGGGAGGTAAAATTTAGATGATTGTCAGTCTTATCGCCTTCACGATATGAGGCGTAGGTACACTCTAAAATTGCTACATCAATTTTGACCTTCTTTAAAAATTCAAAGGTGGACTCTGGCAAATACCCAGAATCAAGGCCATAAAAGAGCGTGCGACCATCTTTGGTAATAAGATAGTTGTAACAAAGTTCCATTTTGGCGTGATTGGCAAGAGTTGGGGTAATTTGATAGCCAAAGTGCTCGAAAGTCATAAATGGTGGTAGAACTTGCAAGATGAAACGGTTACCCCCAAGACCGTCTAAGGCGTTAAAAGCACCCTTTATGCTTAAGTCGTTGCCAAAGACATATAAAGGTGAGTTGATGTTGTAACCAAAGCCTTGGCAGCGACTTACAAATTCTCCAACATTAAAATGATCAGGATGGGTGTGCGTAAATAAAACAGTGTGCAATGATCTAGCATCAAGTTTTTCGCGGGCCAATTGTGCTGACCATTCAGGGGAAAGATCTATTTGTATCACGCCATCAATTAAAGCTGAGGCTCTAGTTCTTACATCTTTGCCGCCTTCATGACGCGCTTTTGTGCAAAGTTCACAATTGCAAAAGGGATTGGGAATTCCCTCGGAGGCTGCGGTGCCTAAAAATTTAAGTTTCATATAAAACTCCTTAAGTTAAAGTCCGGTGAGTTTGCCTACGATCTCTTGAGCTTGAGTTTTGATCTCTTGCATGTGCTCTAAGCTCTTAAAAGATTCATAGTAGATCTTGTAGAGATTTTCAGTCCCTGAGGGGCGGGCGGAGAACCAACCTTCTTCGCTTAAAACTTTAATGCCGCCTATCGGGGCGTGATTGCCTGCGGCATGATCAAAAACTTCAATGACTTTAGATCCTGCAAGGCTCTCTATTTTTACAGTTTGGGCGTTTAAATTCTTAAAGGCCTCCTTCTGATCACGAGTGATTAAAACATCATCGCGACCATAGAAGACCTTGCCATGTTTTAAGGTTAATTTCTCGTAGTAGTCATCTAAAGAAAGATGAGTTTTCGCCATGATCTCAAGGCCAATTAAACTTGCTAAAAAGCCATCTTTGTCAGTGGTAAAAGGCTCACCTTTAAAAGAGAGGAAAGAGGCTCCAGCACTTTCTTCACAACCAAAAACAATCTCTTTGTTAAATAAAGGGGTGGCAAACCATTTAAAGCCAATTGGCGTCTCAAAGACCTCGCGTTTGTAGGATTTGATGATCCGATCCATAAGCATACTAGCCCCGATGGTTTTGCCCACTTTGCCTTGAGCAAAGCTTCTGGTGTTAAGCAAAAAGTCAATTATGGAGCTTAGATAGCAGTTGGAATTTAAAAGGCCTTTGGAGGTGACCACCCCGTGACGATCTGCATCAGGATCGTTTGCAATACCAAAATCAAAGCCTTCTTTTAAGACTTTTTTAACTAAAGGACCCATGGTGTAAGGTGACATACAATCCATGCGAATATTGCCATCATAATCGTAGGGGATGAACTGAAAGGTAGGATCGACTATATCGTTCATCACTGTAAGGTTTAACTTAAATCGCTCTTTTAGATCATGCCAATACAAACTTGAAGTACCGCCTTGGGCATTAACTAAGATTTTAAGCGAACTTTCAGCAATAGCCTTTAAATCTATTACTTGCTCTAAATCATTAAGGAAGGCCGTTCTAAAGTCTTTAACATGCAAATTAGGGTGCAGCAGTGCTTTTTCCACACTTAAGGTTTTAACTTTATCAAGTTCATGATCTAAGATTTCGTTAGCGCGTTTTTCAATCGCTTTGGTAATGCGAGGATCGGCAGGTCCACCGTGAATTGGATTGTATTTAAAACCTCCGTCTTGAGGTGGGTTGTGTGAAGGAGTGATGATGATGCCATCTGCTAAAGAGGTGGTTTTGCCTAAATTAAATCTTACAATCTCCCGGGAAATGACAGGCGTTGGGGTATAGGAGCTAGTGTCAATTACCACCTCAACGTTATTTGCAAGTAAGGTGCCTAAGACCGTGTAAAAAGCAGGTGTGGAGAGGGCGTGAGTGTCTTTGCCTAAAAAGAGTGGACCTGTGGCATTAAAGCTTGCTCTAAGATCGGCTATAGCTTTGGCGATAGCTTTTACATGATCGCAAGTATAAGTACTATTTAAGGAGCTTCCGCGATGGCCTGAAGTGCCAAAGCTCACATAAAATCTTGGATCGCCATTTTCATAATGATTTTCGTAATAAAGACTTACAATTTTAGCGATGTCCGCTAAAGGAAAGTGTGAGGCTAAAATTCCTGCTTTGTTATCTACAGCCATATCATCCTCTCTAAGTTGCTCAGGTTTAAAAAAAATTACAAATATTTTACATAGATTTTACATGAAAAATAGCTTGAAAGTTTTTGCCATAAGATTTTTTAAAGAAGTTAAATTGATTTTTTTAAAGGGTTTTTGTTGCTTTTAAAAAATCTATAAATCAAGTAGTTTTATGCTTTATGATATATGGAGTTTTCTATCAATGGTAAAACTTGTAACCAACTAACCAAGTGAATTTACTTTCTTATTTGCTAACTAATTCACAAACAAAGCAAATATAATCCAGTATTTAAGATTAATTTTTTAAAAATAGTCCGGCTAGCAAGACTTTTGCGGATTTTGGAGTTTTATTCCTAAACCTAAAATTTAGGATGAGACTTCTTAATGAGAAGGTGTTTAATTTATAGGGTGTTAGAAATGGTTTAGAGGAGAGGTTTATAATTTTTTATCTTTTATAATAGTTAAAAGTTGTAAAATTTTAATTTTTATCTAGTATAACCGATAAAACCTAATTTTTATACTAAATATCTAGTATAGTCGTGATAATATAGAATAATCTAATAGGGGGGCAGAGTATGATTAAAAGGGAAAGTTACCTAAGTCGAATTCGACCTTTTGTAGGATGCGATCTTGTTAAAGTCTTGACCGGAATTCGCCGAAGCGGTAAGTCGGTCATGCTAGATCTTATTAAAGATGAGCTGTGCGCTAGTGGGGTAGATCGAAGGCAATTTATTTCTCTCAATTTTGAAGATCTGCGAAATGCTCATCTTTGTAGCGCTCAAACTTTGCATGATGAGATCTTGCATCAAGCCTCTAACCTTCAAGGTAAGGTTTACCTTTTTTTTGATGAAATTCAAGAGGTAGAAGACTGGGAGAAGTGTATCAATTCTTTTCGGGTGGAATTTGACTGTGATATTTATATTACAGGATCTAACGCCAAATTGCTTTCAGGTGAGCTTGCAACTTATCTTGCAGGTCGCTATGTGGAGTTTGTGATCTATCCATTCTCATTTGCTGAATTTCTTGAGTTATACCGTACAATTTATCCCCAAGAAGATCCTAACAAGTGTTTTAGAAAATTTTTGACTATAGGTGGAATGCCATATTTAGCTAATCTTCGTTACGAAGAAACGCCCTGTCGCCTGTATTTAGAAGATCTGTTTACTTCTGTAGAACTTAAAGATATTGTTAAGCGCAATAACATCAGGGATGTAGATCTGCTAGAGAGAATTATAGCTTTTGTCACTTGTAACCTTGGTACTACTTTTTCTGCCACCTCAATTTCTAAGTATTTAAAAAGTGAAGGACGCTCTGTCTCTTCAGATACAGTGCTTTCTTATCTTAAAGCTTGTACCGATGCTTTTTTGTTCTATAAGGTTAAGCGTCAGGATTTACAGGGCAAAAAGATCCTAAGTGTTAATGAGAAGTACTATGTAGCAGATCATGGAATTAGGGAGGCTGTTTTTGGTGGCAATATCAAGGATATCAATCTTATATTGGAAAATATCATCTACATGGAGCTCTTGCGCCGCGGGTATACTGTAACGGTTGGCAAAGTTGGTGATAAAGAGATTGACTTTGTTTGTGAGGATCGGGGCAATAAGTTTTACATCCAAGTAGCTTACCTTTTAGCCTCAGAAGAGACAATTAAGCGCGAGTTTGGGGTTTATGATCAAGTACGCGATAATTTCCCAAAGTATGTTTTAAGCCTTGATGAGTTCGATATGAGTCGAAATGGGATCAAGCATCGCAATATTCGAGATTTTCTTTTACAAAGTGCGTGGAGTTAACGAAAAAGAGGCACAAGTCTAATAAGCTTTAAGCAAAATTAGGCTTAAGCTTAATTAAAAGCCCACTTAAAATATAACAATTTGTCTTAAAGCTATTGTTAAAGCTCTTCCATTTTGTCACTGTTTTGCTCTGTGATCTTGTCATTAAAAAAGAGCTTTAATCTTAGCTTC
>CALXNU010000072.1 GCA_944389835.1 uncultured Succinivibrionaceae bacterium
AAAGTTACTTCTTTTATGAAATCAAGCGTTTTGATATCAAGGGCAAGGAGTACCTGCGCACCCTGGGCAAGTACTATATCGTGGACATCGGGCTTAGAAACTTTTTGCTGGGATTCCGTAATCGGGACAGCGGACACGCCATTGAGAATGTGGTCTACTTTGAACTGCTCCGCCGGGGCTATGATGTGGCCATCGGGAAGATCGACAATCAGGAGGTGGACTTCATCGCCACTACTGCTGATGACAAACGGTATATCCAGGTGACAGAATCCATGCAGAGCGAGGATGTACGCAAACGGGAGCTTGCCCCGCTGCAAAAGATCCGGGACAATTACGAAAAGATCGTGCTGTCCCTTGAACCGGGGCTGGACTCCTCCTATGAAGGGATCAAGTCCCTGAACCTTGTGGACTGGCTACTAGATGGCTGATCGCCTTAAACTGAGAATTATAGAAGTACGTTTTCTATTTATGTGGATTTTAAACGAAGGTCTAAATTACCGCTTCTTAGAATGTAACTTTAAGCTAAGGCCCAAAAAGGCTTTAGCTTAATTTAAAAGGCTTTAATTTTAGCGTGCCCAAAACTTCCACCACGGCACGTCTTCTTCTTTGCCTAAAGCAATCTCATTTAAACGCTCGACAATGCGATTTACCACACTGCCCTCAGTGTCTTCATCACCCCAATCTACTAAGGATAAGAGCTTGAAAGCCTCTTCAACATGGGAGACCGTGTAAATGTGAAACTTACCTTGCTCTACGGCTTTGACAATGGCAGGGCGCAAGACCAATTGATTTACACAACTTGAGGGGATAATCACACCTTGAGAGCCTGAAAGTCCATGTAAACGGCAGACTTTAAAAAAGCCTTCAATCTTCTCATTAACCCCGCCTACAGGCTGCACGTCACCGAACTGATCTACAGCACCTGTAACCGCTAAATCCTGTCTTAAAGGGATATTTGAAAGACATGAGATCACTGCACAAAGCCCGGTTAAAGAGGCACTATCGCCATCAATTTCACTATAGGATTGCTCAAAAACTAAGCTTGCCGAAACTGGAAGTGGGGTTTGTGAGCCAAATTCACGCGTGATATAGCCATTTATGATCATCATAGCTTTTGCATGAATTTGCCCGGCAAGCTCAGCCTTTCTTTCAATATCGATGATATCACCCTCACCTCCTGCTCGAAGGGAGGCGGTAATTCTCACCGGCTCGCCAAACTCATATGAAGATCCTGCCATCTCCACGACACTTAACCCATTGATTTGACCTATTACGGCACCTTTGGTGGAGATTAAAATTTGCCTGTCCCGATGATCGCGAAGCTCAGATTCTGCTAAGAAGTTCACCCGAAAATCATTGGCCGCTATGGCTTTTAAAACTTCACGTTCTGTAACCTCATTTCCCTTAGCATAATCATTGGCCTCAGCTAAAATTGAGCGCAAACGAACCTCAGGAATGCCAAGCCATCTTCTGTCCCCACTTTGTCTGCACGACCAAATGGCCAAAAGATGTAAGGCTTTAAAGTTAAAATCTTTAAGGCCCAACTCTTCTTTAAGACCTAAGACTAATGAGGCAATTAAATCTACTCCACCTAGGGAGGGGAACTCTAAAACATAATCACTGTGAATGGCAGGATCTAAGGCAGGCCACATTAAACTTAAAGCACTTAAATCTGAGACATCACCACAGATAATAAGCTTAAGCTTTGGATTTTGCGCTAAAGCGCGCTGCATTCTAGTGATCCACTTGGGATGATCTAAAAAAAGCGCGGCTTTTAAAATTAAAAGCTCATAAAGCTCCACGGCACCTTGCAAATTTTTTTGAGGGTTGCCCAAAAGCTCTTCTTTAGTGGGAGCAATTAAAGCTTTGAAATTGGTAAAATCACTTTTTACTAACTTAACTAAGGTTTTAGCATTGTAAAGCTCTAAGATCTCTTCACTACCACATAACACTAAAATTCGATCTTCTTTGGATCTTAATAACTTTCTGACCGCATTTTTAGCTCTTAACTGCAAAGAGGCAAAAGATCTTGCTTTTACGTGATTTAAATCTTCAGATGTAAAATTTGGATATAAATCAAAAGCCTCTAACTCAAAAGCACCTTTAATCTTACCCTCTTGACCTTTAGCGTTTACGGTTTTAATTTCTCTCAAGGAACATTCCTCTATTCAAAACTTTAGTCAAACTCGAAACTATATATCAAATCGGCGGCTTGATCTACAGATGAAACAAATTCTGCATACAAACGGCGCATAAATTCATAGCGTACTTTAAACTCACCTACCGCATTAAACACGCCATAACCATAGGAGATCCTAATTTTTCGCGTTAAATAGCCTTGCACCGAAACTTGCGTCTCATCGCCACTGCCGGAGGCTCCAACTTGCACATTTTGCACACCAAAGGCCCCCACCAAGGCATTTACAAGACCGGTTGTTGAGCCTAAACCTAAGCCTAAGAGCATTTGTGAGCTATTAGTGTTTTCTTGATTTAAGGAGCTGTTTTTCTCAAGGCCGTGACCGTAGAGAATATAGGATAAAACCTCATTATCGGACATTGAAGGCTCAGAGAAAAGCTCAATTCGAGGATCTGAGGCGGTGCCTGTAACTTTAACACCTGCGGTAACCTCATCTTCCATATCTTCAGGATCGGCTATTACCTCCACATCAAGTCTTGGATCTGCAATATTGCCATTAAAGATGGTGCGGGCGTGATTTACAATAAAGCGATGGCCAAACAGATCTGCTTTTCCATCTACCACCTGAATTTCACCTAAACCTTTTATATTCTTATCGCTTAGGGCCTTTTGTACTTGAAGGCCACCTTCTAAGCGGGAGGTCAAACCCATTGCCGATAATTGTACGTTATCCCCTAAACTTAAATTCAAATCAATAACTGAAGGTACAGGCGGTTTAATATTGGCAACTAACTCTTGTGTGCCACCTTCAGGGACTAAGATCTCATCCCCTGAAGGCTGTGAGCCTGAGTCAATCATATTATTAACCCGAATTCTAGCCTCTGGAATTTCAACCTTACCTGTGACATAAAAAGCCTCATCAAAGGTCACTTTTGTGTCAATATTAGCAAGGGCCTGTCCAAAGCCTACTAAGAAGGCAGGAAGTCTTGTAGCCTTTACCTCAAGATTACCCTTTGCCCCCTCTGACCAATCTAAAGTACCAGTTAAATTTACCGGCGAGCCATTTAATTTAATTAAACCTTGAAGTTCACCTGTTTGCCCTAAGGCATTAATCTTAAAGTCAAACTCATCAATCTGTCCTACATCAAGACGAGGCTCGGCCTGACCTTGAGCACTAATTTCTCCTATAAACAAAGGCTTTGACACATCACCTGCAAAACGCCCGTCAATGTTGGCTTTGCCTTGTAGATCATTAAACTGAGAGCCCACCCCGGAGAAAAGCGCCAAATTTAAATCTTGTAATTTAAAAGTACCATCAAGTCTTCGAGTTTTAAGAGGATCTAAAACCTGTAAATCTAAAGCGACGCTGCCACTATCCCCTCTTAAATGCAAGGCACTTTTAACATCTAAAGAACGTGCCCCACCTGTAACATCTAAGGCAAGCTTATCAAAAATAAGCGGTACTCCATAGGCAAAAATGCGGGTGTCAGAGGAGTCTAAATCAACCTTTAGATCAGGAATACCATCTTTAATTAAAATCTTACTTGTTAAACTTACAGGTCCCCCAAGGCGCACCTCATCTGGCATGAGATCATTTAAAGATTTTAGATCGTAATCTTTAAAGTTCACGCCAGAGATTAAATTACCTGGTGCAAAGGAGGTCGCATCCACATTTAAAGAGCCATTCTCTCCGCGCAAGGTAAAAGGTTTTACCTCAAGGTGACTTTCCTCACTATTAAAGGCAATTTCAATAGGATCGACTAAGGATACCGAGCCTGAAAGCTCAGATTGTAAGAACAATTCCTCAAACTTGCCGCTCCAAAGCTTAAAATCTTCAGTCAAAGAGCCAGTAATGGCTAAAAAGCCTTTTGCCTTTCCATTGCAATTTAAAGAGAGTTGATGGAAGGCTAAATCGCCTGAAAAATCTAAAACACACTGATCTAACCTGTCCAAAGATGGCGCTAAGTTAATGCGATTGGCAATTGCCGTCACCTCAAAGTTCTTCTCAAGGCTATTGCCGCGCGCATCAAAAAGTAACTCGCGAACACGCATTTCACCTTGTCTTAGACGTGAAATACGCGTGCTTAGGGCTAAATCTAAATTATCTAAATTGCCTTGGGCTTGAAGCTCACCTGAAACCTCACCTTTAAGACCTGGGACTAATTTATCTAAGGCCTTAAAATCAAGCGTGGCTTTTAAATCGCTTAGATCTGAAATCTGCCCTTTTAAATTTAAGTTATTCTCACCTTGGACAAATAAGAGATCATCAATGACAAAGCCTTGATTTAAATTACCTGAAACTTCCTTTAAATTTAAAGTAGCCGGAATGTGATTTAAATACAAAGCACTTGATAGGTGTGGAATTTTGGCATAAAGATTAAAATCCCCAAAGCGTGAAGGGCTATTTGGCACAAAGGCTAATTTAAGATCTTGCGCATTAAGCTCAAGTGGGCCTTGTAATTGTGGGGCAATAAATTTTGCCTCCGAGGCTTTAGCATCTATTGAGCCACTAAAGCCCATGCGCCTAAAGTAATCGACAATACCTTGGGCATTTAAACTTACATTAGCCCCCTGATATTGACCTTGCAAGCTTAAATTTTCAATCTCAGTTTTCTGTAAACTTACCTTACCTTTAAAATCTGCAACATAATCATTAAAGCCATAACCTGTAAAAGAGCCTTGCAGTGAAGTATCTAAGCCTTTAATTAATGATCCCACGCTTGAAAAGTGTAAGTTTCGAGCCTCGGCACTTGCCTCTTTGGTAAATAAAGGCCAGCGCAAATAATTACTATCAAGCTTTATGGAAAGTGGGATAAGTGAGGAGAGGCAATTGACTCTTACCTCCAAATTAGTCTCCTCGGGATTTATAAATTGTGCTATGGCTTTAAGATCTACTAAATCACCTGCAACTTTAACCTTACCCTTTAAGCCGTGTAGTAAACCTTCAAAATGGGTGCGATTATAGTCGCTGATGGCACCTTCACCTTGTAAATTAAAATCAAGCTTAAAGTGCTCTTTAAAATCTAAAGCGCCAAAGGCACTGACCTCACCCATAAAATGCGAGGCATCAAGGCGGATCACTTTTAAAATTGAATCCTCCCAGGTCGCTGAAAGATTGGCAAAAACCTCGTGGGTGTCAAAGCCATCCATATAATAGCGCCCACCTTCAATTTCAAGGCCTAAAACCTCAACATCTAAAGGCAAAGCAATCTTCGGCATTTGACTTATAAGGCCATTGCCATCACCAAAGGTATTTAAATCAGCCTCATCGCTATGTCTTAAAACCTGCTCTGAATAAACTCCCGCGCCAATGACCTCTTTTAAATCTCCCTCTTTTGCTTGAGCACTTTGGATAATTTCCTTTTTATCTTGTTGATCTTGTGCCTCTTGTGCGGCAATTTCCTCTTTAGTTTGGGTGTTTTTTAAATGCACCACAGGCTTTAAAGCCTTACCCCCACGCAAGGAAGCTTTATCACCTACGGCCTCTAGAAAAGCCTTAAAATCTTGAATGCTTACATCTACGATCTTAGAAAGATAAGCAAAGTTTTTAACCTTAAAATCTTTTATTACAATATCCACCGGGAAATTTAATCTAAAAGGTGGCGCATTTGGATCTTCTACGACCTCCTCTTCCTCTTGAGTCTCCTCACCACTGTCTGGTACTTTAAGCGTGACGGTTAAATCATCAGCGTGCAAGGCTGAAACTTCTAAAAGATTATTTAATAAAACTTGCGTTAAATCCCAGGTAGTATTAAGACTTTGCGCTTTAACCTCGATAACCTCTGGGACTTCTACTAAAACATTTTTAACTTGTAAACCCTGCCAAACATTACCGTCTTCAATCTCTAAATTTAAGGTAATGATCCCCTGTAAATTATCACTTGCAATCTTAGATGCCCACTGTGCTCCCTTAGTGGTACCTAAAAGAAACACCAGTAGCGCAAATAAGGTCAAAAGCAAGACTAAAAAGCCTAAAAGTGTCCCCTTTACAACTTTAAACAGCAAACTCATCGCCTAAAACTCCGGACCAAAGGCCACATGCAAGCGCACATCCACCGGATCATGATCTAAGGCAAAGCCAAGATCTACACGCACCGTACCATAAGGTGATAAATAGCGGTAACCAAAGCCTGGTCCCCATAAAAGATCATCTTTGTAATCATCGGTTGCCGTACCACCATCGACAAATAAGGCCAAACGCGAATTTGAAATGCCGCAGGGAAATTGATATTCAACTGATCCTGTGGTGAGATACCTTGCACCATTTAAACCGCCACTATTTGTCGGTGATTCATCTAAATATCCGTAGCCTCTAATGGAATTGTCACCGCCTGCAAAAAAGCGCAAGGAGGCAGGTAAATTATTCCCATCTGATCCTAAATTACCGCCTTGTTGCACACGCGTGATAAGACGGGTGTTTTCAGTAGGTGAAATCACGCTTTTGAAAGTTGCCAAGAACCTAAAGAAAGTGTAATCGGAGATCATATTTGAGGCCGCACTTAAATCTAAGTTAATACTATAGCCAAATTTAGGATCAAAGCCACCTGAGCTCTCCCGCCTTGAAATTAACAAAGAAGGCATTAAATTCCAGCCAAAGCCCTCATCAGCACCTTGCTTATAATCTTCATATTCAGCACGCAAGGAATAATCACGCCGCCACTTGCCCGTATCATTTGCCACATAGTGGAAGGACAAATGTGATCTATCTGAGAGCGTATCATTTAAATCCGTATGCGTTTGTGAGGCATTGATATAGTAATAATCAAGATTTGGATTATCCCGTGGGATCTTGTAGACAATTGAGGCATCTTGGGTAATGGGAGATATCACTGCCTTAGTTGAAAGACTATGTCCTTTTAAATTCAATAAAGGCTTATCCCACTCAAATAACACACGTGGGCCTTCATCAGTGCTATAACCTACACCTAAGCGCATTAAATTATTGCGCATTCTCTCCAAAGATACTTCAACTGGCACTTTTAGATCTTGGGCCTCATCAATTTTAGGGCTTACATCCACGGAGCGATAGTAGCCGGTTTGATTTAAGCTATTTACATAATCATTAATAGTACGCGTTGAAAAGTTCTTGCCTTCATTTAAGGTATACAAAGACTCAACGGGAGTTAAAAGCTCCTTGGTTTTCTCATCTGCAATCATCTCCCCAAACTTATAGCGCTTGCCCGTATCATAAGTTAATTCAATATCGGCTACGTTCTGATCTGCATAGACCATAATTCTTGAGGAAATATACTGCGCATCAAAAAAGCCTAAAGAGAGCGCTGCGGCATTTAAATCTGATTTTAATTTCTCATAAGCCTGATGATTTACAATACTATAGGAAGTTAAACCTGAGTCTTTAAGTAAGTTTTTAAAAATTCGGTAATTAGCCCCCTCACCTAAGATCTCCACATTACAATAGCGCACATACAAAGGCTTGCCTTGATCTACTTTAATATGCACGACCCTATCTTTCTCATCTTTTATTTTAGGTAAGGTAATTTCAATTTTAGGATTGTAATAACCATTAGCGCGCAAGGAAGTGCTAATCGTCTCACGCAGCTCACGGCGGAAAATAAAGACTCTTTTTTTGGAAATGGGTGGAATGGCATTTAAGTGGGCCTCAATATTCTCCAAAACCGCCCCACTTACGCCTTCAACATTAAAGCTTACCGGATCTACGACAACATTTTTTTTCTCTTCAATAAGCTCTTCATCATTTGAGCTACAGCCTGTGATCACTAAAGCTGTGGACAAGAGAATTAAGCTTAGATATTTTTTGAGAAGATAAATTGTCACGCTAAGATCCTTTTTCCGTTCTTTTCTTAATTGTATTACAAATTAAGACCTTACAAAAGGCAAAAAACGGTAAGGATCAAAGAGTTTAGTCTCAAGGCTTAAAAAAAGTTTAATTTAAGCCTTTATCTCTAGCCTTGTAGAAGTTGCAAGATAATATTCTTAGATTGCGCCGCGCGCTGCATCATCATCAAACTTATCTGCTGCAACATACCTTGCTTGATTAAATTAGCGCTCTCCTCTGCATAATCAGTATCGCGAATTCTAGATCTTGCATCCGATAAATTAACTCTCATCGTATCATTTAAGCGCAAGACACTATCTAAGCGATTGGAGACCGCTCCTAAGACGGCACGCTTGCTTGAGGTAAATTGAATAAACTCATCGATCATCCCTAAGGTAGCCTGCGCGCCTTCTTGCGTATCAATACTAAAGCGCACATTACCCTCAGCATCAGTGACAAAGCCATCCGTGCCATCGGTATCATTAGGATTTGGGGCAGTCATGCCTAAAGAGACCATCATCTGACTTATGGCAAAGCCTGTGCTTAAGTCAATGTCAATCGTATCATTAGCATCTGCGCCTACTTGAATTTCGACCTTACCTTCACTATTTAATAATGAGTTATCACCGGCGTGCTCTTTACCATTTAAAATATGCGCCCCACCAAAGGTAGTCTTATTGGCAATGCGGGTAATTTCCTCACTAAGCTCGCGTACTTCCTGATCTAAGGCCTCACGATCTGCCTTCGTATTCGTGCCATTTGCCGATTGATTAGCCAAAACGCGGATCCGCTGGAGCATATTGGTGATCTCTTCAATTGCCCCTTCGGCGGTATTTGCTAAAGCTTGACCATCTGCGGCATTGCGCGAGGCTTGATAGAGACCGTCAATTTGTGAGGTCATGCGATTTGAGATCATCAAACCTGCCGGATCGTCTTTAGCAGAATTAATCCTAAAACCGGTGGTAAGTCTTTGCATAGACGTATTCAACGACGCAGTTGCATTGTTAAAACTACGTAACGCCTGCATCATGGCAATATTTGTAAGGTACAAAGCCATTTGCTCACCCACCTAAAAATTATCAAAGCATTAAATCCGTTTTAGGTATAACTTACCCTAACTTCTTATCGGTTTTAAACTCTCAAACTTTAATCTTTTTTGCACCTTTTTTTACCTGCAAAAATTAGCTCTTTGCTTCGTGAACTTATACGCATTTTTGTATAATATAAAAGGATTATTAAAAGCTTAACTTTTATTAAGAAGTAAAAATGACTTTAACTTTGAAAAAAAGCGCCATCCTTGCAAGTGCTCTTATAAGCGCAGTAAGTGCTAATGCGGCTACCGTCTATGAAAAAGATGGCAATAGCTTAGATATTTTCGGCAGTGTGCAAGCCCTCTTTTTATCTAAGCACTCAGCAAATCCAGATCGTTACTATCAAAATGCCGCAGCCGACGGCTCCATCTCCTCTGCTACAACCTTAGGTCTTGCGATGCGCTCTAATATTGCGCACAATTTAGATGCCATAGCCTTAGTGCAATGGGATATGCCAGATGGTGAACTAGATGAGCACAACAATTACACCTACGTAGGCTTTGATGCTTATCAATATGGCACCTTAATTATGGGCAAGGCTGAAAATGCCTACTACGCAGTCTGTGGTGTCACTGATATTTACAATTATTTAGAAAGTCGCGGGAATGATTACTATGCCATGGGAGATAAAAGCCCTGGGATGATCATGTACCGTTTTTCAGCTTTAAGCTGGGATTTGCGCCTCTCCTATCAAACCGCCAAAGATGAGGTTAACGGCACGCCCTTTAATATAAGCCACGCTTATGCCTTCTCCGTCTCTGGCATGTTAAACGATAAAATAAGCCTCGCCTATGGTTTAAGTTACACGGACTTCTCTTATGCAGGACGAGAGCAGCGCGCCAACTTACAAGGCTACTTTGCCCCCATTTATGCTAAAGATTACAAAGTAAGTGATGCAGAAGGTGCCCTTCTTGCGCAAAGGCAAATGATTGAGCACAAATACGATTATGGCTTCTCTATGGCCTATGGCGTTTTAGGTGAAGGCTTATATGGTGCTTTATCCTACACCGCCTCAGATTATGAGTATTTAAAGCACACCCTACACTCTTGGGAATTGGCAAGTTCTTATACTTTTGACAATGGCTTAGAGCTTTTAGGAGGTTTATCCTACTTAACTTACAACGGCATTAATGTCACTTTAGATCTTAATTTAGGTCTTGCCTGGAACTTAAGTCCTACTTTCAAGGTCTTTTGTGAAAGCGCTATCGATCTTGGAGCAGAGCCTGAGCGTTTTTATGGCACAGGCACTGAAGAGTGGATGGCTGAGAATAAATTTATTTTAGGGGCTCAATTTTCATTTTAAATGAGCTAAACTTAAAAAAGTTTCATACAAAGGAAGTTTTACAACATGTTTAAATTTAACCACCTCTTAAAGGCTGGCTTAATTCTTGCCGCAGCAACTTTATCTACAACTGTTTTTGCTGAAGCTAAATTCAAAGTCCCGATGTACTACTCAGTTGAGTTAGTCGATGGTGAAACTAAAAACTTTAACTATCAAAGATCTGATAGATCTATCGTCTTAGAGCCAGGCCGCCATCAAATCGTTTTATTATTTGAAGGCACCTTTGGTACTAAAGATAACGAGCGCATGGTACAAGCCGCTGATCCTATCGTCATTGATATTATGAATATTGAAGACAATGAGACCTTAACCTTTACCTATGATCAGCCACGCTCTGTTGAAGAAGCAGATCTTTACTCTAGAACTCAAAAAATCGATATTATCGACAGCAATCGCAAGCAAATTACTGAAGATAAGGCTTCCTACTATATCTTAGCCTCCGATTCTGGTTTTGCGATTTTACGTGACTATCGCCAAGACTTATTATCCTTAAACCGCCTCTACGCTCCAGCCTATGTGCAAGGCAGCCAAAGAACTATGGGTATGACCACCTATGGTGCTCCAACTATTAAGGCCACCGCAGGAAACGGCATTTTAAGCGGCGGTGCACCAACTAAGATTTCTATGTCCGCCCCAATGACCTCTTCAGCTCAAGAGGGAAATCTTCGTACCTCCTCAACCTCAGGTGGTGCTGTACAAGGCCCTCAAGGCAGACTTCGTGATTTAATCAACCTCTATAATTCAAGCGATGATAAGACCAAGCTTGAGTTTATGAAATATGTGATGTCAAATTAAGTTCTAAAAACTTAAAAAAGCAATACGATAAGGCCTTAAGAGCGATCTTAAGGTCTTCTTTTTACTTTAAAGATTAAATGCTAAAGATCCTGCACCTCTCTGATACTCACGGACAACATCGAAAGCTTTTAAATCTCCCACCTGCTGACATTCTCGTGCACTCAGGGGATTTCACCATGCAAGGGACCATAAAAGAAACTATTGATTTTTTAGAGTGGCTTACCGACCTTCCATATCCTCACAAAATTTTTATTGCAGGAAATCATGACGCAGTTATAGGGGACACATAAGTCAAGCACAGAAATGGGCTATACATCGCAAAAAACAGCAGTTAAATAAAAAAGAAAATAATGCAGAGCGTTAATTGTGATACAATGTACTACATCTACAAGATGATTTTAATCGGAGATTTAAAATGTCTTTTTCAATTCGTTTAACTGATGCTGAGAAATCATTGGCTCAAGCTTATGCCGACATGCACTCTATCTCGCTGTCAGAAGCATTCAAGCGCGCTCTGTTTGAAAAAATTGAGGACGAGTATGATGCCAAGATTGCGGAAGAGGCTTATGCAGAATATCTGAAAGATCCTGAAACGGTATCTCATGAGGATGCAGGCAAAATTTTGGGGTTATAGTAATTGGCATACCATCTTGAATATTCAAAACGGGCAATTAAGGATTTAAAAAAGTTAGATCCGGCAACACGCAAACTGATTTACGGCTGGCTGGATAAAAACTTGCATAATTGTGAAAATCCTCGTTTGCAAGGGAAAGCGCTAAAAGGCAATTTACAAGGATTATGGCGCTATAGAATAGGGGATTATAGAGTAATTACTAAGATTAACGATGATTGTCTGATTATTATTGCGCTGAATATAGGACATCGCAGAGATATTTATAAAATTACGCTTTGACTGCTTAATGTTTGAAATTTGAAGAGGCAGGCCATGACTTTTTCATATTTTATCGATCATACATTTAAAGGTATAACCTTAGAATTTTATTTAGAGCATTTGCGTAAAACTTGTATTATTCCGATATTCTTTTTGGTCATACCGCTAGTACTGTATGCTTTTGTTTATTTCATAAATCATTTCTCACTGCCGCCGTTTCCCGCATG
>CALXNU010000073.1 GCA_944389835.1 uncultured Succinivibrionaceae bacterium
ATACTAGGAATGTCAAGATTGATGCCATTCATCTCCACCTTATAGAAGGTGGAGATGAATGGCATAAATTGTTAAAGGTTTTAGAGGTAAACTTTTGAGCTTAATTTTAAAAAACTTAAATTAAAGTTGAAATTTAATCTTTTATTTTTAGTTTTATTAAATTTGTAAACATAATGACTATAAATTACATTACATCGTGTATAATATTCTATATGTTTTTAAGGAGAATTCGCTATGTCAACAACAAATGTTAACATCAGAATGGACGCAGATCTGAAAAAGCAATTTGAAGCTTTTTGCGCTGATGTGGGGTTAACAATGACAGCTGCAATAAATCTCTTTGCCAAGAGAACAGTGAGAGAAAATCGCATCCCTTTTGAGATTAGCGCAGATATTCCAAATGCTGAAACTAAAAAAGCAATTCAAGAGGTGCAGCGTATGAAAGCAGATCCATCTATTGGTAAGACTTATACTGATGTAGATCAAATGTTAACCGAGATTCTTTCTAATGAAGTATAGTATTCGATATTCCTCAAAATTTCAAAAGGATTTAAAATGCGTGCAAAAGAGAAACTATAATATGTCATTAATGTCTGAAATTATTAAATTACTAGTTTCTGGTCACGCATTACCTAGTAAATATCGCGATCATGCACTTGCAGGAAACTACAGAGGAAGTCGCGAATGTCATATAGCACCTGATTGGTTATTAATATATGAAATTGATGAAAAAACACATACTCTTTATTTGACAAGAACTGGAAGTCATAGCGATTTATTTTAAATCTTTACCTTAAGATCATAATAAGAATAGATGCTTATTAGCTTTAGGTGTATTTTCTAAATTTTAATTTTCAATAAAATCGTTCAATTACCCAATAATTTTAGTAGCAAAGAAAAGGAGCCTTGAAAGGCTCCTTTGTAGAGAATGCTAAAAGGTTTTCTTTAAGCTGTAGCTTGGGCCTTTTTATCTAATCTTACATTTCTAAAGTGTAAGAAGGAGGTGACACCAATCATGACGCCAAAGGCGCAGATTAAGCTTAAAGCTAAAGATTCAGTAAAGCCTGCCACTAAGTAGCCAATAAAGGCTGAACCTGCTACGACGCAAGCGTATGGCAATTGCGTGGACACGTGATCCATATGGACACAGCCTGCACCTGCGGAGGAGAGGATGGTGGTATCTGAAATTGGTGAGCAGTGATCACCAAAGACTGAACCTGCTAAGGTTGCAGAGAGGGTAATGACCACAATTGCACCATCAGGATCGACAGCTTGAGCTAATGGCACCACAATTGGAATTAAGATACCAAAAGTACCCCATGCAGTACCGGTTGAGAAGCTTAAAAAGCCTGCAATCACAAAGATAATAGCAGGTAAGAAGATACCTACAGCACCGGCATCATTTTGCACTAAGGTGGTAATAAAGACTGGGGTTTGTAACAGATCACGGCACACGCCTGAGATACACCAAGCTAAAACTAAGATCATATTAGCCGGGATCATGGCCTGTACACCCTTTAACACGCCTTGCATAAAGACTTTTAAGGATAAAAGCTTGCGGCCTACAAATTGTACGAAGGCGACGACTAAAGCTGCAAAGGAGCCTAAGACTAAAGCAGGACCTGCTGAGGTATTACCAAAGGCTGCACCAATGGTGTGGTAGGCTGGATCATCACCAAAATAACCGCCACAGTATAAAAGGGAGAGAGTAGCAAACAAGATTAAGGAGAGAATTGGGATCACCATATCTAATACGCCACCTTGAGCGTGGATCACAATATCATCGCTATCTTCTTGTACATCTTGCTTTTGACCATTGTCTTTGGCAGCTTCAATTTCAGCACGTCTCATAGGACCAAAGTCTAAATTGACTAAGGCGACTAAGATGACCATCGCAATGCAGACTAATGCATAGAAGTTCCAAGGAATGGTAGAAATAAATGCACCCATCTCGGACTCAAAAGCACCGGTGCCTTTTAAGTTTGAACCTACGGCAGCAGCCCAAGAGGAAATTGGGGCAATGATACATACCGGGGCGGCAGTGGAGTCAATGATATAGGCAAGCTTACTTCTTGAGATCTTGTAAGTATCTGTTACAGGTCTCATGACGGTACCTACGGTTAAGCAGTTAAAGTAATCGTCGATGAAGATAAAAGCGCCTAAGGCAGAGGTTGAAAGTAAAGCTGATTTACGGCCTTTAATCTTCTTGGAGGCCCAAGCCCCATAGGCTCTAGAGCCACCTGCCATGGAGATCACATAAACTAGTGATCCTAAAAGGGAGCAGAAGATAATGATATTAAAATCAACTTTATTAACCATCATGGTAAAGGCTGTTTCCACGGTCTTAACTACGACCATGTCAGATCCCATACCTACGGTGTAAATTAAAGTGCCGGTTAAAATACCTAAAATTAAGGAGGAGAATACTTCCTTAGTTAATAGGGCTAAAACCACAGCAATAATTGGCGGAACGACAGAGAGCGCTCCGGCATAATACGGTTCCATACAATCTCCGGGACTTGTGCACAAAAATAGTGCATTTAACCTTAAATTCCTCGCAGATTATAACACAGCGCACTATAGGAAAATGTTTTGCTTAACTTTGGTGCACAAATTAGTGCTCAAGCTTAGAGATCCTGTTTAGGATTCACCTCATCAGGCTCTAAGCTTTGATCTTGGGCACTAGTACTTTGGTGATTACTCTCTTTTGTAGAACTTGTAGAGTTTAATTTATCTTGATTTTCTTCAGCAAGCTCAGCTCTAGCCTCTGCTTCTAGTTGTGAAGCTTGCGTGGCTACTTGACGATCTGCAGAGGAAGGCTCGGCAGGGGCTAAAGCAGCGCGACGCACAATTTGCATTTTTTCAATGGTCTTTTGGGGATCATCTTCTTTGCTCACATCAATTGAGACTTCACCGTCTGTAATATAGCGTTTACCATCAGGGCCGGTCTCATAGGTGTATGATGGTGCTTGGGCGTAAGAACCGCCTACGCTTTTGTGAAGATTCTCATGGGTTTGCACTTCCTCGTGGCGATCTTTCATCTCATCGACTTTCTTTTGCTCTTCATCGGTAAGCTCCTTGCCATCTATCCCTTTATCTTTAATCTCACCACTTGAGGTGTTTTGCTGATCCTCACCTTCTTCATCTTGAGCTAAAGGATTGGTGTTAGTACTTTCTTTATTTGAAGTGTCTAAAAGTGGATTTTCAATTTTTTGGGGTTTAGTAGCAGAAGACTCATCTTTTACCGGCAAATCGATAATAAGATGCTCGCTTTCATCATGAGTAAGTCCATTTTTAAAGGAATTTAAAGCCTTATGACGCTGATGGGAGAAAACATTAAGCTCTCTTTGATCTTCACTTTTAGTAAAGGTATCAAGATTATCTTGCTCTTTTTGAGTCTGTTCAATTTCAGGGATGGCGGTTACTGCTTGAGATTTGTGCGGTGCAATACTCTCCCATAAAGACTCAAGACTTAATTTAAATGCACTAAAGTTAATTCCTAAAAATTGCATGACCAACCGCCTTTAAACTTAAAAACTTTTTCCTATAAAGTGAATATCGGCTTTGAGCTTTAAAAACTTAAGCACGGAAAAGTAAATTAAATTTTACGCATTTTGGTCAAAATCTGGGATTTTATGGGTCGTTTATTTAAAATTTAACTCATGCCGCGTAAGCTTTGGGATGAAAGCTTCTTTAGCACTGTTTGATCATTATAATATAGCTTAAGAATTAAGAAACGAGCTTTTAGCTCTAAGTTGATGGCGGCATTGTGGACATGAGATGTAAGCGCATTAGAAGTTTTAGCTTACTAAAGTGAGGCTTGATCTTGCGAAATCTTACATGTAAATGCGTAGTATAGCCTTGAAACTTTGCCTGTCTTGAAGGTTAATTTGCCACTTTGCAAGAATTTGAGAGGAATACCACACAGGCTTTATTCCCTGTGTGGTAAAGAGGCAATTTAAGCTTAGTTAAGCGCGATTTGCCCCGCGTAAAAGCTTTCTTTTCTCAAGTAAGGCTTCCTTTTTCGCCTTTGCTAGATCAGATGCGACCCGTCTTTGCTTTCTTACCATCGAAAGCCAAGCAAAGAAAGTACATACTGAGACAATGAGCACAATGATGGATGCAAGGGCATTGATCTCCGGGGAGAGGCCACGGCGTACCGAGGAGAAAATTAACATCGGTAAGGTGGTAGACTCAGGACCTGCCACAAAGGAGGCAATTACTAGATCATCCATGGACATCGTAAAGGATAACAGGAAAGCTGCTACTTCAGCTGGCATAATTGCCGGGAGAATGATAGCAAAGAAGACCTTAATTGGACCTGCACCTAAATCCATGGCGGCCTCTTCAATTGAGATATCAAGCTCACGGAAGCGGCTTCTAATTACCACCGTGGTATAGGAGGCACAGAAGGTCACGTGCGCAATCCAAATGGCAAACATGCCTCGATCTGCGAAGATCGGAATAAACTCACCTAAAGTTACAAATAAAAGTAACAGCGCTAAACCTGTTACCACCTCAGGTAAGACCATTGGAGCGGTGATAAATAGCACGAAGGCACTTTCACCTCTAAAGGATGTCACTCTCACTAACACGAAGGCGGCGAGCGTGCCAATTACCACCGAGGCGCAAGCTGTAAAGAAGGCAATGGTAAGTGAAATTACCACCGCTTTGATTATCGCCTCATTGTGGAAGAGGGTGACATACCAACGCAATGAGAACTCCGTCCAGATGGTAACCATCTTAGACTCATTAAAGGAGTACACCACTAAGGTTGCAATGGGCAAATACAAAAAGACTAATGCCAGCGCAATGATAATGGCGCGTAAGATCTTCTTATTTCCCTGCATTGATCTTCTCCTGCTCGCGACGCTCTACTTTATAGAAGAGAATAATTGGGATAACTAAGATCATTAACATCGTAATGGCAACAGCACTTGCAAGTGGCCAATCGCGATTGTTAAAGAACTCTTGCCAGAGGATCCTACCTATTAAGATGGAGCTCTTACCACCTAATAACTCTGGGATCACGTACTCACCTAGGGCAGGAATGAAAACGAGCATCGATCCTGCCACAATACCACTTTTAGTTTGTGGAATGAGGGTGTTAAAGAAGGTCTTAACCGGGCGGCACCCTAAGTCATAGGCCGCTTCAATTAAGGAGTAATCAACCTTCATTAAGGAAGAGAAAAGGGGTAAGACCATATAAGGTAAATAACAGTAGACAATACCCACATAAACTGCAAAGTCAGTTTGCAGCATTTGAATGGGGCTGTCGATGATCCCTAAGGCCATAAGACAGTCGTTTATAAGACCATCTTTTTTCATAATGGTCATCCAGGCGTAAATTCTAACGACAAGTGAAGTCCAGCTTGGCATGATAATAAGCATAAACATCACATTGCGAAGCGCAGGCTTGGCGGTTGCTAATGCCCAGGCAATTGGAAAACCAATTAACAGGCAAAAGATAGTGGAAAGTCCTGCTACCTGTAGGGATTTTAAATAGGATCTAATATAAGTCCCATCAGGATCGGTAAAAATTGAGGTGTAATTTTCAAGATGCAAAATAATCTGCATCGCTCCTTCCTCAAAAGTCACCAAGGGTGAATAAGGAGGAATGGCAATCTCAGTTACCGACAGTGAGATCTTAAAAATAATTAAAAAGGGCAGAAGGAAGAATAAGATCATCCACAAATAAGGCACGAAAATTAAAGCATAATCGCGCCAGGTATTGTCATGCTTTGCTTCCTTGATAACTTTATTCTGCCTTTGAAAAGAGCGGCGAATAAAAGTCATATTTGATGAAAAGCCCGTAGACATTAAGCTTGCTCCTTTGTTAGAAGGTCAAAGCAATGCAGGACTCAGGATCCCAGGATAAATACACATGATCATCCCAAGTTGGAAGTCCTTCCTTAAATCTGTCGACATTAGGTAAAGTCGAGGAGACAATACGCCCGTCGGTTAATCTTACGTAGTAAATTGAAATATCGCCTAAATAGGCAATGTTCTCTACCACGCCTTCACACCAATTAGTCTCTTCTAAAGGCTTTTTGTGGGAGATGTAGACCTTCTCAGGACGAAGCGCAATGGTAAGTGGCATACCATCTGCTAAATCTATATCGTGCGAAAGCTCAATTAAATTATTAAAGTCAGTGGCTTTAATTAAAGATTGTTGAGCATTAGATGACAGCAAATGGCAATCAAAGATATTAACAGAGCCAATAAATTCTGCACAGAAGCGGCAATTTGGGTTCTCGTAAATCTCACGCGGACCGCCAATTTGAATAAAGTCACCCTTATCCATAATGGCAATACGATCGGCCATGGTCATAGCCTCTTCTTGATCGTGGGTTACCATAAGGCAAGTTACTCCCACCGAGTTAATAATATCTACTAACTCAAGGCGCATTTGCTCACGAAGCTTTTTATCTAAAGCACCCATTGGCTCGTCTAAAAGCAAAACCCTAGGCTCCTTGGCAAGTGATCTTGCAAGGGCTACACGCTGTCTTTGACCGCCTGATAATTGATAAGGCTTTCTGTCGATATACTCTTCCATGTGCACTAAGTGCAACATCTTATCGACACGCTCTTCAATTAACTTTGAAGGCAGTTTAGATTGCTTAAGGCCAAAGGCGATATTTTGCTTTACGGTCATATACGGGAAAAGGGCATATGACTGGAACATCATATTCACCGGGCGCTTATAAGGCGGAATACCAGTTAATTCCTTACCATCTAAGAGGATGCTGCCTGAAGTTGGCTTTTCAAAACCGGCGAGCATTCTAAGTAAGGTTGATTTACCGCAACCAGAGGAGCCTAAGAGGGCGAAGATCTCACCTTCATATAAGGTAAGGTCGACGTTATTTACTGCCGTAAAATTATCAAATTGCTTATTTAAGGCTTTAATTTCTAAAATTGGGCGACGGTTTTGGGCCTCTGGACTTGGCTTTTGGCCTGGTAACTCACCAGGAAGGTGAGCATTCTTACGTGCCTCAGGGGAGGAAGTCTTGGACTCTCCAGTTAAAGGAGTATTTTCCACTCGTTTATCTCCTTGAGATTAAAAGTTAAGAGAGTGAAAACAAGCCCCATGCTCAACACTTGGGGAATTAATTAGATGCGTATGATAAAGAAAAAATTATAAAAGAAAAGGATTATTTTTAAAATTTGCAAAAAAGTCCGAAAAATAATCACAACATTATGATAAATAAGCTAAAAATTAGGCGCTTGAGTTTTTAAGCTCAAGGTGATGTTTTTACCTTTTTAAGTTTTAATTTTTACAAAAATGTGACAAAATCGCCCTTATGGTTTGGGGATTTTGATATGCAAGAGCTAGAGTTTTTTAAAAAGACTGATTTTGTCTTAAGTCGCAATGCTGAAGATAATTGTGGACAATTAATCCGCCTTAAAGGCTGTCGCAGTGTCCTAGTCATCTATGGGCGAAAATATGCCCCGCGAAGCGGCGTTTTAGAGAGAATTAGTAGATCTTTAGATCGGGCTGGCCTTGAGCATTTTGAATTAGGCGGCGTGATTTCAAATCCGCGTGTTGATACCGTAAGAGCGGGCATTGCCTTGTGTGAAGAGCATCGCATTGACTTTATTTTAGCTGTAGGCGGAGGCTCGGTTATTGACAGTGCTAAAGCCATTGCCGGTGGCATGTATTTGCAAGGTGATGTTTGGGATCTTTTCCTTGGCAAAAAGACCATGCATCGGGCGATTGCGCTAGGTGTTATCTTAACCTTTTTAGGATCGGGCTCTGAGTGCTCACAACTTGCAGTTTTAACTAATGATAATGAAGATGGCAAAAGAGTGCGGCGTATTTTACAATCTGAGCTTTTAGTCCCAAGCTTTTGCCTTTTAAACCCCAAACTTACCTTCTCACTCTCGCCTAAAGCTACCGCTAATGGGGCAGTTTCCATGCTCTGTCATATTATGGCTCGCTATCTTTTAGCCCCTAAAGGCTCACAGGCGGTGATGAAGATCATGGGCTCTCTTATGGTATCCATTATTGATGCGCTACGCCGAAGCTTAAATGATCCAAGCGATTATGATGCAAGATCTGATCTTATGTGGGCTGAGATGATGACCTTTGAGGGGATCATCTCCTCTTCAATGCACGCGGACTTTTGTGCCAATAAGCTTGAATATGCACTCTCTGACTATCGCGACAAACCTTATGGCAATGTGCTGTCATTGATTATGCCTGCGTATTTGAGATTTATTCTGCCCAATGCATATATGCGCCTTGCTCAATTTGCCAATGAAGTTTTAGGGGTGCCTTTGTATTTTGAAGATCTAAAGCGCACCGCTCAAGATGGTATTGTCGCCTGGTATGCGCTCATGCAAGAGTTTGGTCTTCCAACCACCTTTAAAGATTTAAATCTCACACCGGCTGACATCCCCAAAATTTGTGATCTCTTGCCTTTAAATGAAGAAGGCACCTTAGGCACGCTAGAGTCTTTAGATAGAGCCTCTTGTGAGGCCATCTATACCCTCGCGGCCTTAAATCCCAAATTTTTATAATGCTTAGTATTTTTGCTTGTCTGGAATTACGCCCCTAACCCCGCCTTTGGGGTTTGCCATGTCCCCTCTAAAGCGGGGGATTACATGCACATGCACGTGCATCACGCTCTGACCTGCAGCCTCTCCTATATTGACCCCAAGGTTAAAACCATCGGGCTTGAATGTAAAATTCAAATAATCTTGCACTTGAAAGATAAGTGAGTCGATGGCCTCCCGCTCTTTTTTACTTAACTCAAAAAAGGATGCGACATGGCGTTTGGGGACAATTAAGGTATGTCCCAAACTTACGGGAAAGGCATCAAAAAAAGCTAAAGCAAGATCATTTTCAAAGAGAATTTTCTTTGCGTCAACCGTGCAAAAAGGACAATTAAGCTCTGACATATTCCACCTTGATAGGTTTAGTCCAAATTTTAAAGCCATGATTTTTAGCCACCTGATAGGCAGGGGCTAAATGATCATTTAAACATTTGGCAAAGTCTAGTTTATTTAAACTTGCCAAATCCTCAATACTTAATCCTAATTGTAAATAATCATCGACAAATTTGGAAAATTTACTGGTAGCTTTTAAATCTAAATGCTTTTTCTCTAAGTGATAGTGAAAAAGATCATAATGCTGCTCACACAAAGGATCTAAATATTCCTCAAGAGAGGGTAAATAATCTGACTTTTGACTATTGGTACTTACATCAATAGGGGTTAAATTCCAAATGGTATTGCTAAAGCAAAAAGACCAGGGGATAAAATGATCTAAGGCAAACTTATCCTGACTTAAAAGTTTTTGTTTAGTATAAATGCACGTAAAATCTTTGCAATTTTCAATAAATTCTTTAAAGAAATTAGTCTCCTTGGTAAGTGACTCACGGCTTTGCGGGTGGATTAACTTTAAGGCAATATTTGGCACCTGCGGGTTTTGCTTTTCTAAAAAGGTGGTTAAAAGATAGAAGGTATAGTTGCGAATAAGCTTACTGTGGGCTCTTAAATACAAAAGATAATTGGGATTTATCACTACCTCATAGTTTAAGATCGGATCATGGGGCGTGGCAAAAAGACCGTACAGGGCATTATCGTAAAAGATGTCATAGGCTAAATTTGAGTTTTGACCAATCCAGGGGGATAAAAAGCGAGTTGGTACATAGCGATTTAAGGTTTTAAGCTCTTTAATTAACAGGGGATGGGCAGAGTAGATTTTAGTTAAATATTGATAAAGCTTTTGCTCACTTAAGCTTTCAAAGTTAAATCCTTGGCTTTTTATAAGGGGGTCGTCTTGAAGCTTTGCGACCATCTCTTTTAAGCTATCCCACGTACCAAAGGATAAATTAAATTTAATAAGTGGATACCAAGCTTTAGCTAAAATTTTAAGTAAGATTAAAGAGAGCTTTTCTCGATCTTTGCCTTCATCTATGACATCCAAGAGACTTAGGCAAAAGAAGAATTTATAGGTTGAAGAGCGGCTGTTAAACAAGGCGGTAAGCTTTTCAACCTCAACCTGCCCGGTAGGATCACCGGGGAGTATTTTTAGACCTACTTGCGCACTAAAAAAGGTGGCCATAAAAAGCTAAATTCTCTCCTTTTTCTCCTCAATCATCTGAGGCTTTTCTTCAACATACAAAGCTTTAGTGGTGGTGTTTTCTAAAACCTCTGAGGCCTTGTCCTCTAAACTCTCACTCTTTTCTTCTTCAGGTTGCGGATCTTGCGGGGAATTCTCAGCACTCTTCTCATTTGAAGAGGCAGTATTGTCCTCTAAAGCTTTACCCTTCTCTTTTTGCTCTAAAGAAGGTGTGTCTTTACTTTCACTTTCTTGAGGTGGGCTTACTTTATCTTGAGCTAAGCTTTCTTGAGTCTTATTTTCGCTCTCTTTATCTTGAGAGGCTAGGGTTTCCTTATCTTCACTCTTTCTGCCGCGCAAAATAGATAAAGAATCCATCATCGCTGGGACAAAGGTGCAAATATAATCAAAGACCAGATCATTGACGCGCTCGGTAGGGTAGCCTAAATCATCGCCTGGAATGCCTAAGGTTACAGCCGGGCAGTTGAAACTGTAGAAGTTATGATCGGAGACTGGGCATTCCACACTTAGGGTACGCAAGGCATTATCCACTCCCACCGGGCGTAAGAAATTGGCATCAAGTGGGGCGCAGGCTTTGACGATACTAGGTCTTTTACCGGTAATTTGCCCTAATTTCACGGCGGCCTTTTCAAGGCACATGATAATTTCGCGATCTTTCTTATCTTGAGTGCGAAGCTTGGCGCAGGGGATAAAGGTGTGACCTAAAAAGACTACTACGGAGGGGCGCGGTAAATGGGAGAGCTCATTTAAACGCTCAATAATGCAAAAACACATTTCCCTAAAGGATAAGCCCTCAACGCGGCATTTTTCCAAAAGTGCGGTTATAGCCGCATTTAAATTGCCCCGGTAATTAGCTTCGGCTCTGTCAAAAAGGTCTTGATAGGATATAACCTCTGCATCTTTGATTTGCGGGAGGAAATTATGACCCTTTAAATAATGATGTAAACTCTCTCTTTCATCACAAAGCTCAGAGCAATCTTCAATGGCCTCAGCGGCAATTTCTTTTAATCTTTCGGTTAGATCGCGCAAATCTAAGTTTAAAAAAGGCAAATTAAAGCTTATTTGCACGGCATCGGGTGTGACTTGGGCATTTTGATTGCGCGAGAAAATATGGGCAAAACTTGGGGTTAGCACATGATCTGATAGATCACGCAAAGCCTCCGGGTTTAACTCCAACTTTCTTATAATTGAGGAGGCAATTAAAGTTGGGCTAAAGCCATTAAAAGGTGTCCCAAAGTTTGTCCCCTTACCTAAGATAAAAAAGGAGGGCTCTACAAGTCCTAATTGGGCGCTGTAAAGATGTAATAAATCCTCATCGGAGGTTTCTTTTTGCGCCGGGATAAAGGAAATTGCAAGCAGGGGATTTAAGTTTTCTGCGGTAATTATGGGATCTAAATAGCTTTGTACGGCTTTAATGCCTTCATGGTCGATATTAGTTCTTGATAAACACAAAAAGATTAAATTAAAGTCTAAGACCATGGTGTTATCTGAGAACTCGCGGATCATGGCAATTACACTTCCCGTGACCGCTTTGCACTCAAAAATACCTAAGCCAAATAAATTATGCTCATCATCTAAGCTTTCAATAATATCGCGCTTTAAGCTTAAATTGCTTAACTTCTCTCGAAGCTCACTTTCTTTGCAGGCAAAGCTTTTTAAATTGCCGAAGTTTTCAGTGCCTTGCGTGTCGACATGGCAGAGAATAATAATCGTATCTTGTGTCTTATCGTAGGCTTTTACAAGGCCTATGATGGAGCTATTTTTCTGATCTTCGTGGCTTACATAATGAAGGTTGTCAGGATAGGCCCTAAAGTAGGGGAACTCGGTTAAACCATCGTAAATGGCACGAATGGCAATACTCTCACCACGAGTTCCGGAAATTGAGGGAATAGATACTAACCACTTAGTTAAAGTAGTGGCCTCTTCTTTGAGGTTTCGCAACATCTCTTATGCCTTATCCTACAAAATATACTTGTACTGTGACCACTCTCCCACCTAAGAGGTGGGAGCTTCCTTACTGCGCGACTTCTTTTGAAGTCAGCTCGTGGAGCACAC
>CALXNU010000074.1 GCA_944389835.1 uncultured Succinivibrionaceae bacterium
TTGGACTTCGACCTTGCTCTGTACAGCTGGTCCAGGGACTTTCACCCATTGGATTGCGTGCATGCCGCGCACACTAACAAACCCCGCAAGAATACGGGGTTCTAATGCGGTACTTAATAGTACCTTGATTTTAGTGAATTTTGAAGTCTTACTTCACAAACTCTACAGCAGATCTGGCAATTACTAACTCTTCGTTAGTTGGGATCATTAAGACCTTGATCTTAGACTCAGGCTTGGAAATTAAACCACCCTTAAAGCCTAAACGAGCTAAAGCCTTAACATTGACCTCTTCATCTAAGACAGTGCCAAAGCTCTCTTTTAACATCTCGCAGGTGATCTTACGGGCTTCCCAGCAGTTCTCACCAATACCGCCTGAGAAGACGATAGCATCTACATGGCCTAATGGTACATAGTAAGAGGCGATGAACTTAGCTAAACGATAGCAGAAAGCATCCATAGCTAAAGTGCATCTCTCATCACCGTGCTCATAACCCTCACAAATTGGGCGCATATCAGAGGAAACGCCAGAGAGGGCTAAAAGACCTGACTTCTTATTGAAGATCTCTTTGACTTCCTCTGGGGTCTTGCCTAAACGATCACATAAGAAGAACACTACTGAAGCATCAATAGAGCCGGTACGAGTTGCCATGATCAAACCATCTAATGGAGTTAAGCCCATTGAGGTATCCATGCACTTGCCACCCTTTACGGCACAAACTGAAGCACCACCGCCTAAGTGGCAGGTAATGACGTTAGTGTCTTTTAAATCTTTACCTAAATATAAAGCGGCCTGTTGTGATAAGTACATGTGAGAGGTACCGTGGGCACCGTAACGGCGAATACCGATCTCACGATAGTATTCCTCAGGAATAGCAAAACGATAAGCCTCAGGTGGCATGGTCTGATGGAAAGCAGTATCAAAAACAGCCACGTGTGGAATATTTGGGAAGTTGTTGCGAGCAGCTTTAATACCTAAAAGGTGAGCTGGATTGTGTAATGGAGCAAAAGGAATAACCTTTTCAATATTGGCTACAACTTCATCGTCAATTAAAGTTGGCTGTGAATAGAACTCACCACCGTGCACAATTCTATGACCGCAAGCGATAATAGACTCTAATAACTCAGGATGTGGAGCTAAGATATTCTTTACTAAATAAACTAAAGCCTGTTCGTGATCTGAACCTGAAATTGAAGCCTTTTGCTTGTCACCATCACCAAAACGCCAGGAAATTTCAGCCTCAGGTAAACCTAAAGCCTCAGCTAAACCACTTAAATAAACATGACCATCTTTTGGATCGATAATTGCAAACTTAACAGAAGTACTGCCACAATTAATAACAAGTGCAGTGGTAAAATTAGCCATTTTTTAACCTAACTTACGAAAAAACCCTAGAAAACGCTCTCTTCTGTACCAAGAGACAAAAGAAAAGCACCGTCTCAATATCTTGTTTAGAGACTTCACAATTGTGCTATATTTTAGCATCTAAATTTTTAGTATAAAGCCACAAACTTAAGATAAGTTGGCAAATTCGCGGTTTTTTGAAGATGATCAATGTTGCTGATTTAAGAAGAAATTATACAAAAGGCGGTCTTGACAGAGACGATCTTACTAAAGAGCCTATAGAACTATTTGAAAAATGGTTAAAAAACGCCATAGACGCAGGATTGTATGATCCTAATGCGGTGGTAGTTTCAACCGTTAATAAAGAAGGGCAACCTCACTCAAGAATGGTGCTCCTTAAAAATTATGATGATAAAAGCTTAGTCTTTTTTACCAACCTAGGATCAAGAAAAGCCCATGATATTGCTGATAATCCTAAGGTTTCGATGCTTTTTCCATGGTATTTTTTAGAGCGGCAGGTAATTTTTACTGGCACTGCTAAAAAACTTTCCATCCCTGAGGTCTTAAAATATTTCCATTCCCGCCCACGAGACTCCCAAATTGGTGCATGGGCCTCACATCAATCCTCAAGAATTAGCGCTCGCTCCGCTTTAGAGTCCAAATTCATGGAGCTTAAAGCAAAATTTAAAAATGGCGAGGTACCATTACCTGAGTTTTGGGGTGGCTTTAGAGTAACCTTTGATTCAGTTGAGTTCTGGCAAGGAAGAGAAAATCGCTTGCATGATAGATTTATGTATCAAAGACAAGTTGATGGCTCTTGGGACATCTCACGTCTTGCCCCATAAAAAAGGGGCCTTGTGGCCCCACTTTTTTTAAAAGACTACGGTTTTATTGCCGTGAATGAAAACCTTATCATCTAAGATCTTATTTAAAGCACGCATTAAAACTAATCTTTCCACATCACGCCCGGCTTTGGCCATGGTCTCTGCGCTATAGCGATGATTTACCTTGATAACATCCTGCTCAATAATTGGACCTTCATCTAAATTATCGGTGACAAAGTGCGCAGTAGCTCCAATAATCTTCACGCCCCTATCAAAGGCTTGTTGATAGGGTTTTGCTCCAATAAAGGCTGGCAAGAAGGAGTGATGGATATTAATTAACTTACCTAAAGGAAAGTGTGAGACCATCTTAGGTGAGAGAATTCTCATGTATTTGGCAAGCACAATATAATCTGGATTGTATTCATCTAAAAGCTTGCACATTCTCTCCTCTTGCTCTTCACGACTTATTCCCTCGTGTGAGACTAAGTGAAATGGCACATTAAACTTGGCAGCTAAATCCTCAAGGGTATTGTAATTACCCGCCACCATCACGATATCGGCATTTAAAGCCCCTGAGTAGGCTTTAATTAAAAGATCACCTAAGCAATGGGCCTCTTTGGTCACTAAAACTGCCAAACGACGTCTTTTTTGATCGTTTAATCTAACCTTTGCCCCTTGCGGTAAAAGGCTTCTTACCTCAGATAAGAAATTATCTTTATTCTCAAAGTTACCTTCTAACACTGAGCGCATGAAAAAGCGCTTATCTTCTGAGGCAAACTGATCTTGATGGACAATATTGTATTGATACTTAAAGCACACCCCGGTGACCTTAGCAATTAAGCCTGTCGCGTCAGTGCACTCTGTTAAAAGAATTCTCTGTTCCATGGACATTCACAACTTAAAAAAACCTCACCCATCTTAGCTTTAAGCCTCCCTTTTGACAAGGCACTTGCACCACTTAGAACTTAACTCTTGCACTCTTTTGGAAGTGCAGTTTTTGCTTTGCACCAAAAATACTCTTTTGCACTTATTTTGCGCACAAACTTTTAAAAACTGTGACCTCCCTTAGCAAAACTTTAAGCAAAAGCGCTTAAACACTTGCTTTTAGCAAGTAAGAGCCTTAATGATCCAAGCCCTAAACTTTACGTTTTAAGGCTTTCTACACGCCTAATTTGGCTTTAAACAAACAAATCAGAGTCAAGATGTTTTGCAATACCGGTAAAAAGGGTTATAGTAAATCTCAAAGCAAAAAAGGGGGCCTTTGAATGCAAGAAGTAAATCCAGAACTTGTTAAATACGCGACCTTAACTATCCCAGGACATGATCCAATTCAGTTGCCAGTGTTAAAAGGCACCATGGGTCCTGAGGTAATCGACATCCGCGCCCTCGGTAAACAGGGCTATTTCACCTACGATCCAGGTTTTGTGTCAACTGCCGCCTGCAGTTCTCGTATTACTTTTATCGATGGTCCTAAAGGTGTTCTGCTCTACCGTGGTTATCCAATAGATCAGCTTGCAAATAAAGCTAATTATTTGCAAACCTGCTACCTACTTTTAAAGGGTGATTTACCTACTAAAGAGCAATATGAGCACTTTGAATATGAAGTAAAACACCACACCTTAATCCACGAACAAATTACCTCTTTGTTTAAAGCATTCCGCCGTGACTCTCACCCGATGGCCATTATGTGTGGTATTGCAGGAGCACTTTCTGCCTTCTATCACGACAACTTAGATATTTATGATCCTGAGCATCGTGAAAAAACTGCCATTCGCTTAATTGCTAAGATGCCAACTTTGGCAGCTATGGCTTATAAGTACTCAATTGGTCATCCATTTGTCTATCCAAAGAACGATCTTTCCTATGCAGGCAACTTCTTACATATGATGTTTGCCACCCCTTGTGAGGATTACAAAGTAAATCCGGTCATTGAAAGGGCTATGGATAAGATCTTTATCTTACACGCCGATCACGAGCAAAACGCCTCAACCTCATCAGTGCGTCTTGCAGGATCATCAGGTGCCAATCCATATGCTTGTATTGCAGCTGGTATCGCCTCATTGTGGGGGCCTGCACACGGTGGTGCTAATGAAGCTTGCTTGAGAATGCTTGAGCAAATAGGCTCCATTGATAGGATCCCTGAGTTTATTGCAAGAGCTAAAGATAAGAATGATCCGTTTAGACTTTCAGGCTTTGGTCATAGAGTTTATAAGGCCTATGATCCACGTGCTGTGGTCATGCGTGAGACTTGCCATGAAGTATTAAATGAGTTACATATCAAAGATCACCCAATCTTAGATGTGGCAACTGAGCTTGAGAAGATTGCCCTTTCCGATGAATACTTCATTGAGCGCAATCTCTATCCAAACGTGGACTTCTATTCAGGTATTATCTTAAATGCCATTGGCATTCCAACTTCTATGTTTACGGTGATCTTCGCCTTAGCAAGAACCGTAGGCTGGATTGCCCACTGGACTGAGATGCAGGAGATGCCAGAGTCTAGAATTGGCCGTCCGCGTCAAATTTATGTAGGCAAGACCTTGCGTCAAGTAAAAGCCATGCAAAGACGCAAAAAGTAAAAAGATACTAAAAAAGAAAGAAAAAAGAAGGGGGCTTAGGCCCCCAAATTATTTAAAAAAACTTCCTCCACGCCTTAACCTAGTTTTTTACTCCTAATTTTAAAAAATAAGGGCTTTTTGCATCTTTAGGGTCTAAAGCTTAAATTTTGCTCACAATAGGATCTAAAAAGCCCTCCTAAGGAGGGCCTTTTTTTAGATTTAAACTATTTTCTATTCTTGAGGATTAGCTTGTGCCTCACCATTGTCATGGCCTACTTGTACGTTACCAATAGCCTCAGAATAAGTTACAGGCTCTGGCATCTGATCTGGAGGATTGCCCTTCATTGGGTCCCAACCTAAAACTAAGAGGTAGACGGCAAAACCTATTAAGAAGGCCAATGGGATATACCAACCATAGCGCAACCAGTTCATGAAGCTTCGAGCTTTCGGGAAGACGCCACAAACTGCCACACCTGCTGAGGAGCCAAACCACACCATAGAACCACCAAAACCTACAGCATAAGAGATTAATGGCCAATCGTAACCGCCTTTAATTAAGCACAATTGCGTTAATGGAATATTGTTAAACACTGCCGAGACGAAGCCAATTGCCATGGTAGAGAGGATTGAGGCATCTGGAACGGCATCAATTGGTACTAACTCTGCGCAGAAGACTAAAGCTACCAAGAAGACGGTACTATCATAGGCAGTTTTCACCACTTGCAATTTAACCTTAGTAAAGAACATACTAATTAAAATTGCAAGCCAAATACCAACACCTGGTAACTCAAGGAAATAGTTGAAGAAAATGGCAAAAATTAAGATTAAAAATACGGATAAAAGAGCCTTTTTATCAACCTTAATACTTTCAGTTGGCGCAGGTACGGCAGGTGCATAATGATGCTGAGCACGTGCGGCAAAGAAAGCAACAATTACCACAGCCACAAAAGCTGGTAGGAAGGCATGAGCTAAAACTAAAGGATCTTTACCATAAATCCAAATTAAGGTCGTTGTCGTATCACCTACCACCGATCCTGCACCTCCTGCATTAGAGGCCGCGCAGATGGCAGCTGCAAAACCGATGTGCACCTTACCACCAAAGACGGCAGCGGCAAGGGAGCAACCAATTAGTGCTGCGGCAATATTATCTAAGAAGGAGCTTATGATAAAGACGAATAACAGTAATACCACCCCCGCTAACATATTAGATGGTAAATACTTAGGTAAGATGGATGGGAAACGTGATCTTTCAAAGATGTCGGCTAAAACTGAGAAGCCTGGTAACATTAAGATCAAGTTAAAATAAGTATTCCACGAACCTTTAACAAATTCACCTTGCTCATTTACAAAGCCAAAAAGTTTGGTGATAACCGAAAAGCCCTCGGTAAACTCATATTTAAAAAAGCACAGCGCCAAAAGACCTATTATTGCCACTTGACGGGTAGCATTATAGAAAATTGCCACCCCAACTAGCATCAAGGCAAAGATGATCATCTCATAGCGAATGCCATAGAAGGTAACTTTAGTAAAAAGTTCTTCTGCTAAAACTGCTTGCGGAAGCATCATGCCTAATAAGGCACTTAAAAAAATTGCAACTTTACTCATATAAAACCTAAAGTGTAAGTTAAATGCCTAAAGGAGTATCTTGATCTTTTTTAGGATCTTTATCGTCCTTTGAAGATCCTTTAGAGCTTGCATCTTCCTTTGCCTCACTTGCATCTTGAGAAGTTGCTTTTGTCTCTTCCTTTACCAAAGCTTCATCTTGAGCCTTATCGCTTGCAGTACTCTCCTTAGTTGCTACATTAGCCTCTTGAGAGCTTTTATTTTCACTTACATTATCTTTTGTATCTTCAGATGTTTTTTCTTCCCAAGGTAAATTATGAAGAAGTAAGGTTGGAGCATCAGCATATTGCTCGTGAGTGTCTAAGCGCTTAACCCAGACCCAAAAGCCTAACACAATAAAGTGTGCGAAAATAATTCTTGCCGTTAACATGCCATAATCTTGGAAAATTACCAAGGCTAAAAAGCAAATTGCAGGTCCTAAGGCCCAGCCTGCTAAGGCTAAGACTTTTGAGCCACCACCGCGAGCGACTTTAACCTGACGGGTGAAATTCTCATAGAAAAACACCGGTAAAGCCATAGATGAGATAAAAAGGCCTACTAAAAACATCGCTTTATTTAAAGTTAAAGCCATAAATAACATGCCGATGATGTAGACTAAAATATCTTGCTCGAAAACTTGCTTAGCACCTACTTTTCTTACTGCATAGTGCATAATCAAGATCCCAAGGATACCTGCGACTAACACTACGCCTAAGATAAATACGGAAACTAAAAGAAAAGTACTTTCAAAGTAAGTTGTAAAAAGAGGAATACCGCCTAAAACTGCAATCGCGGTACCAGCACAGATGTAGCCGGTTGCCACGAACACGCCTAGATCTGTTAATTTTTGAAAAGTGATCATATAAAAGACCTCGCAATTACCAGGTTACTTACGATTATACCGGAGGTAGATCACATTTTTTCTAAATTCTAAAAAAGAATTATTTTTTCAGTAAAGAAATAGAAAAGAAAAGAGACTCCATTTTTTGGAAAACAACTTACTGATAAAAATCCTAAAATTTGTTTAGAAGTTTTTAAAGTTTTAATAATTTTGAGATTAAATCTAAAAAAGTTTTATTTATAAAAAAACAAAGAACGATAAACCTTGAGGTCTACCGTTCTTAGTTTCTTTAGAGCTTCTGCTCTAAATATAAACTTTTAAGTCCTAAGCTTATTAAGCCTCTAAAGCAGCACGTGCCTTATCAGCGATAAGCTTGAAGGTTGCCTTATCAGTGATAGCAAGCTCAGAGAGCATCTTACGATCAATGACGATACCAGCCTTCTTTAAGCCATACATAAACTTAGAGTAGCTTAAATCGTGCTGACGAGCAGCGGCATTGATACGAACGATCCAAAGCTCACGGAATTGACGCTTCTTTTGGCGACGATCACGATATGCATATTGACCAGCCTTAGTCACGGCCTGGACGGCAACGCGATAAGTACGTGAACGGGCACCGTAGTAACCACGAGCAGCCTTTAAAACTCTCTTGTGACGTGCACGAGCAGTAACACCACGCTTAACTCTAGCCATTTTCTATCCTCCCTTATGCGTAAGGCAACTGGCGCATAATGGCGCGCAGATTAGAAGTGTGAACGTAGGTCATCTTACGAAGTGAACGCTTACGCTTACGAGTCTTCTTAGTGAGGATGTGACGTAAGTTCTGGTGACGGCACTTGTAGTGACCGCTACCGGTTTTCTTGAAGCGCTTGGCAACGCCTCTATCGGTCTTCATTTTGACCTTGACTTTACGAGCCATTTATAAACTCCGCATTGTAATAACAAAGTGATTAAGGGGCCAATTGCTTGGACTTGTAACCCTCTTTTCTACTGCTTCTTTTTAGGGGCTAAAACCATCGTAGCTTGTCTTCCTTCCACACGGGAGGCAGACTCTACAGTGGCAATGCCCTTTTCCACGCAGAGATCGTTCTCTACGCGCTTTAAGACATCAAGGCCTAAGTGTTGATGTGCCATCTCGCGACCGCGGAAGCGCAAAGTAACTTTTGCCTTGTTGCCTTCTTCGAGGAAACGCACCAGGTTGCGCAGTTTCACCTGATAGTCACCCTCGTCGGTACCAGGACGGAATTTAATTTCCTTAACCTGAACTACCTTTTGTTTTTTCTTTTTCTGATCTTTGCTCTTTTCGTAGAGGTACTTGCCATACTCAATGAGACGACAAACCGGTGGTTCAGCATTTGGACTGATTTCCACCAAATCTACGCCAGCCTCCTCGGCCATACGCAGAGCGTCAGCTGTTGGCATCACACCAACTAACTCATTGTCCTGATCCAAAAGACGCACTTCACGGCATCTGATGTCTCCATTTACCCGGTTGCGCGGTGGCACTTTTCCGGTTTTCTTGGCGTTGTTAATGATAAGCTCCTCAACAAAAAATAAGTTTAGACAGAATAATTAATCCTTTTTCTCTTGATCTCCAAGTGGGACAAGATTGCGCGATATGATATCGGATTTAATCATCTTGATCAAGTCTTCGACACTCATAACCCCTAAATCATTCCCCTTTCTGGTGCGCACAGCGACAGTACCATTTTCTGCCTCACGATCGCCACAGACCAACATATAAGGAACATGCATTAAAGTGTGCTCACGAACTTTAAAGCCGACCTTATCGTTGCGAAGATCTGATCTTACGCGAATGCCTTCCTCATCTAAGCGCTTTTCAATGCTCTTAGCATAATCGGCTTGTCTGTCAGTAATGCTCATAACCACAGCCTGAACTGGGGCAAGCCAAGTTGGGAAAGAACCTGCAAACTCTTCGGTTAAAACACCTAAGAATCTTTCAATGGAACCTAACATTGCACGGTGGATCATAACTGGGGTGTGCTCTTGATTATCCTCACCTATATAGTGAGCATCAAGACGGGCTGGTAAGGAGAAGTCTAACTGTACAGTACCGCACTGCCAGGCTCTATCTAAAGAGTCGTGTAAGGTGAACTCAATCTTAGGACCGTAGAAAGCACCTTCACCTGGTTGTAACTCGTACTTAAGATTGTTTTGCTCTAAAGCAATCTTTAAGTCATCCTCAGCCTTATCCCAAATCTCATCTGAACCAATACGCTTTTCAGGACGAGTTGAAAGCTTAACATCTACATTGTGGAAACCAAAAGCATTGTAGACGTCATAAACCATGGCGATACAATCGCTTACTTCTTCCATGATCTGCTCTTCAGTACAGAAGATGTGAGCATCATCTTGCTCAAAGCCACGGACACGAAGTAAACCATGTAATGATCCTGAAGGCTCATTTCTGTGGCAGTTACCAAACTCAGCCATGCGAATTGGTAAGTCACGATAGGATCTTGTGCGGCTATTGAAGATCTGAATTGCGCCTGGGCAGTTCATAGGCTTAATTGCATAGTCACGATTCTCAGATGAGGTGGTGAACATGTTTTCAGCATATTTATCCCAGTGACCTGATCTCTCCCACAACACTCTATCCATGATCTGTGGAGTCTTAACTTCAATGTAGTGGTACTTATGTAACATGCCACGCATGAAGTTTTCAATCTCACGATAGACAGTCCAACCATCGTTGTGCCAGAACACCAAACCTGGAGCTTCTTGTTGGAAGTGGAATAAATCAAGCTTCTTACCTAACATGCGGTGATCGCGCTTGGCTGCCTCTTCACGCTTTTTAAGGTAAGCTTGTAATTCTTCTTTAGTAGCCCATGCAGTACCATAGATGCGTTGGAGCATCTTATTCTTAGAATCGCCACGCCAATAAGCGCCTGCAAAGTGGGTTAACTTGAAGTTAGTACAAAATGACATGTGTGGAACGTGAGGACCACGGCACATATCGGTGTACTCTAAGTGATGATATAAAGCTGGATGATCGTTTTTATCAATATTTTCCTCTAAGATAAGCTTCTTATATGGCTCATCTCTTTGAGTGAAAACATCATAAGCTTTTTGCCAATCAACAACTTCCTTGACTACCTGATAATCGGTCTTAGCAAGCTCATGCATACGCTTGTCTAAAGCTTCTAAATCTTCTTGGGTTAACTTATGATCTAAATCGACATCATAATAGAAGCCCTTTTCAATCACCGGACCGATGGCCATCTTAGTCTCAGGCCATAATTCCTTAATTGCATGGCCTAAAAGGTGAGCACAGGAGTGGCGAATGATCTCCACACCTAAATCATCTTTTGGAGTGATAATCTCAACTTTGGCATCATGATCGACTAAATCGCAAGCATCATGGGCTACACCATCAATGTAACCTGCCACGCAAGAACGGGCTAAACCAGGGCCAATGTTTTGAGCAATTTCTAAAATGGAGACTGCGTGATCGAACTCTTTGATCGCGCCATTTGGAAGAGTGATTTTTGGCATAATTAAAACCTGTTACGGTGCCTACTGCGCACCTTTTAGGTCCTCAAAATTTCAAAAGTGTTAAGTACCTTACTTTTAACTTACATCGCCGATGACTCTCAGGCTTTTTTAAGTAAGCAAAAGTAAAACCGCGCTAAGTATACTCCTAAAAACTTCTTTTGCGCTCTTTTAGGGCAAAAAGATTTGCACATTCTTAATGGTTCTAAGCTTCGTAACCTAAATTAAGCGCAAAATTCTTAAAGCTTAATTAATTTTAATTGGCACCTGCTCAAGCTTTACCACCTTATGCAAAGGCTTTACCTCATCAGCTCTTTTTTGATTGACAATCACACAGGCAAGAGCAACTACCTTACGATTTTCAATTAGCCCCTCAAGCATTTCTCCATAATGATTGTCATGAATTTGTGCTACCGCCTCATTAAATTTTCTATTAATTTCAGCCTCACTCTCGCTTGTTGCAACTTTAAACTCAAAGGCGTAGATATATTTTTCATACTTTAGATACAAATCAATCCTGCCATAGGAGTTTTCAACTTCTCTTTGCACCTCAATCTCTGCCCCAAAGGGGTCTTTTTGAGGTTTATGAGGCTCTATGACAATATTTAAAAGAAGACTTGCAAACAAAAAGACATCTCTAAACAAATACTCATCAAAGCGCAATAAACTTCTGTACGAATAGATATTGATAATCAAATTAAAGACTTGTTTTAATTTATCTAGATCTTTATTTTTTAAAGCGCCTAAAAACGTATTTTCATAGGCACTCTTAAAACCATCAATATCAGAATATTGAGTTAATTTTTGAATGATAATTTTGGCAAAAGCCTCTCTTACCTCTAAATTTGGAATACCTAAGCGTAAAACCCTGCCATTGCCTTTTTTAATTGTAAAGTAACCTGCCTGATAGAGAATAGGCAATATTGGGAAATCCTCTTCTTCAAGACTTGAAAGTCTTGGTGATAAATCTTCAAGCAAGGTTCTTTTAGTGATATTTAAATTAAGATAATCTTTAAGTTTAGCTTCGGTGAGATTTTTCTTATCCGTACTTTCTAAATACTTTAAAAGAAGTGATGGCTGAGCACCACCTGTATCTAACCAATAAGAACCAAAATCATCGTTGGGACTTGTTAAGAAATTTAAAATTGACCAAGGATTATAAACATGGGTTAAGCATTCTCTGTCAAAAGAATAGCCATCATAATAATCTTTTAGATCTTGTAAAATACTGTGATAAGTATTTTGATCTGTATTATGCTTTTTATTTAATACACAA
>CALXNU010000075.1 GCA_944389835.1 uncultured Succinivibrionaceae bacterium
ATGTATAACAGAGATATAATAGAAGGGGAGGGTAGAAATTAAGCCGGTAATCTATAACTAGTTACCGGATTTAGGATCCATCAAATGGGCTATGAGAAAACTAAGCAGGCTTTTAATGAGACTTTAGAAAAACTTGGGACTGATTATCTTGATTTGTATTTAATTCATATGCCCTTTGGTGATTATTATGGCTCATGGCGGGCTTTAGAGGAGTTTTATGCTCAAGGTAAAGTGCGAGCCATTGGCGTAAGTAACTTTTTGCCCGATAGACTTATGGATCTTTGCTATAGCGCTAAGGTAAAACCACAGCTTAATCAAATTGAGTTACATCCTTTTTACCAAAGAGAGGATGAGCTTGAGATTATGAAAGAATTAGATGTGCAACCTCAGGCCTGGGCTCCTTTTGCTGAAGGCTTTAATGGCATGTTTACCAATCCCACTTTAGTTGAAATTGCCAAAGAGCAAAACTGTAGCGTAGCTCAGGTAATTTTAAGTTGGAATTTGCAAAGAAATGTAGCGGTAATTCCAAAGTCTGTACATCGTGAAAGAATGCTTGATAACTTTGGGGCTTTAAAGGTTCACTTGACAGATGAGCAAGTCAAAAAGATTGCTCTTTTAGATTTAAAGCGCCCGCAAATGGTTGATACGCTAAAGCCAAGTGAGGTTAAAAGACTATATGATTATGTTAACAATCCAGTTTTAACTTCTCTTTAAGCTTATTTTTAACTCTAGCAGGAAAATTTTTCCTGCTAATAACGTGATATTTGTAGAAAATATAGATTATTTCAGCAAGAAAACGTGCGTTTTATCTAAATTTTTCATAATTAAAAATATCTTTGATTAGGTTTTGATATCATTAGAGTGTTAAAACAATTAAACCTCCAGGCAGTAAACTGCCTGGCAGACGACGGCTGACAACTTGCTGAAAATTTTTAGATACGAGTTGCAGGAATTATTAACATTTTATTTTTAAAGGACATAAATTATGGCCCGTGGAGTTAATAAAGTTATTCTTATTGGAAATTTAGGTGACGAACCATTATGCAGAACCACTCACAGCGGATGCAGCGTCACAAATATTTCCATGGTAACTAATGAAGTTCGCCGTAATATTGATACTGGAGAGACTACTGAGTATGCAGAATGGCATCGTGTAGTAATGTGGGGAAAATTAGCTGACATCGCAAAGCAGTATTTACATAAAGGATCACAAATTTACGTAGAAGGAAAACTTCGTACCCGCTCTTTTATGGATAAGCAAGGCCAAAAGCGCAGTGTAACTGAGATTGTCGCCGATGAGATGCAGATGCTTGGTACCAGAGCTAGTGCATCTAGTGCTTTACCTCAAGGCAATCCATATAGAAGTGGGGCAAATCAGGGTAATTATCAACCACGAGTAGCTTACGCTAATCCACAATATGGCAATCAAAACTCTTATGGTGCAATGAGCCAACCATCTTATGGTAATTCTTTAAATGCTCCAGCCCCTGGTATGCAATCAGGCGGTCTTCAAAACAACTTTGGAGCAGCTTATGGTCAAGGTTTAGATGATCCAGGAATGCCTGATGATGCATATGATGCTGATGAGAATTTCAATAAAGCACCAGATGTTCAAGATGGAGATGATCAAGAGCCACAAGTTCGCAATAGCATGAACGACGAAATCCCATTTTAGGATTTAAAGCACCTCTTTTAAAAGAGGTGCTAGCTCGATTAATATAAAAATTAATCACATAGCAAAATTATACACGACTTTCGCGATGTAATTAGGGTTTTGATCGGGCAGCTGTGTTATACTTGTCGCTGATTTTTATGGCCTAGGCTTTTCTTGCCTAGAGCTTAGAATTAAAACTTCGTTATTTAGGCAAAAGCCAATGTTTAAGAAGCTTCGTGGCATGTTCTCAAATGATCTCTCAATTGACTTGGGAACTGCTAATACACTTGTATATGTAAAGAACAAGGGCATTGTCCTTAACGAGCCATCTGTGGTGGCAGTGCGTTTGGACAAAAATGGTGGCGCACAGCGTAAAGTAGATGCTGTAGGTAAGGCCGCTAAGAGAATGCTCGGTCGTAATCCTGACAATATTGAAGTGATCCGCCCAATGAAGGATGGTGTGATCGCTGACTTCCAATACACCGAGAAAATGTTGCAGTACTTTATTGAAAAGGTACTCGTTGGTTCTCACTTTTTCCCATTTAAGCCTTCTCCTAGAGTGTTAGTTTGTGTGCCTTGTGGTGCAACTCAAGTTGAGAGAAGAGCTATTCGTGAATCTGTTGAAGGTGCTGGTGCCTCTGAGGTATTTTTAATTACAGAGCCTATGGCCGCTGCAATTGGTGCAGGATTACCAGTCTCAGAACCTGCAGGTTCGATGATTGTTGATATCGGTGGTGGTACTACTGAGGTTGCAATTATTTCTTTAAACGGTGTGGTTTACTCAAGCTCAGTTAGAATTGGTGGTGATAGATTTGATAGAGCCATCATTGATTATGTACGTAATACTAAGCGTTATGAGATTGGTGAAACTACAGCTGAGCACATTAAGATTGAAATTGGCTCTGCTTATGCTGAGCAAGAAATGCACGAAAAAGAGGTTAGAGGACGTAGTGTGGTTGAAGGTGTACCACGTTCTTTCACCTTAAATTCAAATGAAATCTTAGAGGCTCTTTCAGATCCGATTAAGGGCATTGTAAGTGCGGTAAGAGTAGCTTTGGAAAAATCACCTCCAGAGCTTGCAGCCGATATTGCCGAGCGCGGCATGATGTTATCAGGTGGTGGTGCTTTATTGCATAATCTTGATAAGTTACTGCGTGAGGAGACTGGTATTCCAGTGATTGTAGCCGATGATCCTCTAACCTGTGTTGCACGTGGTGGAGGAAAGGCTCTTGATATGTACGATGCTCAAGATAACGAAATTTTTGATTAACAGGAAAAAGGTCGCTAAGCGACCTTTTTTGAGGACGCGAGTTTGAAAAAACCTGAGACTCCAAGCCTGCTCATTAATTTTCGCTTTGCTTTGATTTTTGCACTTTCGGTCATCATGTTGGTGGCCGATTTGCGTCTAAAAGTACTAAGTGATTTTCGTTATTATCTTGAGTCGGCTTTATATCCAGTGATGGTATTTGCAGATTCTCCAAGATCAGTTTCAAGAGTGGTTTCTTCAGAATTTAAAAGCCGCAGTGAATTAATTGAGGAGAATGAGCGTTTATCATCAGAAAATTACTTGCAGCGTGCAGATTTGTTGCGTTTGCGCTCTATTGAGCAAGAAAATGCAGCAATGCGTCGTCTTTTAAATTCACCTCTTCATGAAACCTCACGTCGCATGTTTGCTGAAGTGGTTGATGTAGATACTAACCCGTATTTGCAAAGAGTAGTCGTCAATAGAGGATCTTCCTCAAATGTATATGAGGGAATGCCAGTTATTACCGATGAAGGCTTAGTAGGCCAGGTAATTGAGGTCAATCACTCTTTTAGTCGCGTACTTTTGCTCAATGATCCAAGCTCGTCAATCCCAGTTATTGATTCTCGCAATCAAATTCGCGCGATTGTAACTGGTACTGGTTCACACGATGAGCTTGAAATAAGTAATGTGCCACGCTCAACTGATATTCAAGAAGGTGATTTATTAGTAACCTCAGGTTTAGGTGATGTTTATCCTGAAGGATATCCAGTGGCAATTGTAACCTCAGTAGGTTTCTCTGAAACCCAACCTTTTGCAGATGTAAAAGCCAAACCTCTAGTTGATTTTGATAGGATGCGCTATGTGCTGATGTTTTGGTACGATCGCACTCTCTCAAACGGTGATCGCTATGTGGAGCCTAAAAAACGCACTGACAGTAAGGTAATTTTACGTGAAGAGAGAATTAGAAATTTAATTGATTCCATGTCAAGTTCACGTGCGCGTCAAACTCAAACTACTAATGAACCTGCATCAGGTGAGGAGGCACAATGAGCGCTCAGTCAAATACTGATCAAAAGCATTCAACTTTTGTGCTTTTTTTACCTTTAATGTTTATTTGTTTGATCTTTGAGATCTTTCGTTTACCTGAGGTAATTGCACCATATCGGCCAGATTTACTCTCTTTAGTTTTAATCTTTTTCTCAGTCTATGATCCAAAAAGGATTAATCTTGAGATTGCTTGGCTTTGTGGTTTATTAGTAGATCTGATGTCAGGTGCACCTTTGGGGTTAAATGCCCTAAGTTATGCTCTTCAAATTTACTTAATCGTCTCACAATTTAGACGTTTTGCCTTATTTGCCAAATGGCAACAGCTAATTATCATAGGCTTAGTTAATTTCTTAGGCCAAGTGTTAGGTTTTTGGGTAGGTCATATCATAGGGCAGACGGTCTATGAGGTTAATTTTATAGGACAGACCTTAACTACGGGTGCGCTGTGGCCTGCAATGGCTTTTTTCTGTGCTATTTTATGTAACAGTTTTTCAGTAGCTCCAGCTGGCGAAAAGAAGGATGATTAGAGAATGCCAAAGTTAATCTTAGCCTCAGGATCTCCTAGGCGAAAAGAATTTTTACGCAATATGGGCCTTGAATTTACTGTTGAGGTCGCAGATATTGATGAGAGCATTAAAGTTGGGGAAAGCCCCCGTGATTTAGTAATGCGTCTTTCAAGATCCAAAGCGCAAAAAGTAGCCGCTTTGCATTCAGATGCTGTAGTTTTAGGTGCAGATACCATTGTCGTAATAGACAATGAAATTTTAGGCAAGCCCAAAGATCGTGAAGATGCTAAGGCCATGATTTTAAAGCTTTCAGGCAGAACTCATCAGGTTTACACTGCAGTTTGTGTCATTAAAGGCGAGGCAGTCTCACAGATTTGTACTATAACTGATGTGACTTTTGCTCACGTAAGTGAGGCTTTAGCCCAAGTTTATGTGGACTCAGGTGAAAGTGCTGATAAGTCTGGATCTTATGCCGTACAAGGTATAGCAGCGATGCTTATCGAAAAAGTAAATGGCTCAGTATCTTCAGTTGTGGGACTTCCAGCCTCGCAGACTCGCGAATTATTAGCCCTTCATGGTCTTTATCCTCAAACAGTAAAGGTACACGATTAATATGGATGCACTTACTCAAGCAAAACGCGCTTTATTAGATGATCAAGGTTTAGATGAAAACGTTTTAGCAAGAGCTTTAAATACTCTTGCTTCAAGAAAGATTGATTTTGGTGATCTGTTCTTTCAAAGAGTAATTTCAGAGAGTTTCTCTCTTGAAGAAGGCATTGTTAAAGGCGGATCTTACGATATAGAGCGAGGAGTTGGAGTTCGTGCGGTTGTAGGTGAAAAAACCGGTTTTGCCTACTCAGATATCATTGATGAAAAATCACTTCTTGACGCTTGTAAGGCTGCAAGGTGTATCACTTCAGGACATGAGTGTCAAAGAGAGCATATTTTGCATTATAAGGATACTCAAGCTTTATATGTGGGTGACAATCCAATTGAGCTTTATCCAAGAGAGCAAAAAGTTTTAATTTTAGAGAGGCTTGATCAAGTTGCGCGCTCTTTAGATAAAAGAGTCGTGCAAGTGATGGCAAGTTTGCGCGGTGAGCACAGTATTAAACTTATTGCAACCACTGAAGGTAAGCTTTGTGCGGATGTAAAACCTATTGTGCAATTGTCCGTGACAGTGATTATGCAAGATGGCGAGCGTCGCGAGTACGGTAATGCCTCTTGTGGTGGTGCACTGTTATTTGGTGATCTAATTACTGAGAAAAAAGTCTATGACCTCGCTTTTGAGGCCGTTAGGATGGCTCAGGTTAATATGCAAGCCATCGAAGCCCCGGCAGGCACTATGGAGGTGGTCTTAGGTGCAGGATGGCCTGGAGTTTTAGTCCATGAGGCTGTAGGTCATGGTTTAGAAGGTGATTTTAATCGTACCGGATCTTCTGCTTTTACAGGCAAAATTGGGCAAAAGGTAGCCTCAAGTGCTTGTACAGTTATTGATGATGGTTCAATTAAAAATCGTCGTGGCTCTTTGAGTATTGATGATGAAGGCACTTGCGGGCAGCAAAATATCTTAATTGAAAATGGCATTTTAAAAGGCTATATGCAAGATAGGCAAAATGCGATGTTAATGGGCACGAAGCCTAGTGGAAATGGTCGTCGTGAAAGCTATAGTTATTTACCATTGCCTCGTATGACCAATACTTATTTAATGCCAGGTCAATTTAGTAAAGATGAGATTATCTCTTCAGTTAAAAAAGGACTTTATGCGGTAAATTTTGCAGGTGGTCAAGTCGATATTACCTCAGGTCGTTTTGTGTTTTCTGCATCTGAAGCTTATTTAATTGAAGACGGAAAGATCACCACTCCAGTTAAGGGAGCTACCTTAATTGGCAATGGTCCTGAGACTATGGGTAAGGTTTCCATGGTGGGATCGGATCTTGAATTTGATAAAGGTATTGGCGCTTGTGGAAAAGCAGGTCAGTCAGTACCGGTAGGAATTGGACAGCCTACAGTTAAAGTTGATTCCCTAACTGTAGGTGGTACTAATGTTGCCTAAAGCTTAATTATCTTCTTTTTTAGCGCACAGGCTTGAAGGTAATTCAACGCCTGAGCGCTTAACTTCTGCTTTTAATAATTTAAATAAGGTGCGGGCGGCAGGACGATCTACACGCTCTTCTTTTAATTCTTCTTGGGCTTTTTTCACCAGATTGCGAAGTTTATTTCTGTCAGTATCTTGAATTAAAGAGCAAAACTCATTGATGACTTTTATGCCACCTAAGATCATATTTTCTCTTAAATTTTCAAGTTTAAGCGCATTGAGATCAGCTTTAGGAGTTGCGCCCAAACTGTTGATTTGCGATCTTAGATCGTCTAAATCTTCATTGCGCAGAAGTTTTGCAACATATTGAAGTTGACGGCGTCTTTCATCAGAATTAATTTTAAGAGATCTTGCTACCATTAAAGATTCTTTAATTAAATCATCAGGGAAGTTTAATTGCTTAAAGCTAAGATCGCCTAAATCTGCAATTTTTTCTGCAAGTTTGCGAATTTCTTGAGCTTCGCGCTTTTGTGCAGAACGACTTCTCTCTTCAGGTTCGGCATCAAAGCCTTCAAAATGTTCTTGAACAGCCATTCACGATCCTCTTAAAAATGTGGTTTTTCCATTATACCTACTCTGTCAAGCCCAAATTTTCTACAAAAGAGATTGCATTTCATTGCGCGCATCTTTGATAAAGAACATTCCAGCCCCAATTAAAGCTGCATTGTTTAATACTGTCGCTTTTTTAATAAAGCCGCGCTCAAGAGGGAAGGAACTGCGTTTTATAATCAGATCTTCTAAGATATTAATATCATTTTCATTGATGTAAGGGGCTAAATCACCTCCTAAGATAATATCGCGCTCTAAGGTTAGATAAACGATATAAAGACCTTTAGCAAGATAATTTAGGTAATTATGCCAGCGAGTATGCTCTTCACTTAGCTCATTTGAGCAACGTAAGATATTAAAGAATTCTTTGATTTTCTCTCGTGGCGATAACAAAGCTGAAATTGAGCAATAAGTTTCAAGACAATCTTTTCTGCCACAATAACATTGCCGCCCTTCATTACCTATTTCAATATGCTCAATTGCTCCTGCAAAACCTTTTTTGCCATGCTCAATGCTGTGTCGATAAATTAAAGCTCCACCTAGATGTTCGCCAATAGATAAATAAAAAGCATCTTGAAGTTCGGAATTTGCCCAAAGCTCCCGCAAGGCTGCGCACTCTACATCGTGGCAAAGTCTTACTTTATAGCCAAATTCACGGGTTAAATCTTCAGCGTGCAGAGAAATTAAGGGGAGGATCATAGAATAGATCATGCGAGTGCCTTCCCCATTTACTAAAGCTTGCACACTAATGCCAATACCTAAGACACTCTCTTTTGTATAAGAGAAATTAGCAAGATAGCTTTTAACAATTTGGCAGAAATTTTTAAGGTAATTGTGAGAATCATTGCAAGGTAGCGCATACTCTGCAAGATCACTCATATTCCCCATAAGATCTACTATGGCACAACGTACTTGATTGAATTTAATCTCCACGGCAAAGGCAATTTTCGCCTTCAGGTTTAAGGTATAGCCTAAGGCAGGACGCCCGCCTTCTGAGTTTAAATTTTCTCCTTTAGTGATTAAACCTTCCTTAATTAAAGTGGTGATATTGGAAGTTACGGTAGGCAAACTTAAATTGAGCTTTTCGGCAATCTGCGGCTTTGATAACAAATTATTCTCAAAAAATAAACGATAAATTTTTTGATAATTCTTTTGCTTAATAATTTTGCTATCGTCGTTCACTTTGTTGCTCCTAATTTTTTAAAGTTACTTTACTAAAGTCTAGCATTTATTTTTTACAAAAGTCTTACATACCCCAAAATTTTTGTGATCTATATTAGAAAAAGAAACATAAAACGACTTTTATAAAGTGACTTTTATAAAAGCATCTTGCAAAAGTTAAAAAGAAGTATAAACTGTGTTCATACTTTATGAAAACCATTTTATTAAAGTGGTTTTATGAAAGATAAGTATGTATAGGCATAAAGGAGTCATTATGAAAGTTTTAGAAAAGTTTAGTTTGCAAGGTAAGGTTGCTTTTATTACTGGTGGTGCTCGTGGTATTGGTAAGGCTGTAGCAACAGGTTTTGCTCAAGCTGGTGCGAATATCGTAATCGCCGATTTAGATATTGATGAGGCAACTAAGACTGCCAATGAACTTGCCGCAAATGAAGGTGTTCAAGCTGTAGCCTTTAAGTGTGATGTAACTGATCCTAAGAGTGTAGAAGCTTTAATTAACTTTATTGATGAGAAGTTTGGTGCTTTACATGTTGCTTTCTGCAATGCTGGTATTTGCATTAATGAGCCTGCAAAGGATATGACTTATGAGCACTGGTCAAAGGTTATCAACATTAATTTAACCGGTGTCTTCCTCTCAGCACAAGCCGCTGGCAATTACATGATTAAGAAGGGTATTAAAGGCTCTATTATCAATACCGCTTCCATGTCAGCTCACATCGTCAATGTACCACAACCACAATGTGCTTATAACGCCTCTAAAGCTGGTGTCATTATGCTTACTAAGTCTTTGGCCATTGAATGGGCTCAATATGGCATTCGCGTAAATTCAATTAGCCCAGGCTATATCGGCACTGAATTAGTTAAGGCAAGTCCAACCTTAATTCCATTAATCAACACCTGGAATGAGATGGCTCCAATGCATCGTTTAGGTGAGCCTGAGGAATTACAGACTGTGACCTTATATCTTGCCTGTGATGGTAGTTCATTTACTACTGGCTCTGATGTCGTAGTCGACGGCGCATTTACCTGTTTCTAAGAACTTAGAGTATCCATGAATTAAGAAGGGCGCAAGGCCCTTCTTTGGGCATAGGGAGTATATTTATGGAAAATAAGTGGTTAAAACGTGTAGGTTATGGCAGCGGTGATTTTGCCTGTAATTTAGTCTTTGGCACCATGGCCTCCTACCTTATGTTCTTCTATACCGATTGTATGGGTCTTACTGCAGCAGTTGTTGGCGCAATGTTGCTTTACACCAGACTTTTAGATGCGGTAACTGATACTATTATGGGTCTTATCGTAGATAGAACTCATACTCGCTGGGGACAAGGTCGTCCATACTTTGTAATTGGTGCACCATTCTTTGCAATCTTTACTGCCATGACTTTCTTTGTGCCAGACATGGGGGAAACCGGTAAGATTGTCTATGCTTATATCACCTATATTCTTTTGTGCTGTGCTTATACGGTGGTTAATATTCCTTTAAATACTATTGTGCCAAGACTTACCTCAAATGTTGATGAGCGCAATAAGTTAGTAGCCTCTCGTATGATTTTCGCTCTTTTAGGTACCGCTGTGGTAATGACTATTACCTCTCCTTTAGTTGAGTTCTTTGGTCAAGGTGATACTAAGCGCGGCTTTTTCATTACTATGACTATGTATGGTGTCATGGCAATGTTTATTTTCTTCTTTACCTTCTCTCAGACTAAAGAAGTGGTACCACCTGCTGTAAAGCTTGAGGAGAAGAGCAACATCCGTGAGGATTTTAAGGCTATTACTTCACAAGTTTGGGTAATTGTAGTTTTAAACTTCTTATATTTTGGCTTGTTTGTGATCCGCAATTCATCTGCTATTTACTATTTTACTTATAACTTAGATAGAACCGATTGGTTAACCTTTGTAGGTTTCTTTGGTGTGCTTTCAGGTTTACCAATTCTCTTAGTTTTACCTAAGTTGCAACAGATGTTTACCCAAAGAAAGCTTATGTATATTTTCGCCTTAACTTATATCGTAGGTGATTTAATTTGCTGGGCCTTCTCTAACAGTCCTGTAGCCTTAATTTTAAGCTTAACCATAACAGGTATTGGTATGTACGGTATCTTTGGTGTGACCTTTGCAATTCAGCCTGATGTGATTGATTACTCAGAGTATAAGAAAAACCGTGCTATCTCAGGCATGATTGCCGCTATGCAAGGCTTCTTTGTGAAGTTTGGTATGGGTGTGGCTGCTTTGGCTATGGGTCTTATCATGAAGATGGGCGGTTACGTTGCTAACGCCAAGCAAACTCCTGAGTCTTTATTCTCAATTGAAGTGTGCTTCTTATGGTTACCAGTTGTGATTTGTGTGGGCATTATGATCGCCATTTCCTTCTATCACTTAGATAGTATCCGTCAGGAAATGACCGATACTTTAGAGCTTCGTCGCAAGCAATTGGCCTATGCAGCTCAAGCTTAATTTAGGAAAATGGAGATAGACATGAAAAGAGAAAATATTACCTTACCTATAAGTGGCACCTTAGTTAACTTAAATCAGGTTTCAGATAAGCTTTTTGCAAGTGGAGCTTTAGGTAAAGGTTTTGCCATTAAGTTTGATGGTAAAGAGTTAAGATCTCCTATTGATGGGATTGTAATTGCAACTTTTCCAACTGGTCACTCTTATATGGTAAGACGTGATGATGGTTTGGAGATCTTAATACACGTAGGTTTAAGTAGCTCAAAGATGAAGGATGCTTTTAAAACTCAGGTTGAAAAGTATCAAGCAATTAAAAAAGGCGATCTTTTAACTTTAGTTGATCCTTCTTATTTTAAAGATGAGCAAGCATATTGTCCGGTGGTCTTTTCAATGCCTGATGTTGAGGTAATTTTAGACAAGGAAAATGAGCATTTAACTTGTGGCACTGAAGCTGTGCGGATTATTTGGTAAGACTTCTTGACGCAAACCCTCAAGCGTTGACAATCTTTTAAGAGGCAGCACATCCTACTGCCTCTTTTTTGTTTTTAAAAAATTATATCTAATCTTCTTTTTTAGATCTTCTACAATAATTTTAGGTTTTAAGCAAAATAAGGTGAGGTTATGGAAAAGGTTAAGATTGCAGTTATAGGTTGTGGCGCGATAGGTAAAGTGGAGGCCTTGGCTTTAAAAGATATTGAAGAGTGTGAAATTTGTGCTTTGTATAACCGCCATCTTGATAAAGCACACGATCTTGCACAAGAGCTTAACCTTAAGGTTCCGATCTTTGATGACTTTGATAAGCTTGTAGAGAGTAATTTAGTGCAAGCGGTCACGATTTGTACTGCACCTGATTTGCATTGTGCTATGACTTTAAAAGCTTTAGAACATGGCTTGCATGTGATAGTTGAAAAACCGATGGCAAAGTCAGTCTTTGAATGCGAGCAAATGATTGCGCTTGCAAAGAAAAAGCACAAGCTTTTAGCTGTGATTTGCCAAAATCGCTATCGCACGATGAATCAAAATTTAAAAACTTTGTTTGAAATAAATGTCCGCGCAATCCCATTATCTTTAGATGATGGGTCAAGCGGACTCAATGTTATAATGTGACACAT
>CALXNU010000076.1 GCA_944389835.1 uncultured Succinivibrionaceae bacterium
ATGTATAACAGAGATATAATAGAAGGGGAGGGTAGAAATTAAGCCGGTAATCTATAACTAGTTACCGGATTTAGGATAAATTAAGATCTGCTAACTGCTCTAAAAAATCTTCCATTTGTACCTCCAAATATTTTATGCTTTAGCGCCTTAAGTCTTATCTTTGCTTAATTGACTAAAGCTGTAAAAGACCTAAAATAAGCAAAGCTTTATTTTACTTCACTTTGACGCATAGGTTCTACATGCAAAGCCTTTTTCCAAAACTTAAATTTAATAACTCCAAACAAGTAAAAACCCTAGGCCATGTCCAAGGCCTATCCATGAGTGCGGCGATTGCCTCCATCTTTTTTAATCATCAAGATGAGGTCATTTTAGTTATCACCAAGGATAATTTAGAGTCTTTAAAACTTAAAGAGCAACTTTATTACCTAACTTTAAACCCTGAGATCTACATTTTCCCAGATTATGAAACCCTACCTTATGATGTGCTCTCCCCGCATCAAGATTTAATCTCACAGCGCCTTGAGCTTTTAGCTAAAATTCCAACTTTAAAACATGCCTTAATTCTCTGTCCGATAACAGCCCTCATGCAAAGGTTGTGCCCCACTGAGTTTATGGTAAAAAACGCTTTGTATTTAAATAAAGGACAGGTACTAAATCTTGAAAACTTGCAAAACTTATTTATCAATGCAGGCTATACTAAGGTTGAGCAAGTGCTCTCCCATGGCGAGTTTGCCGTAAGAGGAAGTCTTTTAGATATTTTCCCGATGGGATCTCAAAGGCCCTATCGCATTGACTTTTTTGACGATGAAATCGACAGCATTGCAAGCTTTAACTTAGACACCCAACGCTCAGAGCATAAGGTAAGTGAATTAAAGCTCCTCCCCGCCCACGAATTTCCTTTTGACAGTGAGGCTATTGCCAATTTTAGAAGTGCCTATCGCTCAGCTTTTAATGTCGTATCTTTGCAAAATCATGTAATTTATCAATCGGTTTCAAAAGGTGCTATTCCCTCAGGTATTGAGTATTACCTACCGCTTTTCTTTAATAAAACCTCCACCCTTTTTGAGTATTTCACTGAAAATTTAAAGGTCATCTCCACTATTGAAACCCAAAAAGAGGCCGAGAGTTTTGATAAAACCGCCCATCAAAGAAAAGCCTCTTTTGAAGGTAATGCCGATCATCCACCGCTTAATGTCTATCGCTTATTTTTATCGCCCAAAGAGCTTCTTGATAATTTAAGCAATTATGCAGGAGTAAATTTACTCTCCCGCGCTTTAGATGATAGCGAGCTTAAAAAGCGCTTGTGCTCTAATCTTAAGACGCAAAGTATCCCGCCCATTGCCTTTAATGTGCATGAGAAAAATGCAAGTTTAGCCTTTTGTAATTTTGTGGAAGGCTTTATCAAACAAGGCGGGCGCGTGTTAATTTCTGCCATCTCTGAAGGCCGTCGCCAATCTTTAAAAGAAATTATCCCGCAAAGTTTAAAAGATAAGTTTCAACTTAAAGTTGCCTCCTCAATTTTGGATTTCCAACAAAGTGAAGATCCTTTAATGATGACGGTAGCTCCCTTTGATGAAGGCGTGATTTTTGCAGAAGATAACTTATGCTTTTTAACGGAAACGGAGATCTTAGGCTTTGCGGTTGTAAGGCAGAGAAGAAAGCGTCAAGGCCAAATAAGTGCTGAGGCGATGATCCAAAACTTAGCCCAATTAACTCCAGGGCAAGCGGTGGTGCATATCGATCATGGCATAGGCCTTTATAAGGGATTGAGAACCTTAACCATAAATGGCGTTAAAGGTGAGTTTTTAGCCATTGAATATCAAAATGGTGATCTTTTAAATATCCCGATTACCGCTTTAAATCGCGTAGCCCGTTATGCAGGATCGGAAAATCCTGAATTATCAAGGTTAGGCTCAGATCTGTGGGCGCACAAAAAGAGTAAAGCAATTAAAAGAGTGCGCGATGTGGCAGCCGAGCTTTTAGATTTAAATGCCAAAAGAGCAAGCCGTGAGGGCATTAAGTTTGCAATTGATAATAATGCCTTAGAGAGTTTTTGTGCAGGCTTTAAGTATGAGACCACTTTAGATCAACAAAATGCTATTGAGGCGACTTTAAATGATCTAAGCTCTGGCAAGCCCATGGATAGACTTATTTGTGGCGATGTGGGCTTTGGTAAAACTGAGGTTGCCCTGCGTGCAGCTTTCGTGGCCTCTAATGATGGCTATCAGGTGGCAGTTTTAGTGCCCACGACCGTGCTTGCCGAGCAGCATTATCAAAACTTTAAAGATAGGTTTTCCAATACCGCCATTAAAGTTGAAGTGTTAAGCCGCTTTAAGACTTTAAAAGAGCAAAATGCGGTGCTAAAAGAGTTGGAGCAAGGGAAGATCGATATTATTATCGGCACACACAAACTTTTATCTAAAAGCGTGAAGTTTAAAAATTTAGGTTTGGTGATCGTCGATGAAGAGCATCGCTTTGGCGTAAGACAAAAAGAGCGTTTAAAGGAGTTAAGAGCAGAAGTTGATTTACTTACCCTAACGGCAACCCCAATTCCGCGCACTTTAAATATGGCGATGGAAGGGATGCGTGAGCTTTCAATTATTGCAACAGCCCCTGAGCATCGCCTAGCAGTTAAAACCTTTGTCCATCAAGAAAGTCCAGATCTAATTCGCGAGGCGATAGTACGTGAGCTGCGCCGTGGCGGTCAGGTTTATTACCTACACAATGACGTGGCAAGTATTGAAAAGAAGGCCGAGGAGCTGCAAAACTTAGTGCCTGAAGCAAGAATTGGCATAGGACACGGGCAGATGGCAGAAAAGGAGCTACAAAAGGTGATGCGCGATTTTTATCATCAGCGCTTTAATCTTTTAGTGTGCTCAACCATTATTGAAAATGGCTTGGATGTGCCTTCTGCTAATACGATTATTATCGACCGTGCTGATAGATTGGGGCTTGCGCAATTGCATCAGCTACGAGGTCGCGTCGGACGCTCCCACCATCAGGCTTATGCCTATCTTTTCACGCCACCTAAAGAGTTATTGTCTAAAAATGCCAAGATGCGCCTTGAGGCGATTGCCTCAATGGAGGAATTAGGATCAGGCTTTGTGCTTGCCACCCATGATCTGGAAATTCGCGGCGCAGGTGAGCTTTTAGGTGAGGAGCAATCAGGACAAATTGAGGCGGTGGGCTTTTCTTTGTATATGCAAATGCTTGAAGAGGCGGTTAAAGCCTTAAAATCGGGTAAAGAGCCATCTTTATCTGATTTACTTCAAAATAGCTGCGATGTAGATTTACATTTGCCAACCCTCTTTCCTGATGATTATATTGGTGATATTAGCCTTCGTCTATCCTTCTACAAGCGCCTGTCCTCTTGTCAAAAGGCCCAAGATTTTGATGATCTAAAAACCGAGCTTGTAGATCGTTTCGGAGATTTACCACCTGAAAGTGTCAATTTATTTAATTTAACCAAACTTAAAAACTTAGCCTCAAGTCTTGGGATTGTACGCATTTTAGGGGATGAAAATGGCGGCGTGATTGAATTTGGGCAAAACACCAAAGTAAATCCTGCCTTTTTAGTAACCTTAATTACGCGCTGTAAGAACAAAGAATACGAATTGCGCTCTGCAAATATCTTGCGCTATAACCTAAAGGAAAGTGTAAAAGAAAGTCGCATGGAGCTTTTAAAGCGTTTATTGTTAGCTTTACTTGCTAATAGTACTTTAAAAGAGGCAGAATAAAGAAAACCGCGGTAAACGCGGTTTTTTTTAAATTAAGAGCGATGGGCTTGATAGATTAAAAAGCGGATGAAATCATGGAGATAATCTTCAGTTTCAGGGTTTCTACCTGAGATGGCTAAAAGCACTAAATTACCTTCCGTGCCATAGACAATAGCTTCAATTTCATCGGCTGGGCAATAAAAAGACCAAGCATGATCGATTAAATTGGAGATCACCGGTACTTCGCAGTTCATCTGTTGGGCTGCAACTCTAGCATAAGCCTCCGGCATGACATTTTGTCCGGCGCTTTTGGCAATATAAGAAATATTCACGGCTAATTTGCCACTTTCATGCATATAGCTTAAAGAGTTCTCAACTGAAGGATTACTTTCAACCTTCCAGCCATGAGGGCAAGGAATAGTCTCGCTCTCTTGAGCCTCAGGAAATCCTGGCAGTAGATCGTCTGCATAAACATTAAAGCTTAAAAAAGCCACCATTGCCAAACTTGCTAACTTTAAAAACCGCATGATCTCTCCTTATTCTTCTTGCTTGCTTTATTTTAAGCCTTTAGAGCTTTGCAAATTTCATCTGCGATCACATCTACAGGACGATCTGCATCAACTTTTAAGTATTTGGTCTCACCTTTTTGAGCAAGATCACTGTAAAACTTTACTAAAGGCTCGGTTTGCTCATGATAAACCTTAAGTCTTGAGCGTACAGTCTCTTCTTTATCATCCTCACGAATGACTAAATCCTCACCTGTCACATCATCTTTACCCTCAACCTTAGGTGGATTGTAGACAATGTGATAAGTACGACCTGAGGCTAAGTGCACACGACGACCGCTCATGCGCTTTACAATCTTCTCATCTGGAACTTGCAGTTCAACTACCGCATCAATGGCAATGTTAGCATCAACTAAAGCTTGAGCTTGCGGGATGGTACGTGGGAAGCCATCAAATAAAAAGCCGTTTTGACAATCAGCCTCTGAAATTCTCTCTTTTACTAAGCCTAAGATGATCTCATCGCTTACAAGCTTTCCTTGATCCATCACAGCTTTGGCTTTAAGACCTAATTCAGTGCCAGCTTTTATGGCAGAGCGTAGCATATCGCCAGTTGAAATTTGCGGGATTGAAAAAGCCTTAGTTAAAACTTGAGCTTGAGTACCCTTGCCAGCACCTGGTGGTCCTAATAAAATAATGCGCATATAAAACCTCAATAAGTATGAAAATTTGGTAAAAGTATAGTAAAAAAGCGATGATTTTTAAAGCGCCTATTAAAGATCCTGAAAGTTTCCAACTCTGTCCCGCCCGCTCTCTTTAGCCTCATACAAAGCCGCATCAGCATTAGCTAAACTTTGATCAATGTGTGAATTCTTCTCATCATCAACGTAGTAAAAGCCCACCGAGATAGTCACCTGTCCTTGCACGCCCACATTTGGCAATTTCAAATCGCGCACTGCCTTACATAACTCTTGAGCGCGTCTTAGGGCATCTTGATAGGAGATATTCTTTAAGATGATGCAAAACTCCTCTCCCCCATAGCGAAAGACTTTATCCTCAGGGCGAATGTTTTGCTTTAGAGTTTTAGCCACCTCTTGTAAGGTTTGATCGCCTTTTTGATGGCCCATGGAGTCATTTAGTTTTTTAAAATGATCAATGTCGATCATTAAAATGGCGCAGTGCACTTTAAAGTTAGGATTTTGCAGGCGATAGATTTCATAGGATCTGCGATTTAAAACCTTAGTTAAACCATCTTGCATGGAGAGGTTAACAAGCTTTTCATTTTCCTTGGAGATCTTCTCGTGCTCTAAATTTTTTTCGATGACATCGGCAAAAAGATGGGAGAGCAAATCTAAGATCTTCTTTAACTCATAAACATTAGTTTTTGGAAGTGAGCTTTTCTCATCGCGATTGAATTTGGAGATGGCAAGAGCAATTTGTTGCAGAGGTTTTACTAAAATCCAATGCGATAAGAGGGTAAAGACGATAATAAAGGCTACGATAAGACTTAAAAAGGTGACCATCAAAGGCTCATAGCTTTTAGCAGCCTTTTGAATGACGGAGATCTCGTTTGAAATGAAGTCTATTTCTTTTTCAATTAAGACACTTTTTAGGTAGGCAGTTTGCTCATTGACCTTATTGATAAGATTTTGCGTCTTAATAACTTGCTCGCGATGTAGGTTTACCTGCGAGACAAAGGAGTCTACGGTCGAGTTTAAAGACTTACAGCGAAAAGTATCCTTATTTTCACATAAACTTAAAAGGGCTTGTAATCTTGGATCTTTGTCAATTGAAATTCTGTCATCTAAGACTTGCTTAAAATATAAAATGCCCAAAAAAGGTTGCATGACCTCAGGCTTTAAAAATTCATTAGTAAGATTAGGATCTAAGCCTTTACTAATCTCAAGTAATTCATACCAGGTGGCAAAAATACTCTCGCGCATTTTCTCAATACGAAGGCGTTGCCGCCAAAGTTTGGTGATATTAGAAGCAAGGCGTCTTACATCAGATTCTGCCGTGGAGCCATCAAAAATTACCTCCGAGACCACGGCGGTGGCATCAATATAGGCCGCGCGCGCCTCACTTTGATTTTGCGCATCCATCATTTGCGCAAGCGAGAAGGAAAGCCTTTCAACATTAATATAAGATCTTTGAGAGCGCATGATCTTAGGCACCGAGCTTGTTTGCATCTCCACTGATCTTGCATCAATTTGTTTGAAATCTTGATATAAAAGATAGGAGAAAATCCCAATTACCAAAGCAAAAGGGATTAAAAATAACAATAAGAAAGTGCGTATTTTCAATAAATAGCGCAAATTGCTATTCATGGCTTACCATTACTTAAATTTTTAAATTTAGTAGATCACAAAAGGAAAATAGCGCAACGAGATCTGCTGAAATTCATTAGTTGAGACAAGTTTTCCAACTGCCTTATCAACTTTTTCTAATTGTACCGTATCTTTTCCGCGCATGGCTAAACATGCATAATTAATCTCATTTTTTAAGCTCGTTTTATCATCTAAGATCATGATGATCTCTTGTGCCTCATCATTTTTTAAGATCTCATAACCTGAAAGTCCATCAATATAGGCTAAATCTACCTCATGATTTAAGATAGCTTGCACGATCTCAGGATAGGTATCAAAGGCGACAATCTTTTTGGCAAGATCACTGTAATTATCTTTTAAAGCTTGCAATTGCATACTTGAAGTTTGCGAGGCGACAACTTTACCTTTTATGTACTCCTTATCGACCTCTTCTAAGAAAGGATCTATGGTCAAATACATCGACTGCCCGCGATAATAAGGACGGGTAAAGGCAAGGCCCATCTCGCGGCGCTCTTTAGTGTTCCCAAGGCCTGCGACAATAATATCAAGCCGTCCATCTAAAAGCTGTGGGATGAGTTCTACAAAAGGAAGCGGTTTTATATCACAGGAAATATCAAGCTCCCGGCATAAAGCTTGTGAAAAATCATAATCAAAGCCTACGCGCTCACCTTTATTGTCAACAAAGGAGAAAGGATAATAAAGATTTTCAATGCCAATATTAATCACAGCTTTATTTAGATAAAGACGTGATTCAGCCTGTGCATTAAAGGCTATAAGAAGACTTGCACCTAAAAGTGCTAATACTTTATACCACATAGAAAATCTCCCTTTGCGACCTTCTAATTATAGCCAAATCTTTAAAAATGTGAGCCATAAAAACACAAAATCCCGCGATTTTGCGGGATTTTTATTATCTTAAGTTAAATTTTTATAAGTTATACTTTACTATTTGCCCAATAAAAGATCATTTACTAACTTCACATAAGCTTGAGGATCTTTTAAGGTTCCGGCATCGGCTAATAAAGCTTGATTGAAGATTAACTGTGCCCAGCGTGGGAAGGTCGCATCATCAAAGCTTTGGGCCTTTTTCACTAACTCATGATTTGGATTAATCTCTAAAATCCAAGTCTCCTCAGGTAATTTTTGACCTGTGGCCTCAAAGATCTTCTTAAGCTCTGGAGTAAACATTCTGCCATTGTCAGCTACCACGCAGGCAGGTGAGTCTACTAAACGAGTTGACACGCGAACTTCTTTTACTAAGGAGCCTAAAGCAGTCTTAAAGCGCTCAGTTAAATCCTTATGTCCCTCTTGAGCTTCCTTTTGCGCCTCTTTTTCCTTTTCATCCTCTAAATCACCTAATTCAAGATCAGGTGAGGTCACTGAGACAAAGCGCTTTTCTTTGTACTCAAAGACTTGATTCATAAGCCACTCATCAACTCTTTCAGTTAAAAGTAAGACCTCAATGCCCTTTTTCTTTAATGCCTCAAGGTATGGTGAGGAGATGGCAGCCTCATAGTTTGAAGCGGTAAGATAGTAAATCTTATCTTGCTTCTCTTTCATCGAGGCAATGTAATCATCTAAGCTTACATTAGTCTCAGGACCTTGATTGCGCGTTGAGGCAAAGCGCAATAAAGAGAGGACACTCTCGCGATTGGCATAATCCTCAACAGGTCCCTCTTTTAAGACTTGGCCAAAGTTTTTAATAAACTCTTGATACTTATCTTTATCGGCGCTTAGCTTCTCAAGCATATTTAACACTCTCTTGGTTAAAGCTTTCTTTAACTTAGAGGTGACAGCGCTTTCTTGTAAAAGCTCACGGGAGACATTCAAAGGCAGAGCATTAGTGTCAACTAAGCCTTTGACAAAGCGCAAATAGCGTGGCAAGAATTGCTCGGCCTCATCCATGATAAAGACTCTTTGTACAAAAAGCTTAAGGCCATGCTTGTTGTCTGCGGCAAATAAATCCCAGGGAGCGTGAGATGGGACATATAAAAGTGAGGTGTACTCAATTTCACCTTCAACTTTATTGTGGGCCCAAATTAATGGGTCTTGATAATCATTGGAGAGGTGCTTGTAGAACTCTTTGTACTCATCCTCGGTAACTTCTTTTGGATTTCTCGTCCACAAGGCCTTAGCATCGTTAATTTGCTCAAAAACCCACTCTTTTTTAGGATTTTTCTTCTCCTCATCAGTGGCATCTTCAGCAGGTTCAATGGTCTTTTCAACATAAAGCTCAACTGGCACTGAGATATGATCTGAGTACTTGGTAATCGCCTCACGTAATACCCACTCATCTAAGTACTTAGTCTCTGAGTCTTTTAAATGTAAAATCACATCGGTGCCGCGCTGATTTCTTGGCATAAAGCCTGACTCAAAGGTGCCATTGCCCTCAGAGGACCATCTTACACCCTCCTCAGGAGAGGCTTTTGCTGAGCGGGAGATCACAGTCACTTTATCGGCAACGATAAAAGCTGAGTAGAAACCTACACCAAATTGACCGATAAGCTGTGAGTCGCGGGCGGCATCGCCTGATAAGTTTTTAAAGAACTCTTGGGTGCCTGATTTGGCGATGGTGCCTAAGTGAGTGTTGGCCTCATCTAAGGTTAAACCTAAACCGTTATCTGAAATAGTTAAAGTTTGAGTCTCTTTGTCAGGGCGAATTCTAATTTTAAAGACCGGATCGTCTTTTATAAGTTCAGGATCAGTTAAAGAGAGGAAGTGTAATTTATCAATGGCATCTGAGGCATTGGAGATAAGCTCTCTTAAAAAGACCTCTTTGTTAGAATAAAGAGAGTTGGCAAGTAAATCTAAAAGTTTAGTAACTTCAGTTTGGAAACCGTGAGTTTGAGTAGTCATTATTAAAAATCAGCCTAAAAAGGCGCCTCCAAAAATCTATGCATTTGCATTAACTAAACCATATATGGGGTTTTGAGGCACACTTTTCAAGAGTTTTAAGATTTTTTTTACAATGGCTTGCGATTTTTAAGTGAGGCCATGAGCGTGTGCGAGTCAATATTATCTAGATCGCCACCAATGGGCACGCCTTGGGCAATTTTGGAGACACTAAGGCCTAAATGCTTGGCAATCGAGCCTATATAAGATGCGGTCGCATCACCTTCCACGGTTGGGTTAGTTGCCAAAATTACTTCTTTAATTTCCCCACTTTTAAGCCTTGTCTCAAGTGCATCAAGGCCTATTTCTTGCGGGCCAATGCCATCAATGGGCGATAAGTGCCCGTGCAAGATAAAGTATTGGCCAAAAAAGCTTTCTGACTCTTCAATGGCTTGTACTTGCAAAGGGGTTTCAACAATACATAAAAGCCCACTTTGTCGTCTTTTTTCTGAGGCACAAATGGGGCAAATTTGATTATCATCGCTATAGTCGCGACATAATGGACATTGCCCAATGTGCTCCATGGCCAAAGATAAAATCGAAGCTAAAGCTTTAGCATCCTCACGCCTTCTATCTAAAAGATAAAAAGCAATGCGAGTTGCCGAGCGCACTCCCACCCCCGGCTGAATTTCCAAAGCTTTAATTAAACGATTTAAAAGTAAAGATGAGGCCATTTTTTAGAACGGTAATTTAACCCCTGGTGGTAACTTAAGACCAGAAGTTACCTCAGCCATCTTAGTTTTAGCCATTTCCTCAACGCGTCTTTCAGCATCGTTAATGGCAGCGGCAATTAGATCTTCACACATCTCTTTGTCATCTTCAGTGAAGATACTCTTGTCAATCTCAACTCTTTTTACCTGATGAGCACCAGTTACGGTAACCTTTACAAGGCCCGCTCCAGCCTCACCAGTTACTTCAGTCTCATCAATTTCAGTGCGCACCTTCTCCATCTTCTCTTGAAGCTTTTGCGCCTGTTTCATCATATTGCTCATATTAAACATGGCATAAATCTCCTCAACAAATTTGCGACATTGTAACAAAATTCTTACAAGAAAAAAGCTACACTAAAGCTTTAACTAAACGCTTTTGTATATCTTTATTAGGCGACATACCAAATAAGCGCTTGTAATCGCGGGAGAATTGTGAGGTTGACTCATAGCCTACTTGATAGGCGGCTGTAGAAACGTTTATGCCCTCGGAGATCATAAGGCGCTGTGCCTCATAGAGGCGCAATTGCTTGTGAAATTGCAAAGGACTTATCCCTAAAACCTCTTTAAAATGCCGATAAAAAGTTGAGGGGGCCATGTTCACGGTACGGGCCATTTCATCAACAAAAATATTATTTTTTAAATTCTCCTTTAAATAAGAGATGGCAATGGCCATTTGATTGCTTTTAACCCCTAAGGAATTGTAATTAGTTAAAACCGCCTTAGCATCTGAGACTAAAAGCAAGTAATGAATTTCCTCAATAATAAGTGGGGCTAAAACTTCGGCTTTTTCCTCATCAAAGGCTAAATCTAAAAGGCGCAAAAAGGCTTTGTATAGATCTTCATTGGCATCAATCACACAAGCGCCTTCATAGGATTTGGTGGTATTTAAATTAGAAGCTAAACGCGGGTGCTTGGACAGTAAATTAGTGAAAACTTGCGCATTTAAATAAAGTGACATACACAAAAAAGGTGATTTTTGACTTGCATCTAAGACATTATAGGCACCTGGCATATCAATGCCTGAGACTAAGCATTGCCCTTTTTCATAAAAGTAAGTATTCCCCGCTAAAGTGGTTCTTTTTTTACCATTTATGCATAACACACATGCAGGACGCCCTAAGCATTTATCACAGCCGTTTACCGTCTCGCGACGGGCAAGCTCAAAGCCCTCAATTAAAGTTTTTTTCACACAAGGGTTGGGCAATAAAGTTAAAAGTCTCTCTTGTGCATCGCGATTATAGCAATTAAGCTCACTTTTTAACATCTACTATCTCCTACCAACCAAGCTTTAAAGGCACTTTAAAGGTGGGGGCTTTAAACTCCTCATCAATAAGTTTTAGATCATCTTTATCAAGCTTTAACTCAAGTGCTTTTAAATTATCCTCAAGATGGCTTAAAGATGAGGTCTTAGGGATACTTATAAGACCCTGCTCTCTCATACTATAGGCAATTAACACGCACGCGGCACTGACCCCATGACGTTTTGCGACCTCTAAAATTGCCTTATTGTGTAAAAGATAAGGCCCGCCCTCACCTAAAGGGGAGTAGGCTAAAACGGCCATCCCCTGCGCTTTAGCATAAGGGATTAGATCGTAGTGAATCACCCATAACCTAAAGGTTAAGGGCTTCTTCCTGCTTCAAAGACTTCCTAACGGTTATCTCCACAGGCT
>CALXNU010000077.1 GCA_944389835.1 uncultured Succinivibrionaceae bacterium
TACGATAATTTGAAAGAAAAAGTGCTACAAACCGCATAAGAATGCGGTTTTATCTTGTTAAAGTCTCTAAATCCGGGTAAAGCTAAGATTAAAATCTTAATTTTGCCAATTAGTGCACAGAATTCGTTTTAGATACTGTACAAATTATCTATACCATACTAGTATGCAAGCTTGTATTGTAGAGTGAGGACTATATCCATCTAGTATGGCCCTTTAACTTGACTTAACATGAGGACATCAAAATATGCGTATTAACAAATTTTTAGGAACTGCTTTAGCCATTGCTGTAGCCTCAGCTGTAGCCCTTACCGGTTGTGGTGGTGAGAGCAAGCAAACTGTACGTGTTTCTCACACTCAGATTGAAACTCACCCAGATCATGTAGGTCTTGTGGCCTTTGAAAAATATGTTGAAGGCAAGCTTGGCGACAAATATGATGTGCAAATTTTCCCAAATGGTACTTTAGGTGCTAACGAGAAAGTATTAGAGCTTATTAAGCAAGGCTCCGTACAATTCTTAGTCGTCTCAACTGCTAATATCGAATCCTTTGATAAGTTATATTCTTTATTCTCAATCCCATATCTTTTCACCTCAGAAAGCGCTTTTGAAAAGTTCATCTCAGATCCTAAGATCATGGATGATTTAGGTGTAAATTCAAAGACCAATGGCTTCGCCCCACTTGCCGCCTTCACCGCTGGTACTCGTAACTTCTATGCAAAAAGCCCAATTCGCTCCGTAGCCGATCTTGAAGGTAAGAAGTTCCGCGTCCAAGCAGGCCCTACTAACGTTGCTATGATGACCGCATTTGGTGCCGCTGCAACTCCAATGAGCTTTGGTGAAGTTTATTCAGCCTTACAACAAAGCGTGATTGATGGTGCTGAGAATAACGAGTTAGCCTTAACCGATCAAAAGCACGGTGAGGTTACTAAGTTCTATACTTATGATATGCATCAGATGTGCCCAGATCTTTTAGTCGGTTCTGAGAAATTCTTAGAAGGCATTCCAGAAGAAGATCGCAAAGTCTTTGAAGAGGCCGCACAAGAGGCTCAAAAAGTTGAGTTTGATGCATGGCACAAGAGAATTGAAGAGGCTAAGAAGCAAGCTGCTGACATGGGTGTTGAATTCATCAATGTTGATGTTGAAGAGTTCCGCAACAAAGTCTTACCACTTCACGAGCAACTCTTAAATGAAACCCCAGAGCTTAAGCCTTTATACGATGCTGCTAACAAAGCCAATCAAGGAGCTTAAGTTTTAAAAATTAGTAGTGGAGCAATTTATGCAGGCTATTAGACAAGTATTAAACAAGGGTTTAATCGTATTTTGTGTCTTCTTGTTCATGATGATGACCGTAGTTGGCACTTATCAGATTGTAACCCGTTACTTCTTCAACTCTCCAAGTACCATCTCTGAAGAGTTAATCACGTATAGTTTCACTTGGCTGTCAATCTTAGCTGCCGCTTACGTTTTCGGCTCTCGTGGTCACTTGTGCATGTCATTTGTCTACGGCAAATTTACCGGAGCTAAGCGTGTCTATCTTGACATCTTCTCTGAAATCTTAGTGATTTTAACTGCAGTGTTGCTCCTAATCTATGGTGGCTATGTCATGGCTGCTGAAAACACCAATCAGGTTACCGCCTCTTTAGGTGTGAACATGGGCCTTGTCTACGCTGTTCTGCCACTGTCTGGCATCATCATTACTATCTATGGCATTTTAAATTTAGCTGATATGTTCGCTAAATTAAAATCTCCAGATTTAGCTATGTATGGTGTAAATGACGATCAGCAATAACCACCTAAGAGGGGTATTACCCCTCTTTAAATTAGATTTGGAGAAACATATATGACTTTAACTGTTGGTCTTACTATGGCGATTGTACTAGTCGCACTCCTGGTATTAGGTGTGCCGATTTGTATTTCCATTGCCATATCCTCAGTCGTAGCAGGTGCAGGTGCCCTTGACTTTAACATGATGTTACAGACAGGTGCCCAAAGAACCTTCACCGGTATTTCAGTTTTTACCTTAATTGCAATTCCTTTCTTTATCCTAGCAGGTAATATTATGAATCAAGGTGGTATTGCAATTAGGCTTATGAACTTTGCAAACCTTTTAGTAGGCAAACTCCCTGGTGCTTACGCCCACACCAATTCCATGGCCAACATGATGTTTGGTGCTATTTCAGGATCAGGTGTTGCCGCCGCCTCTGCTATGGGTACTATTATTGGACCTGTTGCCGAAAAGGAAGGTTATGACAAAAACTTCATGGCCACGGTAAATATTGCAACCGCCCCAACCGGTCTTTTAATTCCACCTTCAAATACCTTAATTACCTACTCGCTAGTCTCAGGTGGTACCTCAGTTGCCGCCCTCTTCCTTGCAGGTTATATCCCAGGTATTTTATGGGGTTTAGGCTGTATGGTTATAGCCTTTATTTATGCTAAGAAAAATGGCTATAAAGGCTCCTCTCAGAAGATCACCTTCCCGATAGCCTTAAAGATCATCTTCGATGCTCTACCATCCTTGCTTTTAATTATTATCGTCATAGGTGGTATTATCGTCGGAGCCTTTACCGCAACTGAAGGTGCAGTTGTCGCTGTAGTCTACTCTTTATTCCTTTCCATTTGCTATCGCAATATGACCTGGAAAGCTCTAAAGCAGATCTATGCTGACTCTGCGGTCATGACCGGTATTATCGTGCTCTTAATTGGTGTCTCATCTATTATGTCTTGGGTAATTTCATTCGTGAATATCCCAGCTGCTGTAGGTGACTTATTAAATGGCATCTCCTCAAGCAAGATTGTAATTTTATTAATTATTAACATCTTCTTGCTCTTTGTTGGTACCTTCCTTGACACCACCCCTGCAATTTTAATTTTCACCCCAATTTTCTTACCTATTGGTATACAATGTGGTTTAAGCCCGGTTGAATTTGGTATTGTTTTAGTCTACAACCTTTGCATCGGTACCATTACGCCACCTGTAGGTAATATTCTGTTCGTGGGTGTTAAAGTTGCAAAGACTGCGATTGAAAGTGTCATCAAACCACTATTACCTTACTATGCAGTTATTATTGCAGTCTTGATGGTTTGTACTTACTTCCCAACCGTTTCATCCTTCATCCCAGAGATGTTAGGTTATGAAGCGACGCTTCCCAAATAATATACAGCAAGTTAAAATAGTTTATTGAAATATCAGAAATTTTAAAAAGCCTGCTTTAAAAGCAGGCTTTTTCAAAAAAGGAGTTTAATATGAAAGCATTTATGGATCAGGATTTCTTATTAGAGTCAGAAACTGCCAAAATCCTATTCCACGAGCACGCCTCACGTATGCCAATTATCGATTATCACTGCCACATCAATCCAGAGCAAATCGCCAACAATCACCAATTCAAAAACATTACCGAAGCTTGGCTTGGTGGTGATCACTACAAGTGGCGTATGATTAGATCAAATGGCATTCCAGAAAGCTTAATCACCGGCAAAGAAAGCTCAGATTACGAGAAGTTTGAGCAATTTGCCAAGACTTTACCCCGTGCTATCGGCAATCCTTTATATCACTGGACCCACCTTGAATTACAGCGTTACTTTGGTATTACCAAGACCCTATCTGAGAAGACTTGCAAAGAAATTTGGGATGAGTGCAACGCCAAACTTGCCCAAGATGACTTTAGAGTACAATCTATTATTGAAAAATCCAATGTCCGTTTAATTTGCACTACCGACGATCCAGGTGATTCTTTGGAGTGGCACAAGGTTATTAAAGAGCAAGGCAAGTGCAAAGCTCAGGTCTTACCTGCCTGGCGTCCTGACAAAGCCATGAAGATTGAAAAGCCTGGCTTTAAGGAATATGTAGATCATATTGCCAATTTAACCAATACTAAGATTTCCTCTTGTGAAGATTTCTTCAATGCCTTAGATGTAAGAATGGCTTTCTTCAATGAGATGGGTTGTAAGGCCTCTGATCATGGTGTGGATTACGCTTACTGCACTATCGTCTCAAAAGATGAGTTAGAGAAGATTTTCCAAAAAGGACTTCACGGTGAGAGCTTAAGTGCTTATGAAGTTGAAGCCTATAAGTCCATGATTTTAATCCACTTAGCTAAAGGCTATGCTAAGTATGGTTGGGTAATGCAAATGCACTATGGTGCCATTCGCGATCCTAACACCAAGATGTTCAAGCAATTAGGCGCTGACACCGGCTTTGACTGCATTGATAACAATCCATGTGCTTATGGTATTAGCAAGCTTATGAATGCCTTAAACGAGGCTGATGCCTTACCTAAGATGATTTGGTACTCCTTAAACCCAGTTGATAATGCAGTAATCGGTTCTGCTATCGGTTCCTTCCAAGGCACTGCCGCTCGTGGTCAAATTCAGCAAGGCTCTGCTTGGTGGTTTAACGATACCTATCAGGGCATGGTAGATCAGATGACCACTTTAGCATCCCTCTCTATTTTAGGTAACTTTGTGGGTATGTTAACTGACTCCCGCTCTTTCCTCTCCTACACTCGTCACGAGTACTTCAGACGTATTATGTGCAATGTGATTGGCAACTTTGTAGAGCGCGGTATGTATCCTGCCGACATGGATTTCTTAGGCCAAATTGTTGAAGATATCTCCTTTAACAATACCAATACCTATTTTGGTTTTAACGTTAAAGCTTAAGGTTTAAAAGTTTTAAATTTAAAAAGGGAAGTTTTTATGCTTCCCTTTGTTTTCACTGCACTAAATCTAAATTAGAGGTTATACCCTCTCTCACCGTGAGAGGCTAAATCTAAGCCCTCACGCTCAACATCGTGAGTAACTCTAAGTCCCCCGCTTAATAAAGCTGCCAGCTTAAAGGCAATTAAAGTTGCAATTGAAGACCAAATAATCGTAAAAATAACTGATGACACCTGACCTGTCACTTGACCTAAGATGGACTCCCAGTGACCTTTAAAGCCCACGCCGCCTAAGATTGGAGCACAGAAAATACCACTTGTAATGGCACCTACAATTGCACCTATACCGTGAATACCAAAGACATCTAAGGAATCATCAATGTGGGTTAATTGCTTAAAGCCTCTCACGCCAAATACGCATAAAGCTGAAGATAAAATACCAGAAACAATAGCTCCTACAGGTCCAATATAAGCACAGCCTGGGGTAATTGCGACCAAACCTGCCAAAATACCAGAGCACAGACCTAAAGTTGAGCTTTTACCATTTAAATAATACTCAATTAAAGCCCAGGTTAAAGCTGCTACCACCGGACACAACACTGTATTTAAAAGCGCCAAAGCACTTACGCCGTCTGCAGTTAATGCCGATCCTGCATTAAAGCCAAACCAACCTAAATACAAAAAGCCCGTACCAATGTAAGTTAATGATAAGTTGTGAGGTGATAAACTTACCTTGCCTAAATCCTCTCTTCTGCCCACTAAAAAGGCAGCCACTAATGCGGCACAAGCGGCATTGATATGTACCACATCACCACCTGCAAAATCATAAGGAGCAAAAGCTTGTTCAATAAAGCCACCAGCCCAGATCATATGGGCAATTGGCACGTAAGAGAGCAAAGCCCAAAAGAGAATACCCAAAACTAAGCTTAAAAACTTAATTCTCTCAACTAAGGCACCCACAATTAGCGCTGAGGAAATAGCACAGAAAGCCCCTTGGAAAGTGATAAAAGTATATTCACTAAGCTCCCCAGATAAAGATGAGATCTCAACGCCCTTTAAGAAAAACTTATCTAAACTGCCAATAAAAGGCGCGCTTAGACTTTGATTGTCCCCAAAGGCTAAGCTATAACCTAGGATGACCCACATCACAAAAATAATGGAAAAAACCGCAGTGCATTGAGCAAAGACTGACAGGCAATTTTTAGCCCGCACAAGTCCTGCATAAAAAAGCCCAATCCCTGGAATTGACATCATAATCACGAGGATCGCGCAGATTATTACATAAGCATTAGCGGTAGGATTTAAACTTGCGCCATCCTCTGCTAACACCGCACTATTTAAAACGCACCATAACAAAGCAGAGCTTAAACTTTTTAACATCATCATGAACTCCAAGAAAAAAAATTCTTTGTGATAAGAGTTCCAAAACTTAGACTTCATGACAATAAAAAACGCTATTTTTCCCCAAAGTAAACCATAAATTTAAGCATTTCACTAAAGTGAGCGTCATTTTTCACCACTTTAAAGCCTATATTTTGCAAATTTTGTTAACTTAAAAGATAAAAATTAAAGGCTTATCTTTCTTGAGGCTTTAATTCTTTTTACAAAAATATAGTTATTTATCAAAAAGATATTATTTTTATGTTTTTTTTTAAATTAAGCTTTAAAGACAATTTTTTCTTTAAAAGGTAAATTTCTCACGTTCTAAAAAAATGCATGGCCTAATTTTTCTTGCACCAAAAAAAAAGAGCTCTTTTTAGAGTTCTCTTATTTATTTGAGTAATGAACTACCTACGCACTTACGTGCGAGGCTTCGTGAAATCGATGCTTCACTTTTAGTAAGCCCCCATTTCTGGGCGCTTACGGGCATGTCCACAATGCCCCCATCAGGTAGGAGCGAAAGCTCATTCCTGAATTCATAGGATTATCGTACATGACCAAAAGCGATTCATCAACCGCTTACATCCCCCAGCTCACGCAAGGGGAATTACGCGGCAACTGTTAAATTTTTAGTCCTGATTTAAGCCTTTAGCGATTAAAGCATCTAAGCGCATGGAGTCTTTTAAAAGCTTGTCAAAGACAAACTCGACTTTTGGCATATAGCGCAATTTAAGACGGCCTGCTAACTGTGAGCGCACAAAGCCAGTTGCACTTTCAAGGCCTTTCATCGCATCATCAATCGCCTCTTGTGAGTCCGTTAAAAATGACACATAAATACGCGCATTTTTAAGATCAGGACTTACTGAGACTTCAGTGACCGTAGCATTTTTCACGCGCGGATCTTTAATCTCATGTTGAATAAGGTAGGCCACTTCGCGTAAAACGTTAGCGGCCACCCTCTCTTGTCTTCCAAAACTCTTTGGCATAATTTCCTTTTATAAAGTACGTTTAATTTCAACGTTCTCAAAGACTTCAATCTGATCGCCGACGCGAACATCTTGATAGTTCTTAACACCAACACCACACTCAGTGCCAGCTTTAACCTCAGAGACGTCATCTTTGAAGCGACGCAATGAATCAAGCTCACCTTCAAAGATCACCACATTATCACGCAAAACACGAATTGGAGCTGAGCGCTTGATGACACCCTCGGTGACCATACAGCCTGCAATTGAGCCAAACTTTGGATGACGGAAGACGTCACGAACCTCAGCAAGACCAATGATCTCTTGGCGAACCTCTGACTTGAGCATACCTGACATGGCCTTTTTGACATCATCAATTAAGTCGTAAATTACACTATAGTAGTGTAAGTCAACGCCTTCTGAATCAATCACGCGGCGAGCAGGAGCGTCGGCACGCACGTTAAAGCCTACAATAATTGCAGAAGAGGCTGCAGCTAAAGTAGCATCAGTTTCAGTAATACCACCTACACCTGAGCCTACAATATTGACCTTTACCTCATCTGTGGCAAGTTTATTTAAAGCATCAGAGATAGCCTCGACTGAGCCTTGAACATCAGCTTTAAGCACCACATTAAGCTCAGAGGCTTGATTGTCCTTAAACATGTTCTCAAGCTTAGCCTTTTGCTGACGGGCAATCTTAAGTTCACGGAACTTGCCTTGACGGAAGAGGGCAACTTCACGAGCCTTCTTTTCATCACGAACTACCGTGACCTCATCACCTGCATCAGGTACTCCTGAAAGACCATAAATCTCAACTGGAATTGAAGGACCTGCCTCCTCAAGATTTTGACCTTTCTCATTGCGCAAGGCTCTGACACGACCGTACTCTAAGCCACATAAGACAATATCTGACTTATGTAAAGTACCCTCACGCACTAAAACTGAGGCCACAGGACCACGGCCTTTATCTAAGCGTGATTCAATGACTACACCTGAGGCCATACCATCAGCTACTGCGGTAAGCTCAAGCATTTCAGCTTGTAATAAGATGGCCTCTAAAAGACTATCGACGCCCTGTCCAGTCTTTGCTGAAACCTCAACAAACTGAGTCTCACCACCCATGCTTTCAGGAATTACGGAGTGTTGAATAAGCTCATTGATAACGCGGGTAGGATCAGCACCTGGTTTATCAATCTTATTGATAGCCACAATTAATGGCACTTTTGCAGCTTGAGCGTGTTGAATAGCCTCAACTGTCTGTGGCATCACACCATCATCGGCTGCCACCACTAAAACTACAATATCCGTAACCTGAGCACCACGAGCACGCATGGCAGTAAAGGCGGCGTGACCTGGGGTATCTAAGAAGGTGATACCTGCACCACGAGTTTCTACGTGATAAGCACCAATTCTTTGAGTAATACCACCTGCTTCACCGGCTGCCACCTTGGACTTTCTAATGTAGTCCAAAAGTGAAGTCTTACCATGGTCAACGTGACCCATGATGGTCACCACCGGGGCACGAGGTTTAGCCTGAGCAGTTGAGGCACGATCGGCTAATAAGGATTCCTCAAGTTCATTTTCCTTTCTTAAGATAACCTTATGACCCATCTCCTCGGCCACAATTTGAGCGGTGGCTTGATCGATAACCTGATTGATAGTTACCATCTCGCCCAACTTCATTAAGGTCTTAATGACCTCAGCACTCTTAACAGCCATCTTTTGGGCAAGCTCTGCTACAGTAATGGTCTCACCGATGACTACATCACGAGACACCGGAGCTGCCGGGCGATTAAAGCCGTGTTGCTGTTGATTGGCCTTAGCCGCACCGCGATTTTGATTATTCTTATTGTTGCGATTGCCTTTATTGCCCTTCTTATTATTAGAGGTATTGCCACCCTCGCGACCTTCTTCTTCACGACGTCCTTGATTTTTCTGACGGCGATCATTGTTTTGACCACGGTGACGGCCACGATTTTCAGCCTCTCGCTCTTGTCTTGCTTCTGCCTCACGGACATATAAAGATGCGGAAGTTGAAATCTCATCATCGTTTTCTTGTCTTTGGGCTTCTTCTGCCTCCCAACGGGCGGCATTTTCCTCAGCTAAACGACGATTCTCCTCATCAGCACGGGCAGCTTCTTCCTCAAGACGCTTCTTTCTTTGCTCTTCTTGAGCACGACGCAACTCAGCACTTGCCTTATCATCTTCTTTCTTCTTGGCATTATTGCGCTTGGCAGCATCGTTTTGCGCCTTCTTTTTATTCTCCTCACGATTTTTAGCCTGAGCCTGAGCACGAGCTTTAGCCTCAGCTTCAGCACGAGCCTTAGCCTCGGCCTCAGCTTTTGCTTTGGCTTCAGCTTCTGCACGAGCCTTAGCCTCTGCCTCAGCACGAGCTTTTGCCTCAGCCTCTTCGCGAGCTTTCTTTTGCGCCTCTAAGACAGCATTTTCTTGAGCTTTGCGGTTTTCTTCAAGTTTTTTAGGATCGATTACATGACGCTTTCTCACCTCAACTTGAACCACCTTTGAGCGACCTGAGGTACCTTGTAAGGTCAAAGTGCTATGGGTCTTCTTGTTTAACGACATTCTTTTTGGGGAGTTCTCGTTTTTTTTCTCACTCATACCTGCACCTCCACCTACTTATTCTCACCTTTTTGATCTTTAAACCAGCACTCATTACGTGCAGACATAATCAAAGCACCGGCCTTTTGCTCATCAAGACCTTCAACAGCTTCCATGACCTCGTCGGTTGACATTTCAGCTAAATCTTCTGCGCTCTTAATATTGTGAGCCATTAAAGCTCCGGCAATTAACTCATCCATGCCCTCTAAGCGCAACAGATCTTCAAAGCCCTTATTCATCTTCTCAGCTTCGCGAGCTTCAATGGCAGCTTTGGCGTTTTCTTGAAGAATTTGTGCGGTTTCCTCATCAAAACCTTCAATTTGCGTAAACTCTTCAAGCGGCACATAAGCAATTTCCTCAAGAGAGGTAAAGCCCATATCGGCAAGAGCTGAAGCAAATTCTTCATCAACATTTAAGCTGTCAACGAAAAGTTGTACGATACGACCCATCTCAGCATTTAAATTCTGCTCCATCTCAGAGATGGTGGTAACCTTTAAATTCCAACCTAAAAGCTGTGAGGCTAAACGGACATTCTGACCATTGCGACCAATTGCCAAGGCTAAATTATCATCGGCCACGCCCACATCAATGGTGTGAGTGTCTTCATTGATAATAATTCTTTGCACCTCAGCAGGTTCCATGGCATTAGTTACGTATTGGGCTAAATTCTCATCCCAAAGCACCACATCAATCTTCTCTCCTGAAAGCTCATTAGAGACTGCCATGACACGCGCACCGCGCATACCAATGCAGGCACCTCTTGGATCAATACGCTTATCTTTTGAGCGCACGGAGATCTTAGCTCTTGAGCCTGGGTCACGAGAGACCCCCATAATCTCAATAATATCTTCACCAATTTCAGGAACTTCAATGGTAAAAAGCTCCTTTAAAAACTCAGGTGAGGATCTTGAGCAAATTAATTGTGGCCCCTTATTATCTTGTCTTATCTCAGATAATAAAACCTTAACGCGATCACCACGACCGAAAGTCTCATGTGGAATTAACTGATCACGCTTTAAGATCGCCTCAGCATTATTACCTAAATCTAAGATCATAAAATCACGACCTTGCTTTTTCACCGTCGCATTGATTACATGACCTAAGAAATTGCGATGCTCGGCGACCATTTGCTCGCGCTCGGCATCTTTTACCTTTTGGGATAAAACTTGCTTAGCAGTTTGAATGGTGATGCGATTAAATCCAACAGATTCAATCTCCTCTTCAACATAGTCACCAGCTTGTACCTCAGGGTGCTCAAGTCTTGCTGCCTCTAAGGTAGTCTCCATAGCTGGATTTTCTAAAGCACCTTCACCATCGACGACTAACCAACGTCTGTAAGTGCGATAAGAGCCATCCTTTTTATCAATTTGAACGCGCACATTAATATCGGCAGGATAGTTTTTCTTTGTCGCAGTAGCCAAAGCAATCTCTAATGCTTCAAAGATCTTATCTCTTGGGATTGCACGCTCATTTGAAAGCGCCTCGGCAATAGCAATGATTTCCTTTCCCATAATTCTACCTACTTTCTCCTTTAATTATGCTGCGCCTTCTCTTTTGAGAAATCTGGCACGATACGGCACGCCTGAACATTAGTCCAAGAAAATTCAAGCACACCTTCTTGTTTATCCTCAAGGATGAACATCCCATCTTCCAAAACTTCGTTAAGGACCCCTTCAAAACGACGTCTGCCATTTACTGGTAAACGCAACTCAAGCTTTAAAGTCTCATGCACATAAGCTTTTAATTGCTCAAGTGTAAAAATAATCCTATCTAAACCTGGGGATGAAATCTCAAGCGTATATGCAGGAGCAATTAAATCTGCCGCATCTAAGGCTGGGGAGACAACCCGGGTTACATCAGCACAAGTATCTGCACTGACACCATCTTGAGATTCAATATAGATTTGTAAACGAGCTCTTTGTGAGCCACCACGGTAACTAATTCCCCAAAGCTCAAGCCCCATAGATTCAATTAAGGGTTGAACTAATTCTCTAATGCGATCTTCAATGGTTCCTGCCATATAACCTCTTAATCTTAAGATTTAACCCACCCATCACTTGCGTGATGTGCATTAAACAAACTTTTTTGGTATTCAAGTTTATTTTTTGTTTTACTAATAGGGGTAGGGGATGGCGTTTAGCGCCTTGCCCCTCCCTCCGAACCGTGCGTGCGTCTCTACCGCACACGGCTCC
>CALXNU010000078.1 GCA_944389835.1 uncultured Succinivibrionaceae bacterium
TGGGCTTCGACCTTGCTCTGTACAGCTGGTCCAGGGACTTACACCCATTGGATTGCGTGCATGCCGCGCACACTAAAGGACCGGCTCAATTGAGCCGGTTTTTTTTACTCAACAATTTTAACAGCGCTCTCAATTATTTCCTCTAAAAATGGCGCATTTGCAAAAGGCCCTACACTTACCACTTCCCTTACTAATTGTGCATCACTTGTACCATTGCCATCATAAGAGCTTGGTAAAAGCAAGCCTAATTCTTCTGAATATAAAGCATTATCTAAACGAGCATCTGGGCATAATTGACGAGTTCTTCTTACAGCTAAAGCAAATTTAAAGGCTCCACTTTGGGTTAAACCAAAATGCCTATCATTTACTTTTTCCAACGCAAAATGATTTGATAGACATAAAGCCTTAAGATAAATACCACCAAAGCTTACATTGCCTAAATCAATTTGACTTAAAAGGCCTCTTTCAATTAAGGAAGATGCAAAAGAATTTTCCATTAATAAAATAAAACTATCATCTGAGGTGGCATAGATTTGATAGTTTTCATCTAATAACACATAGGAGCTTACTGTCAAACCTGCACCTTTGTGCACAAAATCATCAACAAGTTCACCTACTTCAAGATAAGGCTCCACATTAGGTAAGGAGATTTTAACTTTATACAATTCTTCTTTTAAAGAAAGGCGATTTAAACCATGGGCACTGCCTAATTCTTCTTTTGAAGATAAGTCTTCACTTTGATCTTTTGATAACACATTAGCAAAAAGAGCTCTATCTGCTACAGCGCGAGTTTTAGTGTAGCAAGGCAAAACTACCCCATAAAGTTCTAAGAAAATGCCATCTCTTAAAGATATATCATGCTCTAAAGAGCGAGTGCGAAACATTGCGGCACTAAAGGATAGAGCATAACGTAAAGAGCCGTAGGCACGTAAGGTATTTACTCTTTGCAAGATTAAAGAGCTAGGTGAGAAAATAATAACTAACTCATCACCTTGATCATTTGTATAAAAATAAAGTGCCTTTTTCGGGATGAAACCATTTTCAAGCCATTTTAAAGCTAGAGCTTTTTTAACAACTAATAAATTAAAGCTACCATCTTGAGTATCATAAATTTGAAAGCTATCTGAGCGATCTATTTGATCTCCTACGATAGTTAAATTTGGTAACACGGTACCACTTTCTAAGGCGTGATCTTTTAATTCATCTGAAATATCAATCACAAAACGGCTTTCATTAATAATATATTCTGACATAGCTATCCTCAAACTAAGCTTAAGATGTAGATATATTACCGTGAGTTTTATCTGTCAAAATGAGAATGCTTTGCAAGTTCTAGCTAAACGAGAAATTTTTTCTATAAAATTACGCTTGGTATTTTATGTTTTTTTAAGGGTCAGATATGCATAAAATAGGTTTGTTTTACGGCACCTACACTGGCATAACGAGCATGGTCGCAAAAAAGATTGCAGATGAATTAGGTGCAGAAAATGTCGACCTGCACAATATCTGTAATGATGGTGAGGCTATGCAAAATTATCAATACCTCATCATTGGTACTTCAACCTGGAGTATTGGTGAACTACAAGAAGATTGGGATCACTTCATGCCAAAGCTTCAAACAATGGATTTTACTGGCAAAACAGTAGCTTTATTTGGTACAGGTGATCAAGTAGGATATCCAGATACCTTCCTTGACGGTATGGGAATGCTTTATGAAACCTTCCAATACCGTGGAGCAAAATTTGTAGGTTTCTGGCCAACAACAGGTTATGACTTCACCTCACCATTACCGCTTCTTGATCATGACCACTTTGTAGGACTTGCCATTGATGAAGACAATCAATCAGAGCTTACTGATGAGCGCATTAAAGAGTGGTGTAAATTAATAAGACCTGCATTTAACCTTTAATAAGTCTGCCTAACGGGCAGTTTAATTCTGCCCGACAATGCTTCTTATAAGATAAGAGGCCATTAGAAGTCCTGCGCTTGCGGTAACGGACATTAATGCACCAAAAACCTGCTTTCCCTCTTCTATGCTATAAATTGGCACTTCATTAGACCAAGTGCACATAATATCCATCTTTTTACCGCCTTTTGGGAAACCATAATCTTTTCGCAAAAGAGTTCTAAGATGTGCAATTAAACCATCCCCTTGTGCCTTTGCCATATCTGAAAGATGAAGGCAACTTGGATCAATCCTGCCTCCCGCACCTCCTGACACTACAAAAACCTTGTGCTTTTTATAAAGATAATCGACCACCCGAACTTTAGCTTTTATATCGTCAATAGCCTCTGCCACATATAAAGGAGAGTTTTGCATAAACTCTTCTATATTATGTTCATCTAACATTAAAACTTGTGGGTGTACTTTTAAATTAGGATTTATATCAAGTAATCTTTTAGCTAAAGCTTGCGCCTTACTTTGACCTAAGGTTGAACTTAAAGTGTGAATTTGGCGATTAGAGTTTGAAAGTTCAATGGTATCTGCATCAACTAAAGTAAGCTCCCCCACACCTGCGCGACATAAAGCCTCAGCACAAGGAGAACCTACTCCCCCGACACCTACCACCATCACATGCGCATTTTGCAGACGCAAAAAAACCTCTTTACCAAAAAGTCTAATACTGCCTTTAAATCTTTCATCTGCAAGATTATCTATCACGTTTAATCCTCTTTATATTTAGCTTTAAATTTGATTTTACCTTATTGATCTTTTTTAGAGTAGAACCAATATTAAGCTATTTGGTATTAAAGCATTACGAGACAATCTTTGAAAAAGACTTGTAAGAGAGGCTAAAACTGTTATAATTTGCTCACTTTCATGTTTCGCTAAGATCCCGTAGCTCAGTTGGATAGAGTATCGGTTTCCGAAGCCGGTGGTCATGAGTTCGACTCTCATCGGGATCACCAGGAAAAACTTTTGCGAAGGTGGCGAAATTGGTAGACGCGCTAGGTTCAGGTCTTAGTGCCGCAAGGTGTGTGGGTTCGAGTCCCATCCTTCGCACCAGCTTAGACTGGTAAAAAATATGAATATCCCATCAATTATCGTACCAGATCCTTAATCCTTTTTTAGATTTCTCCAAAAAGTTCTGGTGCACAAAGCGGATCTAAAAATATGAATGATGAGCTTGAGTTTGAGCGCACTAAAGATTACCTTAAAAGCAAATTAGCAGATTATTTAAGGCAAAAAGGCATTAATCTTAGTAAAAATTTTACTTGTCTAAACCCAAGCCATCCTGATCATCACCCCTCAATGAGTTTTAACCCAAAAACTAATCAAGTGCATTGCTTTGCCTGTAATGTAACCTATGATATTTTTGATGTGATAGGACTTGATTACCATTTAAATAGTTTTAAAGAGCAATATGCAAAAGCTTGCGAAATCTTTTTAAATAGACTTTCAAACTTAACTAAACCTACTAAAACTTACGAGAATATTAATATTATAGGAACCCCTGCAGTTTTTGGAGCCGCTCGTCTTAATGGACAAAATGCTAATCTTAAAAGTGAAAATCAAACCTTTGACAGCCCTGTAGTTAAAGGCGTAGGTCAATATGTGCGCAAAGAAAATAACTTAAACTCCAGTGCATTTACTCCAATTAATGATGAGAATTCAGGAGTTAGAAGTTTATCTCAAGGCGCTGCCGTCTTTGGGGTTTCGCAACGTAATTCCTATTATGAAAGCTATAACACCAGGATTATTTCACAGCCAGTACAACCTGTTAAAAAAGATGAAGGTCCTAAAAATTTAAGAGAGTATCTAAAATTTTGCGCACAAAATGTAAATCAAACAGATTATTTTAGAAAACGCGGCATAAGTGATGAGGTTGTTCAAGAATTTGGTTTAGGTTTTGACCCAGATTTTCAATCTGGTGACGAAACCTGGCAAGTAGTAGTAATTCCATATAATGACTATTCTTATATGGTGCGTAATATCTATAGCACTGGAAATGATGATCGCATCAAAAAAAGAGGTCAAACCCAGATCTTCAATTTACAAGCTTTAAATCAAGCAGAAAGGATCTTTATCGTAGAAGGAGAATTTGATGCGCTCTCCTTAGAAACATTAGGCTATAGAGCTATCTCTTTAGGAGGTGCTTCAAATGTTGGCAAACTTATCGCTTATTTAAAAGAGCATCCTCTTGAGGGTCGAAGCTTTTGTTTATTGCCCGATAATGATGAGGCAGGACAAGGGGCAAGAGCTACTTTAGAGATGGAGCTTGATCTTCTTGAGATCCCTCATGTAACGGTTAATATTTCCGCCCCTTATAAAGATGTTAATGAGGCTTTATGTAAAGATAGCTCTTCTTTAATTTATCGCCTTGAACATTTAGATGAATTACTTGAAAAAGAATTTTCTGCCCCAATTAAAGAAAACTTAGGAGGTAATGAAATTCTTGATGCTAATTCACTCTTATCTTTAAATATCAACTCTAATGTGCATAGTTTCTGTGGTAAAGCTATCGCCTTGCGCCGCACGCTATCTTTTATTTTAGATACCGGTGTTACAAATATTTTATTTATTGGTGCTCAAGACGAGTGGAAAATCTCTTGCTCCTTAGTAAACCGTGAGCTTGATAATAACAATCAAGCTTTCTCAAAAGCCCTTTTTTCTAAGCTTCAAGATAAAGAAAAACTCATCGCAGACATTGAACTTAGCCTTGAGGCTTTAAGCATTCAATATAACGCACCTTTTATACCCGTAATATCTTTGTTTTCCTTTACTCAACAAGAAGCTAAAGATATTTTAAATAACTTAAATAAACTCTCACTTTCAATTAATAAGCCCATTTTAATCCTTTGCCCTCCATCATGGATGGAAGATTGCGAATCTTTATGCTGGCAAAACCTGAATGTTAGTGTAGATGAACGAGGCGATCTTCTCTTTGACGGGCTTAGTGTTAATGCAAGTCCAATTAATTTTCGACTATCAATTAGAGACTTTTAATGCGTTTAAATCAAGCTCAAAATGAAGCTGTGTCTTACACCACCGGCCCCTGTCTTGTTTTAGCAGGAGCAGGTTCAGGTAAAACACGCGTAATTACTTCAAAAATAGTAAATTTACTTAAAAACCATCAAATTCCTCCAAACCGCATCTGCGCTTTAACCTTTACAAATAAAGCCGCAGGAGAAATGCGACAGAGAGTCTCTCAAGAAATAGATCGTGAAAAAGCCGCTAGGATCTGGATTTCAACCTTTCACTCTTTAGGTTTGGAATTAATAAGAATTGAGCATCGCGCCTTAGGTCTACCTCATAATTTCACTATATTTGATGAAAACGATACCACAAGAGTTCTTCGTGAAATATTGCGCAATCAATTTCCAGAGCTTATAAGTGATAGTTCGGAAAAAGAAGCCCTTGATAAAGCAAAAAATTTAATTTCACTTTGGAAATCAAAATTAATTTCCCCAGAAGAGGTTAAAACTAATACCCCTTATGTTGAGCTTTATCGCTCCTATGCAGCTTATCTTAAAGCCTGTCATACTGTAGATTTTGAAGATCTAATTTATCTTTCCACCAAGCTTTTAACTTCAAACCCTGAGCTTAAAGCAAAATGGCAAAACTGTTTTCAATATGTCTTAGTTGATGAATATCAAGATACTAATGAAACACAGTATCAATTACTTAAAGTTTTGGTAGGAGAAAGACAAAGATTTACCGTTGTAGGTGATGATGATCAATCTATTTATTCATGGAGAGGCGCACGTCCTGAAAACTTAAAGACCTTGACTGAAGATTTTCCAAATCTTAAGGTTATAAAGCTTGAGCAAAACTACCGCTCATCAGGTCGCATTCTGCATTGTGCTAATATCTTAATTGCCAACAATCCTCACCTTTATCAAAAAACTTTATTCTCAGAGCATCCTGCAGGTGAGAAAATCACGATCCTTGAGTGTGCAAATGAAGAGGAAGAAGCTCTAAGAGTGGCTGCTGAAATTAAAGGTCAGCAATTTACCGAAAAATGTGAATGGTCTAATTTTGCAGTTTTATATCGCTCAAACTTTCAATCAAGAAATATAGAAAAGGCTTTGCATGAAGCGAGGATCCCCTGCTTTGTCACAGGTGGCACAAGCTTTTTTGATTTACAAGAAATCAAAGATATCATGGCCTATTGTAGGCTTATAAGTAACCTTAAAGATAACGCCGCTTTTTTAAGAATTATTAATGTACCAAGACGCGGAATTGGTGAACAAACCCTAGAGGCCATCTCAAATGTCGCCGCAAAAGGTAATATTTCAAATTTTGAAGCCTGTATGGATCAAGCTTTAGGTCAATATTTACACCCCACGCAATTGCGCGCCGTAAATGATTTTGTAAGTCTTATGACTAAGCTTAGACAAATGCTTTTAAATCATAAAGATGCCTATCTTGCTCAAGTATTACCTGATTTAATTGGCTATGAGAGATATCTTAAAGTTGGAACTGACAGTAAAAATGCAGCCGTTGAATTTAAGATGCGCAATGTAAGAAGTTTTTTAAATTGGATCTTAGATTTAATTGCCGGTAAAAATGGTGAGGCCTCCTTAACCTTTGCCCAAGCTGTAGAAAAACTTGGACTTAAAGAAATTCGTGATCGCAAAAGCGATGAAGATAAAGAGGATGCGGTACAGCTTATGACCCTGCACTCTTCAAAAGGCCTTGAATTTCCTTATGTCTTTTTAATTGGCACTGAAGAGAACATCTTACCGCATAAAAACTCTTTAGTAGGTGATAACATCAATCAAGGCTTACAAGAGGAAAGAAGACTTGCCTATGTTGGGGTCACTCGTGCCCAAAAAAAGCTTTGTATCTCTTGGTGTAAAGAAAGACTTAGTCGTCAAGATAAGATTAAAACCCAAATCTCACGCTTTATCACAGAACTTCCGCAAGAGGACTTAATCTATGTTAGTGCTAAAGAGAAAAAGCAAAAGACTAAAGAGGAGAGAATTCAAGATTTAACTGAGGCTTTTATGGCAGTAAAAGGGCTTTCTAGTTCTTAAAAAGCCCTTTTAAAGGCCTAAGACATTTAGGCCTTTTTTGTGTGAAGCTTATTTATTGCCTACGGCAATCTCACGCATTCCAGTCATATAGGCACGAAGCTTACGACCTACCACCTCAATTGGGTGATTGCGAATGCTCTCATTGCAAGCGATTAACTCACGATTATCAACACAGTTATCGCAAGTTAAACCCTTTCCGATAACGTCTAAGTCAATCTTCTTCATGAAATCAGCTAAAAGTGGGATAGCAGCATTAGCAAATAAATAGTTACCATACTCTGCGGTATCTGAAATTACTACATTCATCTCATAGAGACGACGGCGAGCGATGGTATTGGCAATTAAAGGTAATTCATGTAATGACTCATAGTAAGCTGACTCTGGGTAAATACCAGAATGAGTCATAGTCTCAAAGGCAAGCTCAATACCTGCTTTGCAGAAGGCAACTAATAAAATGCCCTTATCAAAGAACTCTTGTTCAGTGATCTTTTCATCACACTCAGGAGCATTTTCAAAACCGCTCTTAGCATAATTTTCACGCCAAGTGTGAAGCTTGATATCATCATTGGCCCAATCTTCCATCATAACTTTGGAGAACTCGCCACTTTCGATATCATCCATATGCTTTAAGTAAAGATCTTTCATGATGGACTTTAATTCATCAGCTAAAGCGCAAGCCTTTAACTTTGCAGGATTTGAAAGTCTATCCATCATATTGGTAATGCCGCCTTGCTTTAAGGCCTCACAAATGGTTTCCCAACCATATTGAATTAACTTGCAGGCATAACCTTGATCCATGCCAAGAGAAACCATCTTATCAAAGCATAAGACGGTAGCAGCTTGTAATACACCACATAAAATGGTCTGCTCACCCATTAAATCTGATTTAACTTCAGCTACAAATGAAGATCTTAAGCAACCTGCTCTATCACCGCCTGTGGCACTAGCCCAAGCCTTAGCAATAGCCCAGCCTTCACCTTTAGGATCATTTTCAGGATGTACTGCCAATAAAGTTGGAGTACCAAAACCTCTTTTATACTCTTCACGAACCTCAGTACCTGGAGCCTTAGGAGCGACCATAACTACGGTCAAATCCTTTCTAATTTGCTGACCTACTTCTACAATGTTAAAGCCGTGTGAATAACCAATTGCAGCACCTGACTTCATAAGCGGCATAATGGATTCAATTACATTACTGTGTTGCTTATCTGGAGTTAAATTGACTACTAAATCAGCAGTTGGAATTAACTCTTCATAGGTGCCAACTTTAAAACCATTCTCTGTTGCTCTCTTAAAAGAAGCTCTCTTTTCTGCAATAGCTTGTGGACGTAAAGCGTAGCTTACATCAAGGCCTGAATCGCGCATATTTAAACCTTGATTTAAACCTTGAGCACCGCAACCTACGATGACAACCTTCTTACCCTTTAAGAAATTGCAGCCATCAGCGAACTCGCTTCTATCCATCAACTCGCAGCAACCTAATTGAGCTAACTGCTGTCTTAAATTTAATGTATTAAAGTAATTGGCCATTTGATCAACCTCTAACGAAAAAAATTCAGTCTGCCTTAACAGGCGTTGATGTCATAATAGCAGATATTTTAATTAATAAAACATAATTTCTTATATATTGCGTATAATGCAATAAGCAACAAAACACTCTAAATAAGGATTTTTCGTGATTGATTTAAAAGATGCTGCCCAATTTTTAAGGGTGTGCGAAACAGAAAATTTAACTCGTGCTGCTTTACTCTCAAAGGTAAGCCCATCAACGCTTTCACGCACTTTAACCAAGCTTGAAAAAGAGCTTAATGTTAAACTTTGTTATCGTGATCAAAAGGGCATTGTTATCACCAAAGCCGGAAGACTTTTTGAGCGTTTTGCTCAAGACTCATTAAGAAACTTTGCACTATTACAGCAATCTCTAGCCCAAGAAATTGCACCATTAAAGGGCACTCTTAAGATCTACTGCTCCGTTTCGGCAAGCTATATTTTTATTCCAAGACTTTTAAGTGAGCTTAGGCTTTTACATCCTGAACTTGAAATCTCTCTTGAAACCGGAGATCCGGCTAATGCCTTAGATTTTTTAAATCATGACGGAATTGATTTTGTCATCGCTCCCAAACCTAAAGAGCTTAATGAGAATATTGAATTAGTAGATTTAATTGCTTTTCCTCTAGCTATGATTGCACCTCGCAACCCAGCCTATCCTTTAAATGGTTTAGATTACACTAATACTTTAGATAATATCCCGATGGTTTTACCTGAAAGAGGGAAATTGCGTACTGATATTGAAGATTATTTTAAGACCCACAAAGCAAAACTTAATGTCTTAAGTCAAGTTGCAGGACATGAGGCCATTGTAAGTATGGTCGCTTTAGGTTTTGGCCTTGCAATAGTGCCTAGAATTATTGTCGATCTTTCGCCTTTTAAAAATGATGTGATTATTTTAGATAAAAAAGATTTGCCTGATTTTGACGTGGCTTTATGTCATTTAAAAAGCAGATCCGGTGAGCCTTGTATCAAGGCCATAAACGATTTAGCTTTTAATATTGCGCCCTCTTTTGCTCAAGATTTGCGCTCAAGAAAATTAAATAATTTCTAAAATGCGAGCAAGTTAGCAATATTTGTAACTTAAACTTAAAACAAGCCTTATCTCTTGCCTTAAGGCTTTAGATCTTTATTTTTTTGTGAAATCTACCTAGCAAAATTGTAAAAGCGTGCTGTAGGCACGCTACCATAAGCTTATAAAAAGCGCTATTATTTTCCCATCTACTATTTAGTCAAATTATTAAATAAATCGAGGAGAAACTCATGCTCAAGGATATTAACCCAACAACTACCGCAGCATGGAAAGCTTTAAGCGCTCATTTTAATGAAACTAAAGGTCGTACTTTAAAAGAATTGTTTGCAAACGATCCTAAGCGTTTTGAAAAATTCTCAGTTAAAGTAAGTGATGATCTTCTTATTGATTACTCCAAGAATATTATTGATGAAAAGACCTTAAGCCTCCTCCAAGATTTAGCAAAAGAATGTTGCGTAAAAGACGCAATCGAGGCTATGTTTACTGGCGAAAAAATCAATCGTACTGAAGATAGAGCCGTATTACACACTGCTTTGCGTAATTTCTCAGGAAACGAAGTCTTAGTTGATGGCAAAGATGTAATGCCTGATGTAAAGCGTGTCCTCTCTAAGATGAAGGATTTCTGTGATAAAGTCATTTCCGGACAATGGAAGGGCTATACCGGAAAAGAAATCACTGATGTTGTAAATATTGGTATTGGTGGTTCTGACTTAGGCCCTTGCATGATTACTATGGCCTTAACCCCATATCACAGCCGTCTTAAGGCACACTTTGTGTCCAATATTGATGGTACCCATATTTGCGAAGTTTTAAAGCAAGTCAATCCTGAAACTACCATGTTCTTAATTGCCTCTAAGACTTTTACTACCTTAGAGACTATGACTAATGCTCACACCGCCCGCGATTGGTTCTTAAAGAATGCAGGTGATGTTAAGCATGTTGCCAAGCACTTCGTAGCTCTCTCTACTAATACTGAAGCTGTTACTGCCTTTGGTATCGATCCTGAGAATATGTTTGAGTTCTGGGACTGGGTTGGCGGTCGTTATTCTTCTTGGTCTGCAATTGGCCTTTCTATTGCTCTAGCTTGCGGCTTTGATAACTTTGAGGAGTTCTTAAAAGGCGGCTACGAAATGGATTGCCATTTCCGCAATACCCCATTTGAGCACAATGCCCCAGTACTTTTAGCCTTAATCGGTCTTTGGTATAACAACTTCTATGGTTTTGAAACCGAAGCTATTTTGCCATACGACCAATACATGGCAAGATTCCCAGCCTACTTCCAACAAGGCAATATGGAATCAAATGGTAAGAGCGTAGATAGATCTGGTAATAAAGTTACTTGGTCTACAGGTCCTATTATTTGGGGAGAGCCTGGCACTAATGGCCAACACGCTTTCTATCAATTAATCCATCAAGGCACCAAGGTTATTCCTTGTGATTTTATTGCCCCAGCAATTTCTCACAATCCAGTAGGCGATCATCACGTCAAACTCTTATCAAACTTCTTTGCTCAAACTGAAGCTTTAGCCTTTGGTAAGACTCGCGAGCAAGTAGTAGCTGAGTTTGCCGCTAAGGGTAAGAGTGAGGCTGAAATGGCTCATGTCATCCCATTTAAGGTCTTTGAAGGCAATCGCCCAACTAACTCTATTTTAGTTAAGGAAATCACTCCTCGTACCCTTGGTATGTTAGTGGCTCTTTATGAGCACAAGATCTTTGTACAAGGCGCAATCTTAGATATCTACACCTTCGACCAATGGGGTGTTGAATTAGGTAAGGTTTTAGCCTTAAAGATCTTAAAAGAATTAGAAGGCAACGATGAAGTTGCAAGCCACGATAGTTCTACTAATGGTTTAATTAATGCATTCAAAAAGATGCGCTAACTTTTAGGTTAAAGATAATAGGGGTAGGGGATGGCGTTTAGCGCCTTGCCCCTCCCTCAGAACCGTGCGTGCGACTTTACCGCACACGGCTCCCCATTATAGTTTGAGTTGCACTCTTCTTTATGCTTTGAGTGCAACGATCGTTTGCCAACCTTCATTATAGAGTATTTCGTTGGTTAGAACGTGGTTTGCCGTTCTAGCTCTAGGCCAGTAGGCTTCATGAGAGAATGCTACTTCTGCACATCGTATCTCAATTTCGGGAGCTGTCTAAGCCCATTAAAATTGTCACAGTTTTAACTTTTGATTGTGTCACAAATTGACACTTCTTTTAAAAATAAAAG
>CALXNU010000079.1 GCA_944389835.1 uncultured Succinivibrionaceae bacterium
AATTTAATGAAGATAAATTTAATGAAGATAAATTTAATGAAGATAAATTTAATGAAGATAAATTTAATGAAGATAAATTTAATGAAGATAAAGATGGTAAGCTTTATTTTTATACAAATGGTTTAAAAAATTATGACTGTAGATATGTTCGTAATTATATAGAATACTCTCGATTTAAAGATACTTTCAGTAAAGATTTTTTAAATACAACAGATGAATTTATTAATAAATACTATAAAAAAGAACTTCAATCTAAACATAGTTTAGTGGTTTTTAGTTTTCAAGACATAAGCAGAAAGGTAGCGGAAAGGACAGGAATACAACCTTGTTTTGCTTATATTCCATATAATTATGATTCTATACGAGGATATGAAAAAAATATAGATTATTTAATCTTCCATATCTCTTTTACTAAGGAGGAGCTTTACTCCAAATTAAAAAGCTTCTATCAACAACTAATAACAAGTCTTACAAGTGAATTAAATTTAAACTTAGACTCTTTACTTAAAAATGAAAATTTGCGTTTTAAAGCAGACGTTTTCCCTCAATCTTTTATCTCCGATCCTAAACAAGGTCTATGGCAATGCTACGTAGAAGATTTAGAATTAGTGAATAAAGATATCTATTGTCCATTATTTACTGAAGATAAGGTTGTTGCTCGTGATCCTGTCAAAGATTTAGATCCAAATCCGGTAACTATAGATTTTGGTACCTCAAGTACCGTGGTAGCTTATAGAGATCATTTTGGAAAAATTAAATTATTAAATATTGGCAAATCCATAAAAGGTAATGATTTTGAAAATCCAACCTCAATTGAATTTTCTGACTATGTAGGCTTTAAACAAGCTTGGCAAAACGAACCGTGGCGTCCTTTAACTTTATGGGAGCAGGTAAAAAGTTCGTTTCAAGCTAAAAATGAGCTAAGTGAAAAAGCAGGAGCCCTGCGTGGTCTTACTGATTTAAAAACCTGGGCAAGACAATCAGGTGAAAAAGCTGTTTTACGCTTACAAGATGAAAAGGGAATCAAATTTGAAATCACTGAGCCTTTATTTGCTGAGGATTTTCAAGATCTTGAGAAATACTATTCAAATGCACAAATCAATCCGATTGAGATTTATGCCTATTACATAGGACTTTTTCTTAACTCTCAGTGGCGTTGTGGCGGTAAGATTTTTACCAATTACAATTTAACTTTCCCAGTTAAGTTTGACAAAGCTACCAAGGATAAGATTTATAAAAGCTTTTATCAGGGATTGTTAAGATCTTTCCCGCCAAATCTTATCTACACTAAGTATTGGCAAGATAAAGCATCTTTTAAATTAAACGTTGTGGCTAACGAACCTTCAGCATTAGCTGCCAGTGTTTTACCAGAAATTGGACTTAATGCCACTCAAGAGGGCGTAAGTTTTGCCATCTTTGATTTTGGCGGTGGCACTACGGATTTTGCTTTTGGTATTTATCGCTTGCCTACAGAGGAAGAAGAAGATAATGAAGGTTGGGATGATGTCGTAGAAGTTTATGACATTTCAGGTGATGAAAATTTAGGTGGCGAACACCTTTTAGAGCTCTTAGCCTTTAGTGTGATTAATGATAATTTAGAAAGCTTTAAAAATAATGCTGAGAAGGTTTTCTTTGAATGTCCAATTTTCTTAAATCCCAAAGAAGGCACTGAGAATATTTTTATTAATACCGACTATGCTCATGTCAATCTTACTTTATTAAAAGAAAAATTACGTCCTTTATGGGAAAACGGCTCACTTGAAACTGATGGAACAGATCAGGTATCAATATCTTTTTATACAGAAAATAACTCTGAACTCTCATTCCTGCTTGCTGTTGATGAAGAAAAACTTAACGCTTTACTTTTAAATCGCATTCAAGAAGGTGTAAATAAGTTTTTCTTAAGTTTAGGTCAAGCCTTTAAGCGTCAAAGTAAGTTACCTGAGAATGTGAATATCATTTTAACAGGCAATTCTTGCAAGTCTCCTTTTGTCAAACAGGCTTTTGATAACTTTAAAGAGAAATTACATAGTTCCTCAGGGTTAAATGAAGATAGTGAGGTCGGTTACACAATTCGTGAAGATCTAATTCCAAAAGAAGCTCAATCTCAAAAAGCTAACTCTGATATGGTCACTTTAAAAACTGGTGTAGCTTTAGGCTTATTAAAGTTACTCCCAGGTCGTGGCACGGGTTATCTCACTTCTTTTGAAGAACAAGATCTTTCAAGCAATGGTGAAGCGCCATTTATGTATACCTTAGGTATTTTTAAACGTGGCTTTTTACAACCTAAAGTACCAAGTAAAGTGGCTTATGGTCAATGGGTTATGGTAAGCAAGATCTTCAATAGTGGCGTAATCATTTTAGGTTATACCAAAGATCCTAAGGCTAGTGAAAACCTGCTTGCAGGGGATGCTTGTCAAAGTATTGAGCTTGATTTAGGAGTTGAAAATGCTCAGCGCTTCTTATTTGTAAAAGCAGTTTCACCAACTAAGGTTGCTTATACCGTGGCAGATTCTATAGAGAGTATTGATGAACAACAAACCACGCTTTTAACTTTAGATGCTGATTAATTATAAGTTAAAGCGGTGTTGATTTAGAAATAAGGAATTTTTGATATGCAATTATTAGCTTCATCTAAGCGTGTTTTAGAAACCTTTAAAACCTTACCCTTAAGTGATAATCTAAAGTCTTTGTTAATTATTGCTTTACTGTTTAATGGTAAGTCTTTTTATCCTGATGATGATAATGATGATGTTTATAAAAAGTTAATTAAAAACATATCACTAGAAAAATTAGCAAAATTAATGGCAAATTGTCTTAATAATAAATTTGAAATAATTGAAGGACTATTTTCTAATCTTCCTGAAACAGATTTAAAGTTTATTTCACAAGTTAAAGAGAATAGTTTGGACTTATTTATAGTAAAAGCTAATAATAATACTAAATGGAATTTAAGAGATTTTGAAAACAAATTGCAAGGCGGTGGACGATTTAATCCTCTTGTACGGGATTTAAAGAAATATGATTATTGTCATTCTGGATATTTCACTGATAATTCAGAAATTCAAAGTTCTTTTAGTGAAGAATTATTTTCGACTATAGCAGAAGAGTTTATGAATAAAAACTATAATGAAGAACTAAAAGCTAAACACAGTTTTGTAGTATTTACCATTGAGTCCTGTTCTGACAGAAACACTAATTTTGCTTATATTCCGTATAATTATAACGATACAAATTACATAACTTCATCCAAAGATATGGATTATTTAATCTTCTATGTCTCTTTTATTCAGGATGATCTTTACTCTAAATTAAAAAGCTTTTATCAAAGTCTATGTACAAGCTTTGTAAGCTTTGTAAGTTTCCTAAAATTACACGCCAACTCTTTGCTTCAAGGTGAAAATTTGCGTTTTAAAGCAGACGTTTTCCCTCAATCTTTTATCACCGATCCTAAGCAGGGTTTATGGCAATGCTATATTGAAGATTTTGATTTAGTAAATAAAGACATTTATTTCCCTTTATTTACTGAAGATAAGGTTACTGCTCGTGATCCTGTCAAAGATTTAGATCCCAACCCGGTAACTATAGATTTTGGTACTTCAAGCACTGTGGTAGCTTATCGCAATAATCTTGGTGAAGTTAATTTATTACAAATTGGCAAAGCTAATAAAGAACAGAGCAATTATGAAAACCCAACCTCAATTGAATTTTCTGACTATGAAGGCTTTAAACAAGCTTGGCAAAATGAACCGTGGCGACCTTTAACTTTATGGGAACAGGTAAAAAGTTCGTTTCAAGCTAAAAATGAGCTAAGTGAAAAAGCAGGAGCGTTGCGTGGTCTTACGGATTTAAAAACTTGGGCAAGACACTCAGGTGAAAATGCTGTTTTACGCTTACAAGATGAAAAGGGCGTTAAGTTTGAGATCACTGAGCCTTTATTTGCCGAGGATTTTTATGATCTTGAGAAATACTATGCTGATACGCAAATCAATCCAATTGAGATTTATGCCTATTACATAGGTCTCTTCCTTAATTCTCAGTGGCGCTCAGGTGGTACCATTTTTACCAATTACAATTTAACTTTCCCAGTTAAGTTTGATAAAGCCACTAAAGATAGGATTTATAAAAGCTTCTATCAAGGACTTTTACGCTCTTTACCATCTAATCTTATTTATACCAAGTATTGGCAAGAGAAAACACCATTTAAATTAAACGTTGTGGCTAACGAACCTTCAGCATTGGCTGCTAGTGTGTTGCCAAAAATTGGACTTAATGCTACTCAAGAAGGCGTAAGTTTTGCCATCTTTGATTTTGGTGGGGGCACTACTGACTTTGCCTTTGGTGTTTATCGACTGCCAACTGAGGAAGAAGAAGATAATGAAGGCTGGGATAATGTCGTTGAAGTCTATGATGTTTCAGGAGATGAAAACTTAGGTGGTGAGCATCTGTTAGAGCTTTTAGCCTTTAGTGTCATTAATGATAATTTAGAGGACTTTAAAAATAATGATGAAAAGATCTTCTTTGAATGTCCAATTTTCTTAAAGCCAAAAGAGGGCACGGAAAGTATTTTTATCAATACTGGTAACGCTCATGTCAATCTTACTTTATTAAAGGAAAAATTACGTCCTTTATGGGAAAACGGCTCTCTTGAAACTGATGGCACTGGGCAGATTTCGTTCTTCTTCTATACTGAAAATAATACTGAGCGATCATATCTTTGGACAATTGATGAAGAGAAGCTTAAAACTTTACTTTTAAGTCGTATTCAAGAAGGTGTAAACAAGTTTTTCATAAGCTTAGGTCAAGCTTTCAAACGGCAAAGTAAGTTGCCTGAAAATGTGAATATCATTTTAACCGGTAACTCTTGTAAGTCGCCTTTAGTCAAACAGGCTTTTGAGACTTTTAAAGAAAAGTTGCATAGCTCTTCGGGTTTAAATGAAGATAGTGAGCTTGGTTATACCATCCGTGAAGATCTAATTCCAAAAGAAGATCAAGAGTCTAAAGCTGATTTTGGCTTAGTCACATTAAAAACAGGTGTCGCTTTGGGCTTGTTGCAATTACTCCCAGGTGAGAGAACAGGCTTTTTAATATCTTATAACAAAGAAGCCAATCAAAGTGAGCAAGCGCCTTTTATGTATCACGTGGGTATTTTCAAGCATGGCATGTTGCAATCTAAGCTTAATAGCAAGGTGAGCTATGGGCAGTGGGTACAAATCAGTAAGATCTTTAATAGTGGTGTCATTATTCTAGGCTATACCCAAGATCCTAATGCCATTGAAAACATGGTCAAGGAAGAGGGCTGTCCACGAGTTAAGCTTGACCTTGGGGTGGAGAATGCTAAAAAGTTCCTGTTTGCAAAAGCTTCTGATCCTAAGAGCATTAGTTATGTTATAGCAAGCTCGCTTGAGGAAATTGATGACGCTCAAGCAATTACCCTTACTTTTTCTGATAATTAAGAGGCACAACGATGAGTAACATGGTATCACTAGATGATGTAAAAGAAGCTCAACGTCTTTTAAATAAGTTTGAGGTCTTAAATAAACCTTGGCGAGGCTTTAAAGATAGTGAGGTAATTGAAGATTTCGCCCGCTCTAAAGTGCAAGTACAAATGTATAAGGTTAAAAGCTTAACCTATGAGCGTGATTTTCCAAGACAAAAAGCTTTTGAGAATGTCGTAGCCTCAATTAATGAAAGTAATTTTCATTGCCGTTTGTTCTATTACCTTAAAAGCTCGCCTCTTGGGATAGATCTTTATATTGGCGTGGTTAAAAATACCATTACCACTAATGATAATTTTAGAATTTCAGATTACGGTAAAGTACTTAAAAACTCCTTTGCCGGTAATTTTATCGGCTCTAACTTGCAAAAGCTTGAAAAAGATGAAATTAAGCAATTGCGGGAAGATCTTAAGTCTAATGAATTATCATTTAGCGCTATCCTTGGAGTACCTACTAAAAACCGTGAAAAAGAAGATTTGCTTTTCCAAGGCATTGATAGACTAATTAATGTTATGACCGGTTGTAGTGAGGATGATGCTCACCATAACTTCCACCTTTTAATTGTTTGGGAGCCGATAAGTCAAGTTACCATTGAAGATCAGGAAAAATACATTAAAGATCTTTATTCTAACTTAGCTCCATTTGCCAAACGTAATGTGCAATACGGTAACAGCGAAAGCAATCAAACCGGCACTAATGAGGGTACATCTACATCTACCGGAAGTTCGTACTCTGATTCTACTTCCACTGGCGTTAATGAATCATCAGGCACTAATACCTCATCAGGTAGAAATTCATCATCCTCGTCTTCTTCAAAAGGTACCTCTAGTTCAAAAGGTACTTCTCGTAGTAGAAGTGAATCTCATTCCACTAACAGCTCTGAAACCCGTAACTATGGCACCTCAGAATCTACGACAACGGGAACATCTTTAAGTGTTTCAGTCCAACAACAAAACAAAGCTATTGAAGATTATTTAACCTATCTTGATAAAGAGCTTTTAGCTCGCTTTAAGCTTGGTAAAGCCCACGGCATGTTTAAAACCGCTGTCTATGTAGGTGGCAGTACGCCTTTAGAGCGTAATTTACTTCACAATACTTTAATGACCATCTGCCAAGGTGATAACCCTACCCATGTTCCATTACGTGCAGTTGAGTTACAGAAAAAATATAATCAAAACATTGCTAACTTTGATTTTATTGATGCTAAGGTCTCACATCAGGATTTGATCTTAACCTCACAAATGGTAAAGCCACAAATCACAAGTTGCGCCTCCATTTTAACCGCTGAGGAAATAAGTATCCTAGCCGGAATGCCTTTAAAGGAAGTACCAGGACTTGAGTTGCGTGAGAGAGTAAGCTTTGGTTTAAATCCTGCTACCAATGAGCTTAAAGCTGAAGATAAAATTGAGCTTGGTTGTGTAATGCAAGAGGGCACTAAACTTAAAAATATCGTGTCCCTTAATCGCAAAGAATTAAGTAAGCATATTTTCATTGCAGGTACTACAGGCTCAGGTAAAACTACCACTTGCCATAAGATCTTACGCTCAGCTCAAGAAAATAAAGATCATCCTATTCATTTTTTAGTTATTGAACCTGCTAAAACCGAATATCGTGCCTTATTGCGTGATCCTGATTTTGATGAGATTACTGTCTTTACGGTAGGTAATGAACAAGGTGTACCATTTCGCTTTAATCCTTTTGAATTTTTGCCAAAAGAAGGCGTAAATTCCCATATTGATATCTTAAAAGCAAGCTTCATGGCAAGCTTTGATATGGATGCTGCTATTCCTAACCTCTTAGAAGAAGGTCTCTATATCCTTTATAAGAAGTTTGGCTGGGATTTGCGCACTAATCAAAATCGCTTTGTCGATGATGATAAACAAGCTGAAATTTGGAATGGCGATGGTCGTTATTTTCCAACTATTTCTGAGTATTTGGATGTTGTAAGAGACTTAGTTAGAAGCAAAGGCTTTGATGACAGATTGCGTGATGAGTATATAGGCTCAATCAATGCAAGATTAGGTGTCTTATGTGAAGGTCGCAATGGGATCATCTTTAATACTCGACTTTCTGTAGACTTCCAAGAGATCATTGAAAAGAATGTAATCTTAGAGCTTGAGCATATTAAATCTACTGAAGATAAAGCCTTTTTAACCAGTCTTGTCATAAGCCGCTTATCTCAAGCCTTAAAGGAAAAACATGCGCTTGATAAGGATTTTCAACACATTACCTTAATTGAAGAGGCTCACCATTTATTATCGCGCTTAAATCCAGGTGATAGCCCTAATCGCAAACTTGGTATTGAGATTTTCTCTAATCTTTTAGCCGAGGTTAGAAAGTATGGTGAATGCTTAATTATTGTAGATCAAAGCCCATGTAAGTTAGCACTTGATGTGCTAAAGAACACCAATACTAAGATCATTCATAAGATCTTAACTCGTGATGATAAGCAAGCCGTAGGCGATACGATGGCTTTAAGTGAGAAGCAACAAAATTATCTCTCCCACATGGGAGCAGGTGAGGCAGTGGTTTTCTCTCAGGGTTGGAAAAAGCCTGTAAATTTACAAATCATCCCACTTCAAGGTATTAGTACCTCTGATGAGGATATCTCTGATGAAGAGGTGATTAAGAGCGGTCTTAGATATTGGGAAGTTCAGGCTCATAAAGAGAGACTTTGTCCTACTATCAAGGGTATTGAGCTTGTGCTTAAAAATGAGCACTTATTTACGCTTGAAAGCGTTATCTCTAATTTGAGAATGTTAAATAACTCACAACGGGCAAAGGTCTGTCCTTATAGTCTTTTAGAAGAGCTTGAAAAGCTAGAAGCTCTAACAAGTAGTCCAAAGAAAGCAGCTCGAATTGTTTATAACCTGTTGATACAAGAGGCTTATATTAAAGAAATGATAGTATCTCTTAGATTTATTAGTAAAAAAGAGCTTGATGAGTTGATTTTAAGGGAAAAGGATAGCTTAAATGGTTGTTTAAATAAAAATCTTGAAGAGCTTAAAAAAGTTCCAGGTTGTTTTACATCAGTTAACTAGTTTATAAAGGAGCATAATTATGGGATTAGGTGATTTTATATGTAGCGTAGGTTCTGCTATCGTCAATACAGTTAAATCTATTGCTACTTCCATAGGAAGCGCAATATCTTCTTGTGCATCAAGTCTATCTTCAGCAGTTGCCTCGATAATTGATATTGGCAGAACTAAAATTGAATTTAAAGTAAAGTTTTCAGAGATTATAGATGCCATAGTAGGAGTCATATCAGCTATTGGACGTGCTTTAGGTCTTATAAAACCTGAGGAAAACATGCAGGAATTAGGTGAAAAAGCCTTACAAGCAGACGAGGAAGGTCATAATCTTGAAGAGTTTGATAATGATTATGAGCGCTATAAAGCTTATATCGACGGGTATAAAATTGATGAAAAGAAGCGTCATTCTCCTCAAGAGTGTCAAATAGCAAGTATGTTAACTTTACTTAAAGGTTTAGAGCTTAAATATCCAGGGTTTAGATCAGAAGATTTGTTAGCATTTGCTATTCAACATTCAGGTTTTATTAATCAGCATTTAACCCCGCGTCTTAAAATTTATGAACAATTAATTAGGGAGGGGAGAATTCCGGCTGACGGATGGTTAATGCCATATATTTCAGAACAGACACCGCCTTCTATAACTTTAGCTTTGCAAAATGCTGAAAAGAAATTAACCCCAGGTATTTCAACATTTGAAGCAGCTGACAAAATTAATACGCTAAAAATAGAGTGCGAAAAGTCACAAAACTTTAAAGAATAAATTAAATAAAAACAAGACTCTTTAGCTTAATGAATAAGTAAAAGAGCTATATTTAAGTCAGGAGTTTATCCATGTTCCCAATTATTGGTGTTGCTATTTCAGCACTTTCTACTATGGCTGCTACTATCTGGCCAGCAGTGCAAACCTTTATTCAGTCAACAGGAGCTAAAGTTTTACCTCTGATAGGTCAAGTAATAACTAAAGTTGGACCTTATATAGATAAGCTTAAAGAATTTGTGAATGTTGCCTGCAAGGTTATTGAGCCTATCTCTAAAGCTTTAAATCTTTTAGCTCCAAATGAGCAAATTCATGATTTTGGTGAAAAGGTTATCCAAGCAGAAGAACAGGGCGTAACCCAAGAGAAATTTAAAAACTATAAAGAATACAAGCAGTATCTTGATGACTTCAAGGTTGATGAAAGTAAACGCCATAGCGAACTTGAACGTGGTATAGCAGGAGCTTTTGTGACTTTGCGTGAAATATGCAATATAGCACCACAATTAAATCCTGAAGAGCTTGTTGCTGTGCTTGATAAGAAATCTGGCTTTATCTTAAAGAACATTGTTCCTCGCATGGAGATTTATAGCAAATTCATTAAAGATGGCAAATTGCCGGTTGATGGTTGGCTTGCACTTTATAGGGAAGGTAATATACCACCAACAGTTATATTGTCTTTACAAGATGTTGAAAAGGAATTAAAACCAGGGATTTCAACCTTTGAGGCGGCAGCAAATCTTAATCAACTGCGCCAAGAATTTGAAGATACTAAGAAGTAGATTTTCTTGATTAATTTATCAAGATAAGAATATTTGAAATAATTATCTGTTGGATATTATCTAAGAAGATCTTTGAAAATTGTACAAAACGATCTTATTTTTATAGGCCTTTTTGTACAAAAAGAAATAATATCGAACAAACGACACGATGATGCTTATATCACGCTGTCCGATGATCCTGATAAACGCATTTACTGCTCGTGTTGCTGGGACACAAAAAAATACTGGTGCAAGGGCAAAAGACAGGTGTAGGAACATATTGCTGTCCATCCTGCGGAACAAATGCGTATTATGATAAGGCCGCTCATGATAAACACCAGTAGGAAGCCATTGCCAGTATTGGGAATATGACAGCGCAAATAAATCGCCGTAGATATTGATATTTGATTTGAAAGAAGGAGGTGTTCGAGATGACCGCAGAAGAGATTTTCGCCGGTGAATCTGAAAATGTGGAGTTCAAGAGCGAGATTCCCGCCAAAAGCGAGAAATACATGAAGACTGTGGTGGCCTTTGCTAATGGCAAGGGCGGCAAGCTGGTCTTCGGCGTGGAGAACGGCACATGGGCTGTCACCGGGTTTTCCAAAGAGGAAGTCTTTCAGAAGATGGACGCTATTACCAACTCCATTTTCGATAGCTGCGAACCAAAGATCACCCCGAACATCGCAGTACAGGAAATCGACGGGAAGGCCATCATCGTTGTCGAAATTATCCCCGGTATGCAGCGCCCCTACTATATCAAGAGTCAAGGCATCATGGAAGGCACTTACATCCGTGTAGCGGGCACAACCCGCCATGCGGAGCGCTACCGCGTGCAGGAACTCATCATGGAGGGCACGAACCGCTCTTTTGATCAGATGGAGCGGGAACAGACTGTTTCTGAGGAAGAGATTGCGGCCTTCTGTGAGAAGATGTACCAACACGTCCTCAAGCTGGCCGAGACAGATACGGCGCGGGAACAGATTCAGAAGGTTGGTAAAAATCAGTTGCTCTCGTGGAAACTGCTGGTGGAACGCGATGGAACCTATCATCCCACCAATGGGTATCTGCTTCTGGATGGAGATATGGCTGAGTTCCCGGATGCCGCCATCCAGTGTGCAGTATTCAAGGGAGTTGTGCGTGACATCTTCATCACCCGCAAAGAGTTTACCGGGCCGATATATGAGCAGATCGAGGATGCCTACAACTTCGTGTTGCAGCACATCGACCTCGGCTCCCGCATTGAGGGAATTGCTCGTCAAGACTACTATGAGCTGCCGGTCAAGACCATCCGCGAGATGATCTCGAATGCCGTCTGCCACAGGAGCTACCTGACACCGGGTAAAATCCAAGTGGCGCTCTTTGATGACCGGCTGGAAGTCACCTCTCCGGGTATGCTGGACAGCGAAATCACCATTGAAAAGATGAAGTCCGGCCTCTCAAAGATCCGCAACCGTGGCATTGCAGCCGCCTTCTCCTACATGAACATCGTGGAGGCATGGGGCAGTGGTATTCCGAAAATATTCCGAGAAGCAAAGGAATATGGCCTTCGTGAGCCGGAGCTGATCGACATGGGCAGCGATTTCCGCATCAACCTTTATCGGAA
>CALXNU010000080.1 GCA_944389835.1 uncultured Succinivibrionaceae bacterium
TATAGGCTATGCAGATCGTAAGCTTAAAGGAGGTTTGGGGATTATGGTCGATGATGTGTTAGCAGGTTTGTGTGCTTTAGCGGTAGGTCAAATTATTTGGTCAGCATTACTGTGAAAAATGCCCATTTTCTGTGAATTGTATTTTAGTTTGAATTTAAAGCATCATTTTTGACTATAATGTCAAATTGGGTAGATTTTTATAGTGACTTACCATGTACGCATTTCGTGATGAATTAACCTTTAAGCGCTTAAGACGCTTAAGTATTAGTGCCGCAACGGTGGCAATAGTGATCATTGCCGTGTTTGTGGGTGTTTTAGTAAATTTAACTCGTGTTTTTTCAGACAGCTACCATAATATTATTCACTCTTTAGTACGTGGCGATTCTGTTATTATCTCCCATTTAGTTAAAGCTGATATTAATACTGTAAACTCTTTAGCACTTTTCTCTGTCGACGGCTCCTTTCTTGATAATTATTTAATTTTAAATGAAGTTATAAGAAAACCTAATTATCTGTCAATTGGCTTTTGTTCAACCGATGGCAAATGTCGTGAGACTAATGATACTTTAGGGGTGACAAGCTTTCATTTAACTGAAGCGCAAGTGCAACCGCGCAATGCCATTCGTGAAGCACTAGCAGGTCAAGTACAGATCTCAGAGCCTTATTTATCAAAATTTGTCAATCAACAGGTGATGATCATTGCAGCTCCGGTGGACGATGATCGCGGCTTTAGAACTGGAGCCGTTTTTGCGGTTAGACCTTTAAAAGATTATTCTGAGATTTTGCGTGAAAGTCGCCATAACTTCAATGAAAGACTCTATCTTTTAAATTCTAAGGGCTATATTATTGCCTCATCAAGAACTGATGATGTTTTAATTGAAGGCTCTTTATTTTCAGAAGAGCTTATACAAGGTGCTGATGAAAAGGAATTTTTAAACTCTTTAGCAGACGATGTTGGACCTATAGATCCGCACTCAAGATCTACCTGTCGGCAGTATGAATTAGATGGACCAAATGGAGAGGTTTCAGTTCATGCCCAAAGAGTTGATATTAATGATTGGACTTTAGTTTATGCTTTAGATCATGATGTAAGCTTTATGGTAATTTACCGGGATATGATTGTCCTAGGGCTTGCCTTATTCTTCTTTTTAGCGGTCATCATCGGTCTTGGAATTTACGCCTATCTTAATATTAGACGCTCAACTGAAAGGCAGCAGCAATTGCTCTCCCATGATCAGCTAACCGGGGCTTTGAATTTCAGTCGCTTCTATTATGAGTTACAGCAAATTGATTTTGCCAAACACTCTTATGCACTAGCCTCCTTTAATGTGCGTGACTTTAGATACATAAATAAGTTTGCTGGAGTCTCCATCGGTGATTTACTTTTAAAGACCATTGCCAATGTGGCTGCGGCTTTACCTCAGATGTGCTTTGTCTGCCGTACCGATTCTGATAGATTCTATTTATTGTTTAAAGCCTCAAGCACCGATGAGGCCACAATTATCGTCGATGATCTAATCAAACGTTTGCAGCAAAACTTCTCCTTTATTAAGTTAAGCTGTCCTTTAGTTTGCTATAGTGCTTTGGCCATTTCTGAAGTTTATGATACGGCAGATTCACTTATTCAAAAGACGCAAATTGCCGCCCGCTATATTGATAAGAAATTCAATCACACGATAAGTGTCTATGATAGAGCCTTACAACTTGAAGAGCAGCGCTTAAAAGGCCATGAGCAAAGAATGCGCTCGGCACTTGAAAACGGGGAGTTTAAGCTCTATTTACAAGGTCAATTTGATTTGCGTGATCAAAGTATTGCAAGAGCAGAGGCTTTAGTGCGCTGGGAATTGCCCGATGGAACGATTCTCTATCCAGATCAGTTCATTGCTTTATTTGAGCAAAATGGCTTTTCAACTGAGCTTGATTTTTACATGTTTGAGCAAGCCTGTAAGACGGTGCGCAATTGGATTGATAATGGTTATGAGCCGATTGCCATTTCGGTAAATCAAACTCGCACTTTGCTTTCTTATCCAAATTATGTACATCGCTTAAAGGAAATTTTAGATCTTTATGAGGTGCCTGCACGTTATTTAATGATTGAAATGCTTGAAGGTGAGATGGCAACGCACATTGAGCAATTAAATGATGTGGTTGATGAATTACATAAAGTTGGGATCAGAATGGCTTTAGATGATTTTGGTACAGGCTATTCATCCTTAAATGTTTTAGCGGGTATGTCCTTAGATGAGATTAAGTTTGATAAGCAATTTTTATTAGTGGCCGATCCTAAAGAGAAATTGCGCAATCGCTTTATCTTAAAGCAGATGATGAAGATTGTGAGAATGTTTAATATGTCATCAGTCGTTGAAGGCGTAGAAACTGCTGAAGATGTCGACTTTATCAAAGAGATTGGCTGTGATTTTGCCCAAGGCTTCTATTACTCACGTCCAATTCCACTTGATGATTTCAATAATAAATTTATGAAAAGAAAATAAGGGGAAGACTTAGGTCTTTCCTTTAAAAAATAGGGTCAAAAAAATCCGCCTTAAGGCGGATCTTATTTTTAAGGTTTAGCTTTAGCTTAAAGCGGCAGCTAAATCGTACATATCTTTTCTAAACTTGTGCTTCATGGTCTCAATGCACTCAATAATATCGTGGTGCACTAATTGACCTCTTTGAATACCAATGCAACGGCCTGATTGACCCTCATGAAGTAATTGCACAGCATAAGCACCCATACGGCTTGCAAGTACACGATCAGCAGGGGTTGGAGTACCACCACGTTGAATGTGACCTAAGACGGTAGCACGAGTCTCAAGACCGGTGCGGCCTTCAATTTCGCGAGCCATTTGATGGACATCGGTTTGATTTTCACAAACTACGATGATGGCGTGTCTTTTACCTGATTCAATTGAAGCTTCAATTTGTCTGTAGACTTCATCTTTAGTCCACGGCACTTCAGGAACTAAGGTAGCCTCAACACCGCAGGAGATAGCACAGGAGAGGGCTAAGTCACCACAGTGACGACCCATAACCTCAACTACGCTAATTCTTCTGTGAGAGGAGCAAGTATCACGTAACTTATCGATACAATCTACAGCAGTATTTAAAGCGGTATCAAAACCGATAGTGGTATCAGTACCTGCGATATCGTTATCAATCGTGCCAGGTAAGCCTACGCATGGATAGCCCATCTCAGATAAGAGTTTAGCGCCCATGTAGGAACCATCACCACCGACGACGACTAAAGAGTCAATTCCTTGCTCACGCATTACTTCAATGCATTCTGCACGCACGGAAGCTTCTTTGAAAGCTGGGAAGCGGGCTGTGCCTAAGAAAGTACCTCCGCGATTTAATAGATCGGAAACGCTTTTGCGATTTAAAGGAATGATATTTCCTTCATGAAGGCCCATGTAGCCATCTTTTACACCGCAGACCTCATAACCATAATCAATAGCGGTTCTAACCACAGCACGCACAGCTGCGTTCATGCCTGGGGCATCACCACCTGAGGTTAAAACGCCAATTTTCTTAATTGCCATTTAAGATCCCTCAAGCAATTTTATGCATTAGCGACAGCTGCTTCAATGATTGCAGAAAAATCTGGAGCCTTTAAAGATGCACCACCTACTAAGCCACCATCAATATCAGGTTGAGCAAATAAAGCAGGAGCAGTCTTAGCATTGCAAGAGCCACCATAGAGGATTTGTACCTTAGAGGCCACGTCTGCATCAAAAGAGGCTAAATAGGCTCTAATGTCGCTGTGAACTTTTTGAGCAATCTCAGGAGTTGCAGTCTTGCCAGTACCAATAGCCCAAATTGGCTCATAGGCAATGACAGCCTTTTCAAAAGACTTAATGCCACAAAGGTCGATGACAGCTTTAAGCTCCTCACGGATCACGTCCATGGTCTTGCCCTCATCGAACTCTTTTTCACTCTCGCCAACACAAAGCACTGGAATTAAACCATTTTCTTGAGCGCACTTGTACTTTTGAGCAACATATTCGCTTGACTCTTTGTGATAGTCACGTCTTTCAGAGTGGCCAACGATGGCATAGGTGCAACCAAACTCACGTAACATCACAGGAGAGTTCTCACCAGTGTAAGCGCCTTGGGTGTGAATGTCGCAATCCTCAGAACCCCACTTAAGGCTTGAGCCTTGAGCTAAATTCTCTACCATGCCAATGAAAACGGCAGGTGCACAAACTGCAACATCAGCTTTTGGAGAAGCCTTGTTTGCGCTATCTAGTAATGCTGTGACTAATGCCTTAACAGAATCCTTGGTGCCGTTAAGTTTCCAGTTACCCATGACGAGAGGTTTTCTCATGATTGATTATCCCCACTAAAAGTTAAAAACATCCTACATTTGATGCAAGGTTTAAGCTTATTTTAGGCTCTATTTTACTCTTTGTTGAGCTTTTATGTAAGCGTTTTCATAAGCTCTCTTTTGACAAAGATTTAAACCTTAATCTTATAACAATACGATTTTAGCTGTTTTAGGTGCAATTAGTAACTTTAAGTTAGCGCTTTTGTGAAAAAAATCTCTAATTAAAGGCAAGAGACTTGAGTTTACTTTTTGATAATAAAAGCTTTTTTAATAAAAAAAGCTTCCAAAAAATTTTTTTAAAGAATTAAAAAGGGACCCTCTGCCCTCAGATTGGGCACAATTTGTCTTCAAACTCAAGGTTTTGTTTTGAAAAATCAAGCCAATGCCCTTTAAAGTTTTTACGCTTGGGGGCCTTTTTTAAGCGCTTTAAGTTAAGTTTAAAGCCTTTGACCTCGCAAGTGGTTTGAGGCAGAGGGTTTAAATTAGGTTCAACACTTTTTAAGTTTAGTGTCTGCGCGCCATCATTTAAAGAGGCTTTTCCATGTTGCGCTTTTAAGGCTAAAAGAGTTGAGAGCGTATTTTGTTTTAAGTTTAGGTTCTCATTGTCTTGCGAGTATTTAAGATCAAGATTTAAATTTGCCGCTAAAGGTTGCGGGGGATTTAAATTTTGCAGTAAATCCTTGGCAGATTTTAATTGCTCTTGCAATAAAAGGCTTTTAGCATCTTGTTTTACGCTTGTCGTTTCAAGCGGTAAGTTTAAAGCCTCAAGTAAAGAGAGGGTGTCTTGTACGCTTAAAGCAGTGGAGTGAGATGCACTAGTCTTAAGGGAGGGCTCAGTATTTTGGGTATAGTTAGGCGCTACACTCTGCGCAGAGCTTGCAGTAAGTTTCGCTTGATTTGAGCTTAAGGTCTTTGAGAAGTTATTATCGACACTGCCCCCTTTAGAGCCTAAATTAAACAGCGCCGAACTTACTTGAACCTTGCTTACTCCAACTTCATATGTAGAACCTTCCATAGCTCTCCCTCCTTTTTTTAAGGCTTGAGCAAAAAGAGGGCCAAGATTTAACTTTATAATTTACAAGAATTTTTTAAGATTGAGCATTAAAGTTTAAAGCCTTTGAGCTTATTTTTGCCGCAAGGGGCAAATTTTGGCTGTGCTTTTTTGGTGCAATAGTGCAAGGCCTTATGTGAGTGTGGTTTTCTGCTAAAATAGGTACTCTTTAATTAAAGCTTTAAGGCTTTAAGTTTAATAAAAATTTAACAACACTAATTAGGAGCTTATATGCGAGTACTTAAATTCGGCGGAACCTCAGTTGCAGATGCAACGCGTTTTATTAATGTTGCAGATATTGCGATTAATACCGCCAGGCAAACAGATACCGCTTTAGTATTATCAGCTCCTGCAAAAATTACGAATTTGTTGGTAGCTTTAGTTAAAAGTGCCGTGCAAGGCGGGGATGGTCAAGAGCAAATTAAGGCCATCAAAGAGATCGTTATTGACAAGATCTTAATGCCCCTTGCTAAAACCTATGAAAACTTTGATGAAAAAGCACTTTTAAATGAAATTAATACCATTTTAAGTTTAATTCAAAGAAGAGTTGAGGGTATTTCACTTCTTGGTGTCTGCCCTGAGGCGGTGGAGGCCTTTGTGGAAAGCCGCGGTGAGGCCTTCTCTATTGCCTTAATGACTGAGCTTTTAAGAGCTCGCGGTATGCAAGTTCGAGTAATAGATCCAGTCTTTGTCTTGCAAACTGAAGGCGGGTATCTTGAATCTTCAGTAAATATTGAAAAATCTCGTGAGCACTATCGCATGATCCCTGAGATAAAAGGGGCCATTACTTTAATGTCAGGTTTTTGCGGGGGTAATGATAAAGGGGAGCTCGTCCTTTTAGGGCGCAATGGCTCTGATTATTCAGCCGCCTGTTTAGCCGCCATCTCCGATGCTGAATGCTGTGAGATTTGGACTGATGTCGATGGTGTTTACTCTTGTGATCCACGAGCCGTTGAAGATGCCGTGCTTTTAAAGAGAATGTCTTATAAAGAGGCCATGGAGCTTTCTTATTTTGGTGCTAAGGTTATGCATCCTCGCACCATTGCACCTATTGCTCAATTCCATATTCCATGCCTTATTAAAAATACCTACAATCCACAAGGTGAGGGTACTTTAATTGCCGAAGAGACCGACAGAAGCATTCCAATTAAAGGCATTTCAGATCTTAAAAATATCTCACTAGTTAATGTCTCAGGCCCTGGTATGAAGGGTATGGTGGGTATGGCAGGCAGGCTCTTTAATGCCGTCTCCCAAGCTAAAATTTCCTTAGTTTTAATTACTCAATCCTCATCTGAGTATTCAATTACTTTCTGTATCCACACCCAAGATGCATCTCGTGCCTTGCGCGCCATTAATGAAGAGTTTGAGCTTGAAAGACGTGAGGGTTTAATCGATGAGATTGAGATCATCGATAAGATGGCCATTATCTCAGTAGTAGGTGATGGCATGAAGACCATGCGTGGCACTTCAGGTAAATTCTTCCGCGCTTTAGCCCAGGCTAATATTAATGTTTCAGCCATTGCTCAAGGCTCCTCTGAAAGATCTATTTCAGCAGTAATTTCAGAGTCAAAAGTAGCCGAGGCCATTGCCATTTGCCATATGACCTTCTTTAGTGCCCGTCAGATCTTAGATCTTGTGGTGGTTGGCACCGGTGGGGTGGGCTCTGAGCTTTTAGCGCAAATTGCCAAGCAAAAAGAGGAATTGCGTGACAGACAGGGCATTGAAATTCGCGTGGTGGCCATTGCCAACTCCCGCGGCATGATTAAAAACTCAGGTGGGCTTAATTTGAGTACCTATAAAGAGGAGCTTAAAAAAGAAGGCTTGCCTAAGTTTGATATTATGGTGGCCAAGCAATTAGTTGAGGATTCACATTTAGTAAATCCAGTCTTTGTCGATTGCACCTCAGATGAAAAATTAGCTTTATCTTATATTGAGTTAATGCACGCAGGCTTCCATGTGGTAACGCCAAATAAAAAGGCGAATACCCTTTCCTATGAGTACTACAAAGGCCTTCGCCACTCAGCACGTATCAATCATCGAAAGTTCTTATATGAGGCAAATGTGGGTGCAGGCTTACCTGTTATCAACACCTTACAAAATCTCTTGTGGGCAGGTGACAAATTAATTGAGTTCTCAGGCATTATGTCAGGCACGCTTTCTTATATCTTAGGTTTAGTGGAAGATGGTATGAGCTTATCTGAGGCCACACGCGATGCATATGAGAAAGGTTACTCAGAACCTAATCCTCGTGATGATTTAGAAGGCACAGATGTTGCGCGCAAGCTTTTAATTCTAGCCCGTGAGTGTGGTTATGAGCTTGATTTGTGCAATGTTGAAGTAAAAAGTGCTGTGGAGAGTCAATACCTACAAGGCGAGAGTGCAGCTGAGGTCTTAGAGTCATTAAAACAGGCCGATGAGAGCTTTAATGCCAAGGTTTTAGAGGCTAAAGAGCAAGGTAAGGTTTTACGTTATGTTGCCTCAATTAAAGATGGTAAGTGCAAGTGCCAAGTTGAGGCCGTAGGCCCTCAAGATCCGCTCTTTAAGGTGCGCGGGGGTGAGAATGCACTAGCCTTTACCACCGCTTACTACAAGCCATTACCACTTGTGATTAGAGGCTATGGTGCAGGCACCGCAGTAACCGCTGCAGGTGTGTTATCAGATATTTTGCGTTTACAAAACTGGACTCGTGAGGGTTAATTTATGGTTCAAAAAGTTAAAGCCTATGCCCCAGCCTCAGCTGCTAATTTATCTGTAGGTTTTGATCTTCTAGGGGCAGCCTTGCGCCCGATTAATGGTCAAAGCTTAGGGGATTTTGTAACCGCAGAGCTTGCCTCTCCTGGTAGTGGTTGCACTATGGTGACGGTAGGTCGTTTTGCTAAAAAATTACCGGTCGATCCTAAAAAGAATATTGTCTATATTGCTTATCAGGCCTATAAGAAAAAGCTTAATGCTTTGGGCAAAACCTGTCATGATCTAAAGCTTACTTTAGATAAAGGCCTTCCGGTGTGCTCAGGTTTGGGATCTTCTGCATCCTCCGTGGTGGCGGCGGTGTTAGCCTTAGATGCCATTCACGAGAATGTTTTAGGGGAGGCAGGCTGTTTAGATCTCATGGGTGAGCTTGAGGGCATGATCTCAGGCTCTATTCACTATGATAATGTTGCCCCCTGCTATTTTGGTGGCTTGCAACTTATTATTGAGGAAAATGGCATTATCTCAGAGGGCCTTGAGAGCTTTAAAAATTGGTTGTGGGTCTCCTGCTTCCCAGGTATTAAAGTCTCAACAGCCGCTGCCCGTTCAATTTTGCCTGCCCAATATCGAAGACAGGATGTTATAACTTATGGAAGACGCCTCGCTTCCTTTGTGCATGCTTGTCATACGCAAAACGAAAAACTTGCCGCCGCCTGTTTAGTGGATGTCATTGCCGAGCCTTATCGTGCGCAATTAATTCCAGGCTTTGATGTAGCTCGTGAGTATGGTAAAGCTCAAGGAGCTTTAGCTACCGGTATTTCAGGATCTGGCTCTTCAATCTTCTCAATTTTCACCAATCTTGAGGCAGCAAGTGAGATGAAAGAGTATTTAGAGCGCAATTTTATTGCCAATGAAGATGGTTTTTGCCATATTTGTAAGATTGATGAAGTAGGCGCAAACGTAGTGGAGATCGCATAATGGAATTATTTAACTTAAAAGATAAAAGTGAAAAACTTGATTTTGCAACTGCGGTAAGACGTGGCATTGGCAAAGATCAAGGCTTATTTTTCATGGATGAGATAAAGCCTCTTGAGAATTTAGAGGAGCTTTATAAGTTACCTTTAGTTGAAAGATCACAAAAAATTTTACGCCACTTAATTGGGGATGAAATTCCAAATCTAGAGGCCATTATCGCCGATGCTTTCACTTTCAAGGCCCCATTAGTAAAAGCTGATGAGAATACTTATGCTCTTGAGCTCTTCCACGGTCCAACTTTAGCTTTTAAGGACTTTGGTGCAAGATTTATGGCAAGAGTTCTAGCCTCTGTCAATGAAGGCAAAAGACTTACCATTTTAACTGCCACCTCAGGTGATACCGGAGCTGCGGTGGCCGATGCTTTTTATGGTCAAAAAGGCATTGATGTGGTGATCTTATATCCTTTAGGCAAGATCTCAGCTTTACAAGAAAAGTTAATTGCAACCTTAGGTGGTAATGTCAAAGCAGTCCAAGTTAACGGTATTTTTGATGATTGCCAAGACTTAGTAAAAAGAGCTTTTGATGATCGCCCATTTGTGGAGAAGGTCGGTTTAAACTCGGCAAATTCCATTAATATAAGCCGTCTTTTAGCTCAGGTTTGCTATTACTTTGAGGCGGTATCTCAATTGCCTGAAAACAAGCGTGAGAAGGTAGTCTTCTCGGTGCCATGTGGTAATTTTGGTAATATCACCGCAGGTTTAATTGCCAAAGCCTTAGGCCTTAAGGCAAGATTTGTGGTCTCTTGCAATGCAAATGATACGGTGCCACGTTATTTAGCCTCAGGCAATTGGGAGCCAAAGCCTACCATTGCTACCTTATCTAATGCCATGGATATTTCAAGACCTAATAATTGGCCACGTGTTGAGGCTTTATTTAAGATGCAAGGCTGGTCACTTAAAGATTTACAATCAGGATCTTTAAATGATGAAGAGACTAAAGAGGCTATGCGCGAGCTTTATCAAAAGACAGGTTATATCCTAGAGCCACATGCGGCTATTGCCTGGAAGGTTTTATCAAATCACTTAGAAGAAGGTGAGGTCGGTATTTTCTTAGGTACCGCCCATCCTGCTAAGTTTAAGGAAACGGTAGATAGTACCTTAGGGATTAATTTACCTTTACCTGAGATCTTAGCCTCTAAAGCACAATTGCCATCTAAGACTACTTTAATTGATGTCGACTATGGCACGCTAAAAGAATTAATCTTAGATCTTTAATAAGATATAGGTTTAAAAGAAGGGGGCTTTAAGCCCCTTTTTTAGTTTGCCTTAGGCACTTAAGCGAAAGCAGGAGAAGTCAAATTCTTCCCAGAACACGGGGTGTTCTTCAGGGGAGGTGATTTTCACAATTGGCACTCTTGCATCGACAAAGTCGCGCTCATGGCGTTTGTTTTGGGATAATAATTCCTCAAGATCTGGGGTATCATCATGCCTTCTGTCTTGCACGACATCTTGGGTGCGAATGACAAAAGCACAATGCTCTTTAATAAAGTTCTCAGTTAAAATCATGCAAAAGCCATAAATTTCACTAAGTTCTTCTTTTGTAAAATCTTTTTTTAAGCTTGCGGGAATGTAATCGCCTTCTATGATTAAATTTTCGTGATTTTCGATAGCAGTTTTAATGATTTCGCGAATGATAGGCCAGAGATATTCTTGAAGGGCATCGTCATCAGTTGGAGTTAAGTTGGTGCATTTGGCACGAATAAGACCCATTTTTAAAAGGTCGATACTTAACGCTCGAAATCCGGTAAGTCGGACTAGATGTTCCGAGCAGAGTGTTTTGCCACTTCGGGTAGCTCCAGTGATGAGTATGATCATAGGGGACCTAAATTTTTAAAAGAACAATAAGATTGTTAGATTGTATCTAATTTAGAAGGTCTTGCAAAGAAAAATTAAAAAAAATTTCATCTTATAAAAAGCCCCTGAAAATCAGGGGTTTAGATGCCGCTTTTTTAACACTTCACTCTCCCTCAATTTAGCCTAACCAACTGATTAATCCCTAAAATATTTGTCAAGCATCCTTATAAAAATGTAGCGATGTGTAGCGATATATGATATAATAAGGAATAACCGT
>CALXNU010000081.1 GCA_944389835.1 uncultured Succinivibrionaceae bacterium
TGTAAAAGGGATTTGTTAGTACATCGGCTTTTGCAAAACCGATGTTTATTGCTTATGATGGGTAACTAAAGACGGGTTACGCTAAAGCATATTAAAAGTGCCCTTCAGGATAAGATTTGAGAATTTAGAACCTTTAAGGAATAAATAATGTATCATCAAGAACCCTCAAACTTAACTTTATACCGTATTGCAGGGCCTAATGGCTCTGGAAAAACTACCTCCTATGAGCTTTTAAAAGCTGAAGGTAATCTTGATTCTGAGGCAGTTTTTATAAATCCTGATGTGTATGCTAAGGAACTTACCAACTCCTTAGGCTATAAATGTCAATGAGCTACCTTTAGCGCTTAAAACAAAAGTAGATCTAGAGGCTGGCAAAAAAGCGCTTCTTGTACGAGCAAATTGCTTTAAACAAATGCAAAATATGATTATTGAAACCACCGCCTCTTAACGGGGAACTTGAAGACTTATTAACGAGGCAAAAGCTCAAGGCTTTAAGATAAGGATTTTATCCTCTTAAGCCCAACCTTTCCGTATTATGGAAAGCTTGTGGGTGATAATAGAAAAAATCTTAAGCTCAAAGTTCCCAAAACTTAAAGTTACACGCTTGTTTTCCTGTAGTATATTGTAGAAATAAGGCTGGGTGCTATGAAAAAAGAACTTTTGCCAATTTATCCTAAGAAGCTTTCTTTTCTTAGGTTTTTGTGGATTGGGATAATTTTTTCACCGTTCTACATCCTATTTACCTTGGCTGTGGTGTGCGTGTATTTAGGCTTTTTGGCCCTTTTAAAAAATCTCTTAGGTTTTGATACTAAGATTCTTTCGCCCTTTATCCAAAACCCCGTGCTTTTTACTCTTAGCTTTTTGTTTTGGCTTAAGTTTGTCTATAGGCGTTATTTAGAAGATCGCAATTATGATTTCTACAAAGAAAGGCCAGGCGCTGAAAAACATGCTTTAATAAGATTTAAAGGCACAAGAAGCGCATGTGAGCTTTATGACAAGCTAAAAGAGCTTAAAGCTAAGCTTAAATTAGCGCTAAATAAGAGCCACCTTGCAGATCCTAAAATCGAAAAGACTGTCACTTTAAGCTTCTATGCCCTACTTTTTACCTTGATCTTTGCAATTTTGTTTGTAATAGTAGGTGCGATATGGTGGTCAATGGTGACCGGATTTTGGTCCTTTATCAATCTTTTTAAAACTAATGCCACTCCTCTTTCAGATCTTGCCTTAGTGTGTAGCGTTTTTTTGCCGGTAGCTTTAATGTGTTTTACGGCAACTTTGCGGGTAATTTTTGATGAGATCATAAAAGCCCCAGAGACTTTGGCAAGTGAACTTTCTAAAAAATCATCCTTAAAAGAGGATTTAAAACACTCCTTTGAGATTATCTTTAAGTTTGCAGGTTTAATTCTTCTAAATTGCTTGACTCTAATCTTAACTCTTGCGTTATTGTCCGCAACCTTGTGGGCTATCTTAAATATTATTTACTTTGTAATAGCGTATATTGAAGGTAGCAAATTTCACTTGGCTCTTTATCAGCCTTACCTTTTTGGGATCTTGATGATAATTATAGGCTTGATGGATGTTTACATAATTGCACAGGATTTTTCGCATAATAAGCGCAAACTTTTAGTCGCAGATCCTAAAGATGGCGCGCTTGCCTTAGTGACTAAAGGTGCCCTTAACTCCTTAAGAGTAATTTTTAAACTGGTCTTAATAATCTTATTTGCCACTATTTCCTTTGCTGTACTTTCAGCTCTTTGGGCGCTTATTTTAAGCGCGGTTTTTGCGATCATCTGGTTCTTCAACACTGACGTTACCTATAAGTCATTTGTAAATTATGACTCAGTTTTAATCCCGGCTGGCTTTTTCGTAGGACTAGGGGCGCTTACCTCTTGCTTTGAGGAGTGCGCTAAAACAAAAATCATCAAGCCTTTAGCAGATCTTAAAGCGATTTTTTTGACCTTTTGGTATGTGTTCATCTCAATCATTGGGTTAATTTATGGGCTAGTGTTAGTATTAGCGGTGTTTGGAATAGTGGTAGCAATCTTGTAAGTTTGCAAAAAGAAAACCGCACAAAGTTGTGGCTTTTTTAAACTTTTTGGTTTGCCTTGGCATGAGCCTAATACTTTTAGAATTAAGTTTAAGGCCGGAAAGTCTGCTGACTATGACTATGTGCGCGAGCGCATTTGCAGTTCTTAGCAAAAGTTAATTGAAGATGAATATGGAGGGGTGATTTTGGAGATCACCACGACGTCAGAGGCCAAAATTCTTGATTAATGGCAGAGTAATTTGTTTTTAAATGAATAACTTTTAATATAAAATTTATATTAGACGTTATTCATAAACTGATGTTAGCTCCTTAGAAAATTGGATTTTTTAATGAGAATGATTTTTTGTGAGTCTTTAACTCATTTCTTTTAACAATGAAGTATACTCATGCTCAATATAATCATCAACAAGATTTTCATTAATATGGCCTTGCAATAACAAAGCCTTAAACTCTACTCTAGCAAGAGCACTAAACTTAAGCCAAGCTATTAAATTAGTTCTAAGCAAAATATTAACTATATTTCCGCGACCTCTTACAAAAGCATCTCCAATATCTACTAAACACAAACAACCAAGACTTACGGATAACATTCTTCTCATTTCAGGATTGTTTTCAGATAATGATATGAAATTAAATTCATTAGGCGAATTAGCATAAAGTCTGAAAGCTCTAAAACTTCGTACTAAAAGGATAGCGATTTGAACGGGAATATTTAAAGTTACTCCAAATCTAAAATCATAGCCACTGGTATATAATTTTGAACATATTTCAGAAAGTTTTTTATTATTAGGGCCAAAAGACCCAACATTACCAAAAAGTTGAGAAAGGTTAAAAAAGGCAATTGGAATGCCAGCACCTCGATTATCATCTGTTCTGGATTTAGATCCGGCAACATCTGACATTAAATGCCCAAACCAATTGATAATACCAAAAACAACTTTTGTAACAAAATTATCGCCTCGAAGCTCAATTGACTCAGTTTCCACAGCATATATTTTACCGTTACTGACAAAATGAGAAGTATTGGTAAACTGATCTATAACTGAAAAAATTAGACCTATTAAATCTGGAGAGTGAGCTAAATTTTTTAGGTGGTGATTGGATGGAGTTAAATTAAATAAATCATTTACATCAGATGAAAGTCTTTGATCGTAATTGACTCCAAATTTCTTTTCTAAATATTGTATTGCCTGACCAAGAGTTCCTTCACCTCCTTTATCATTCCAACCACAGAGCTTTGCAAACTTCATTACAATACCATCAACTACAGAGTCTGGAATCTCAGTAAGTTTGCTATCCTTAGGACTACCTACAAATAAAGCATCAATTAAACCGCTAATAAGACCACAGGTACAGGCTATAGCATAATCATATTTATCAAGTTTTGGTGGTTGATAAGAAAGCTCATCTTCGATTAAATGTTTAAGCTCTTTAATATCCTTTGCAGATAACAAGTTTGCAAGGTTAGTATTCGTATCTATATTATGCCGTATGGCATAATTATCAAGTTGTGCAAAAAGATCTTCATCGGAAGATTCTTTAATAACCTCTTGCCTTTCATAAAGATTCTCTACAACAGATTCGCTTAAAATATCTAACTGTAATTTATCAGCTAAAGCATCTAGATCTGAAACTTGCTGGGACGTTAAACTTTCAGTTTGTAATGAATCAATAAGCTCTTGAGCCTCTGCAATTTGAGAGTCTAAAAATTTTTGACTTTGTTGTAATTGCGACAAATCTTTATTCATAGCAGCTAAAGTACTCATCCCCGAATCAAGACGGTGTTTTTGTACAATAGCTGCTCGTTCAAATTTATTATTTGACATATTATTTAAATAAACCTTTTGCAAAAGAAGTAACGTTTTCTTTTGCTGTATTAAAACCTTGTTTTGCTAAATTGGCTGTAGAAAAATATTCTAGGCCTTCAAGAAGTCTTACTAAAGTATCAAGTTGTTCTTCAGATAAATCTTTGCGAATACACATTACAATATTACCTGAGCTATCTTTTTCTTTTTGATAACAATGTATAATAAGATTATAGTATTTCTTTTTAGTAGGCTCTTCTGTAATAATAGCAAGACGATCAACATTAAGAGTTCTTGGAACCTTTTGTAAGATCGCAAGTCTTGCTGTTTCTTTAGTTTCATTTGCTACTATTTGACCTGAAGAAACTAAATTTTTTAGTTTATCTAAAAGTATACTTATTGTTTCTTGATTTTTATTATTGTCAGCTATTGATTGAGCTAATTTATTAGCAAATTGATTAATATCCTCCATAATCATATTAACTGTACGTTGAAGTTGTTTATTAAGTTGCAATAACATTAATTCCTTTTTTTTGCGACGATCAATTTCTTTTTGTCCAGTTAAAGCTTCAACTCCTTTTTTAGCTCCAACACCTAAAAGAATTACAGCGCCAATACCTGTAACCATACTTGAGGCAAAGCCAAATAGACCACCGAAGCCTAAAGCTGTTAAACCTGAGGTAATGCCTGCAGCACTTAAACCTACTACAGATCCTGAAAGGTAGATAGCTGCAATTGGAACACCAACTGCTGCCGCATTTGAGGCAATTTCTCTAAAACCTTGCTCTAATACTGAATCATCAGCATTGTCATCAAAAATTTTCAGATCATTATCTATAGCTTGATTTAAAACACTAATTTGCTCTTCTGAGATATTATTTACTTTAGCAAAAGTTGTAATAAAGTCTGAATTTTTCCATTCTTGACTTTTAGTTTTTCTATACATAAACAGCATATCTTTTACTAAAGATTGAATTACTTCTTGATAAGCAGATTCTTCAAGTAATGGTTTAATCTGAGAATTTAATATGTCTTGTACATTATCATTTTGCTTTTGATATGCAAGAACAGTAAAACGCTCTTCAGGAGAAAGTTTTAATCTTGCAATAAGTAAATATAGTTCACTTAATTCTTTTGCGTCTATCTTATCATCGTCACTTAAAAACATTAAGTTTATAACTTTAATATACGCAATTCTTAAATCAACAGGCATTTCATCGAGAGGAATACGTTTGATAGCTTTTGAAGAATTAGTAGCATCACTTGTTATGACAGCTTTAGATTCCTTACTTTTATTGACACTTATAGCAATACTTTTTATAAGGCGTGCTAACTTATATACATCAATACCAATTTTTGAAATTCTATAAGTAGAATTTTTGTATGAGATAATAACGTATTTAGTGATATTTTCTTTGTCATTTTTGTCTTTTTCTACAATTTGTCTAACATAGCAATCAGTAATATCTATATATTTAATGAAAAAAGGATCTGCAAATGTTTTTTTAATATATAAGGTATCTGCGGTAAACAATAAACCTTCAGAGGCACTACCAAATAAAGTTTGATCTATTACTAAATACACATCTTCAGGATCAACTTTACCTTTGGTAGTTCCCTTAATTGAACCATTTAATTTACGCTCTGGAATATCTGGTACTACATATGCTCCTGAACCACTATCTTTGCCTATTTTTTTTATTATTTCGTAGACAGATCCTTCAACAGGATCGGTTACTTGAATGTTTGATGATGACATACTAATACTCCTTTATTTTTATGCCAACTTATTAAAGTATAAGTGTTTACTTAGTACCGTAAACTAAGTATTATATTATATATGGAGCGTTATAAATTGCAATACTTTAGAAAAGTTACATTAAAAATAACTTATTAAAAAATCATGACTTTTCAAGTTTGTATTGCAGTTTGAGTTTTATATAGATCCATAAAATACACTATTGAACCTATAAAAAAACAAAGTTATTTTAAGCATAAATAATTCCATTAAACGTAATTATGAGTTAATTTTAAAAATTAAGTTTATTATTTGTTAAAAGTGATTTAAGGAGAAATACAGGCAAGATAAAAAGCAGATCATTTAATCCTGTCATATAAAAAGGTAAGGCTCTTATGTCTTAATCTTGAGCTTAAAGCCAAAACAGGTAATGAAAATGCAGCTGAGTTTGCATTAGATTATGAATACAACCCCTTTAAAAGCTTTAATTTGACTTTAAAGCCTGCGTTTAATGCGGAATATTCAAATCAAAAATGCGTTTTTAAGCCATCCTTGCTACTAAATTATACTTTTGAAAGTGGTTTTTATCTTGCCAAGTGCTATCGCTTTGAAAAACATGATAATTATAAAGGGATTTTAGATAGGAGGGCGCTGCGTTTTGATAAATAATTTTGAGTACGATTTTAAGCTCTCCTAAGCTTTAAATGAGTTTTCTCCCCTATTTTCAAATAACCAATATTAAAGTTAACTCTACCTCCAATTTAAGACAGACGCGCTTTCGCCTAGTTTTTTTGTATCGCTTTTAAGCCTTAAAGAAAATAGAGACCTTAAAAATTCACATAAAAGATCAGATCTATTTTGCAAATTTCAAAAAGACTATTAGACATTTAGCTAAAAAATCTTTTAAACTTGGGTAAATTTAAGGAGTTTTAAGAAAAGGATTTTTTATGACACCATCATTTATTCTAAGAGAAGATCAGATCTCAGACAGTCGCGCTTTACACGAGCTGGTGCGACTTTGCTTTTTAAACCTCCCGCAAAGTGATCATAGTGAGCATTTGTTAGTTCAAAGATTACATCAAAGTCCAAACTTTGTGCCGCAATTATCACTGGTGGCTGAGGATTTTAGAGGCGAGCTTTTAGGTTATATTCTCTTAAGCAAAATCACCATTAATACCACAAGTGAAGATCGTGAGGTTTTAGCCTTAGCCCCACTTTGTGTGCACCCTAATTTTCAGCGCCAAGGCATTGGAAGTGCTTTAATGCGCGAGGCAATTTTAAAGGCCAAAGCTTTAGGCTTTAGTGCTATTGTAGTTTTAGGCCATAAGGATTACTATCCGCGTTTTGGCTTTGAAAGTATCTCTAAATTTAAGATCTCATCGCCATTAAAAGAATTTGAAGAGTACTTGCAAGTTCTACCTTTAAAGGACTTACCTCAAGACTTCCTTAAAGGTGAACTTATCTACCCCCAAGAATTTGCCCTCTAATTAATAAGGTGGTCTTTAGATATCTAAAATTTCCCAAGCCTTTTTAACTTAAAGATGCGAAATTCCTCATGCGTAAGCGTGAGGATGAAAGCGGCATGGCCGATGCTAAATTGTACAATCTGCACTTTAAGCTTAATTGCTAAAAAAGAGCCGTTAAGCCCTTGAAACCCTATGCGTAAGCGTAGTTCTGTGCTTTTTTAAATTTAAATTAAAAAAGGAGGCTATTGCCACCTCATTTTCAAGGTTAATTAAGATTGAAAGTCTTTGCAAAATAAGGCCGCATGAAGATGGCGGCCTCTACTTTTGCAGGGATTAGTGTTTAATAGTCCAGCACTTGTCGTAGCTGTAGCCAGTTAAATTCTCAACTACTGCCTTAACTTGAGGATCAACATCTTCTTTCTTGCCACCTGCCTTTAAGCGGGCAACTTCGCGGCAGACGATTTGATGAGTTTCTTTAGTAAGCTTTAAGCGCACTGAAGCAATCCAACCAATACCTAAGAAGATAAGAGGGCTAATTACGGCAATTAACATGATACCTTCTTGAGTGAACTCTGATTGCTCGGTGGTGCCTTTTACGTAACCGAAGGCTGCCAAACCTAAGCCAATGGCAAAGGCCTCAATACCAGTTGCAGCCCGGGAGAAGAGAGTGTTCACACCAGTGAAAATACCCTCACGACGCTCACCGTGAACGATCTCATCGATGTCAGCCATAAATGGTAACTGGAAGACTGGAATATAGTCGATACCAGCACGGCCTGCAAAGGAGATGATGGCGATGATACATAACACGATGGTCATGTAATCCATGCCTACCATTCTTGATAAGGCAAAGTAGCCTAAGCAGCCTATGGCAACTACGACTGAGAACATACGGAAGGTAGCTGGGGCACCAAAGCGTAAGCATAAGAAGATGCACAATAAAAGGGCTGCAAAGGAGGTCATCTGAGTGATACCTAAGACCCAAGCGGCATCTTGTTGGCTTACAAAAAGAACTGACACTACAAAGTAAGTGAAAATACCGGTAGCTAAGTTCTTATAAATGCAACCCATAGCTAAGATCACGCAGTGTAAGCGATAAGCACGAAGCTTTAAAGCTTGCTTTACGTTGCTTAAAATGGAGAGGAAAATGCCTTTTAAGCTTGAAGTATTAGAGAAAACGTGTACTTCTTCTGGGCGCTTTTCATAGGTCCACATCCAAACGACAACTAAGGAGACTGCCATCATGATACCGTAAACGACACCGGTCATGGTGAAGGCAATGGTGTTCTCTTGGCCGTAAATACCAAACATTAAGCCTGGAATGAAAGCTGCGATGGTAGAGGAAATAACACCGCACATTTGCTTACCACCGGTCAATTTGGCTTTATCAGCGGCCACTTGGGTCATCTCAGCTGGCAACGATACGCAAGAGACGATGACCATGGTGAAGACTATCTCATAGAGTAAGTTAATTAAGAAGTAGTAACCCAAGCTCATGCCAGGTAACCACATGGCTGGGAAAACTACTAAGATGGATGGAATACCTAAAAGGATGAAGAAACGTCTTCTACCAAAGCGTCTGCCGATACTTGTTTTATAGAAGTTATCGGTAATAAAGCCCATTATCGGGTTTAACAAGGCATCGAAAATACGTGCACAGGTAAAGATAATGGAAGCTGACACGGCAGATAGACCGCACATGGTGGTATAGAAGAACATCAACCAGGCGGAAATTAAGGTGGTAGAACCACCACCTAAAAAGTTAACGCAGGCGTAACCTATAACGTGTTTAAGTCCAATGCGTCTTACTGGTGCGGCGCTTTGTGGAGCCTCAACTTTTGCCTCTGACATAAAACTTCCCCTCTTATGCGTTTTGCTCTTTTTCAATGCAGGCGAAAATAAATGGTCCTAAACCCTTTGGTTCATTGCTGATAATTGGCTCTGACATGTAGTATGCATAGGAACCATCACGGTGAGTTTGACCACCTAAACCTGCCACATAGCAAATCTTGTTTAAGTTTAAGTAACCGTCAGTAGTCTCTAAGATGAACTCATCTAAGAGACCTTGGAAGGCATGTTCTGCATTTTGCTTAAAGCTTTGATCTAAAACGCCTAAGCGTAAGGCCTTAAAGAAGGTGGCGGTGATCATAGAAGAACCTGAGGCCTCTAAGTAATTTTGCTTCTTGCCACCTAAATCTAAGATCTGATACCAGACATGAGAGGCAGGATCTTGAACTTTGGCTAAAGAGACTAAGCACTCACGTAAAATAGTACGTAAAGCTTCATAATCCTTGTGATCTTGTGGCATAACTTCGATAACGTCAGCTAAAGCCATCACATACCAGCCCATAGCACGGCCCCAGAAGTGTGGAGATAAACCAGTCTCACTATTGCACCAGTACATGGACTTAGACTCATCGTAAGCGTGATATAAAAGGCCAGTCTTTGGATCTTTTAGATGTGGATAGGACTTTAAAAATTGTAAGGCGATGTCATCAAAGTCCTCTTTTTTGCCAAAGCGCTTGGCATATTGAGCAAGGAAGGCAGCGCCCATATATAAGCCGTCGCACCAAATTTGATGAGGATAAATGGCCTTGTGCCAGAAAACGCCTTCACTTGTTCTTGGGTGAGTTAAAGATTGCTCATGTAAGCTTGTGGCTGCAATCTTATAGCGCTCTTCATGTGTCTCATCCCAAAGCTTTAAAACCATCTTACCATTGTTTAAGTGGTCAATATTGTATTCATCTTTGCGATAGCCGTTAATGGTACCATCTTGATTGATAAAGGTATCCATAGTCTTTACGATAAAATCAAGATACTTCTTATCACCTGTTGCCTTATAAACGGCGTAAATGCCCTCTAAGGTTAAACCGTACTCGTAACCCCAGTGGCTAGTTAAATCAATCTTGTGGGCAATGATGGAATCGGCCATTCTCTGTGAATACTGCATAGCTGCTCCTTACTTTAAATAAGCTTGTAATCTATTTGCCACTTAACTTAAGTGGTGATGCCTCTATTTGAGCAAGGACTGTGCCAGTTTTTATTTTGTTGATTTTAAAGAATTTTTTCTAAATTTTAACTTTTTAAATGTTTCATTGTGTTTCAAATTTGAAATAAAGGTTAATTTTCTGAAACAAAAGGCGCTTAACGCGCCCCTTTTTAATCTCGAAAGTTTTGATACTGTAGTGGCTGATCTAACTTGGCATTTTTTAAAAGCGCAATCACCGCTTGCAGATCGTCTTTTTTCTTACCCGTAACTCTCACCGTCTTATCATTGATCTTAGCATCGACCTTTAATTTAGCATCCTTGATAAGCTTGATAATTTTCTTACCTAAATCCTTATCAATGCCCTCTTTAAAGACAATCTGTTGCACGGAGTTTTTACCTGATTTAGTAATCTCCTTAAACTCAGCACAGGTAATTTCAATTCCTCTTTTTACTAATTTGTTAAGGAGAATATCTTTCATCTGCTCGATTTGAAATTCCTCTAAAGCTTGAGCTTTAACTGTTAAATCTTCCTTATTTAAGGTAAAGCAAGCATCCACGCCTCGAAAGTCATAGCGGGTTGAAAGTTCACGATTAGCGTTTTCAATTGCATTTTGCAATTCATCTTTTTTAATTTCAGAGACCACATCAAATGATGGCATAAAAACCTCGTTTTACAAAAACTTTTTCTCACTATAGCAAAAAAGCTTTATTTTAGAAAAAAATTAGAACTTTTTACACGGCTCAAATTATAAAGCCAAAGCTTATCTTCATCTGAATGTTTATTATTCATGCGCAACCTTTATGGGTTAAACCTTTCCCATTTGAATATTTTTAATTTCTTCATCAGAAATATTTACGCATTGCTTAATGAAATCAGTGCTTGAGCCATTAGCCAAAAGGTTTCTAACAATGTTAAATCTTTCTTCAAGTTTACCTTCAGCCTTTCCTTTAGCTATTCCTTCTTCTATGCCTTTAGCCATTCCTTCTTCTATACCTTTAGCCATTCCTTCAGCAATTCCTTCTTCTCTGCCTTCATTTTTAGCATAATCAAGCTTTGAAGCCTCGTCATG
>CALXNU010000082.1 GCA_944389835.1 uncultured Succinivibrionaceae bacterium
AGCCTGTGGAGATAACCGTTAGGAAGTCTTTGAAGCAGGAAGAAGCCCTTAACCTTTAGGTTATGGGTGATTCACGATGATTTGGTAGTTGGTATAGTTTGACATAGTGGGCAAACTCGAAGCCGCTATTCTTTACGCATTTGGCACAAACTTTAAAGATACAAAAAAAGAGGGCATGATGGCCTCAAGTCCGACATGCCCAAAGGGGCGTAACCCCTTAGGATCACGCCAACAACACTCACTTTGATTATACTTGATCTTGTGCTTAAAAAAATTTTTGACGACAAACAATTGAGCTTCGTCATAAAATTCCAAAGAAAAAGCTCAAAATAAAGCTTTTAGTAAGTAGAATGAGAAAAAGTATAGGGAAAGTCTTATCGGCGAACGTAAAAAAGTCCCGTAACCGTTTGCAATTTTAGGGGATTTTGCCTGTTAAGTATTAACTTAAAGGGCAAGATGTCTTTTATAACATTTTGAATTTAAACAAATAAATATTAAAAGTTACCTTTTTTCAGTTGAGTTTTTAAAGTTTGTGAGTTAACTCAAATTTTTTGCAATCAAATATTAAGATTTCTCGTAGGATGTCACATTTTTGAATAGATTTTCTTTAAATAAGGCTTGCACTAGAGTTTAATAAGACCATCGCAAACGTTTTAAAAGTTTTGCAAGATATTTTTTTCTAAGGTAAGGAGTAGTTATGAGGATTTCAAAGACCTTAATTGCAGTCGGTTTAGGTGCAGTGCTTGCCGCAACTTCTTTTGCTCAGGCTGAGGATAAGATTGTTATCGGCTTCTCACAAATTGGTGCAGAGTCAGAGTGGCGTACCGCTAATACTAACGATGTTAAAGCTGCAGCTGAGAAGCACGGCATTGAGTTAAAGTTCTCAGACGCTCAGCAAAAGCAAGAAAACCAAATTAAGGCAATTCGTACCTTCATCGCTCAGAAGGTTGACTTAATTGGTTTCGTCCCGATTGTTGAGACTGGTTGGGATAACATTCTTCGTGAAGCTAAGAGAGCTAAGATCCCAGTACTTATTATGGATCGTGACTTAAAGGTCTCCGATGATTCCTTATATGTAGCCAAGATTGGTACCGATACTTACACTGAAGGTAAGAAAGCTTTCAACTGGATTGATGAGTACATCACCAAGACCAATCGTACTCCACGCAATGGCGGTGACAAGATTAACATCGTAATCTTAGAGGGTACTGTAGGTGCATCAGCTGCTACCAACCGTGGTCACGGCTTCAACGACGCTTTAGCTGAGTCTCCAAACAAGGATAAGTATGCAATCTTAGCCTCTCAAACCGGTGACTTCACTCGTGCTAAGGGCCAGGAAGTTATGGAGTCCTTCTTAAAGTCCTACGGTAAGGATATCGACGTTCTCTTCTCACAGAACGACGACATGGCTTTAGGTGCAATTCAAGCTATTGAAGCTGCTGGTTTACAACCAGGCAAGGACATCATCATCGTAGGTTGCGATGCTGTTAAGGGCATGTTCCAGGCTATGATCGATGGCAAGGCTAACTGCACCATTGAGTGCAACCCATTACAAGGTGATATCTTCTTCGAGACTGCCAAGAAGATCTTAGCCGGTGAGCCAGTTGAAAAGAGTGTTTACGTAGAAGAGGGTGTATATCCAGCTGAAACCGCAGCTGAGGTCTTCCCAACTCGTAAGTACTAATTTGAAACAAAGGCTTGTAAAAGCTTGGTATAGACCATCTTATTCTTAGATGGTCTTCAAAAGGCCACCCTATAAAATTTATATTTTAGGTGGCTTTTCTTTTTAAAGATTACCTTTACAAACAAGGGTGAAATAAAAGTAGGGGAGATCACATGGCAAGTAACGAGAGTGATTTAATCCTAGAGATGAAGAACATTGATATGTTCTTCCCTGGGGTCAAAGCCCTCAAAGATGTGACTTTTAACCTCAAAAAAGGTGAAATTCATTCATTGATGGGTGAAAATGGCGCTGGAAAGTCAACTTTAGTTAAAGTTTTAACTGGCGTTTATCAAAAGACTAATGGTTCAATTCGTTTTGACGGTGAAATAATCGAGCCTAAATCTCCAAAAGAAAGTCAGGAGATGGGTATTTCCACAGTGTATCAGGAGGTTAACCTCTGCTCTAACTTAACAGTTGCGGAAAATATTTTCATCGGTCGTGAGCCACGTGGTAAGTTCAATCAAATCGATTGGCAAACCATGAATAAAAATGCCAAGCAATTATTACACGATGAATTAGGTATTGATATTGATGTCACTAAGGTTTTGGACTTCTATCCAGTTGCTATGCAACAGATGATCGCCATTGCCCGTGCTATTGATACTAAATGTAAGATCTTAATTCTAGACGAGCCTACCTCATCTTTATCTGACAGAGAAACCGAAAGACTCTTTCAGATTATGCGCAATTTAAAGAACATGGGAATTTCCATTATCTTCATTTCCCACTTCTTAGAGCAAATCTACACGATCTGCGATAGAGTGACCATCTTACGTGATGGTACTTATGTAGGTGCATATGATCTAAAAGAATTACCGCGCATTCAATTAATCTCTAAGATGATGGGTAAAGAGATTAAAGAAGATGAAATTGAGGCTGTAGTAGATAAGTCCGTACCTGAAAAAGAAAACTTCATTGAAACTGACAATGTCACCGTCCCAGGTAAAGTAAAAGATCTCACCATGAACATTAAAAAAGGTGAGGTCGTAGGTTTTGGTGGACTTTTAGGCTCAGGTCGTACCGAAATTGCAGAAATGCTCTTTGGTATTACTGAGAAAACCCAAGGTACCATTAAAGTTGATGGCGTTGAAGTTTCAGTTAAATCTCCAATGGATCAAATGAAAAACCGCTTGGCCTTCTGTCCTGAGGATAGAAAACTTGCAGGTATCATTGGTGATTTGTCAGTGCGCGAGAACATTATTCTTGCTATGCAAGCAAAAGACGGTATGTTCAAGCACATGCCACGTCATAAGCAAAATGAATTGGCCGATTACTATATCGATCTTCTAAGAATTAAGGTATCAGATAGAGAGCAATTAATTAAAAACCTCTCAGGTGGTAATCAGCAAAAGGTAATTATTGCAAGATGGCTTGCCACTGAACCTAACCTCTTAATCTTAGATGAACCAACCCGTGGTATTGACGTGGGTACTAAAACTGAAATCGAAGGTTTAGCCGTGCGCCTTGCTAAAGAAAAGCGCATGTCAGTGGTCTTCATTTCAGGTGAGATGGGTGAGATGGTCAGAACCTGTTCACGCATCTTAATTATCCGTGACCATGAGAAGATCACCGAGTTAAATGGTGATGAGATCTCAACCGCTCATATCATGCAGGCCATTGCAGGAGACTACCATGGACAAGCTTAAACAATTTACTCAAAGCTCGCTAATGTTGCCATTGTGCGCCTTAGCGGTTCTGCTTTTATTTAATGCCATCTTCGTCGATGACTTCTTTACCATCTCCATGATGGAAAATGGCAACCTTTACGGCCGCCCAATTGATATTTTATATCGTGCCTCCTCACTTATCATTCTAGCCTTAGGTATGACCTTCGTGATCGCCACAGGCGGTATTGATATTTCAGTAGGTGCTGTGGTGGCAATTTCAGCTGCTACTTGCTGCTTGATGTTAGGTGGTGATATTTCAGGTGTTCCTGAGCATCCATTCATCGTAGCCATCATCGCCGCTTTGTGCGCTGGCATCATTTCAGGTATTTGGAATGGTACCTTAGTTGCAAAGTTTAAGATCCAAGCCATGGTTGCAACCTTGATCTTAATGACCTCAGGTCGTGGTATTGCCCAGCTTCTAACCGACGGTCAGATCATTACCGTGTACTACACTCCATTTAGCTACATTGGTGGCAATATTCCAGGGGTGATGGTACCAACAGCCATGATCATTGCCTTCCTCATGGTGTGTTTGGTGGTCTTCTTAGATAGAAAGACTTCCTTAGGTCTTATGATCCAATCTGTAGGTATTAATCCTACCGCCTCACGCTATGCAGGTGTCAAGGTTACCGCAGTACTCTTTGCCGTCTATATTTTCTCAGGCTTTTGTGCAGGCACCGCAGGTCTTATTGAAGGCTCGCTTATTCGCGCCGCTGATGCAAACAATGCCGGATTAAATATGGAAATGGACGCCATCTTAGCTGTAACCTTAGGTGGTACCTTGATGGTAGGTGGTAGATATTACATCGGTGGTACCATTATCGGTGCTATTACCATTCAAACTTTAACTACTACCATGTACGCAGTAGGTGTATCTTCAGATAGATTGCCTGCCATTAAAGCTATCGTGATTTTGCTCATCATCACCATTCAGTCCGAGCGCTTTAAAGAGCTCTATCGCAATTGGAGACTAAAAAAGAGCAAGGAGGCCGCAAATGCCTAAGTTTTTAAGTGATCTTATAGCCTCTCCACGCTTCTCATTTTATGTGACAGGATTGCTATTTATCATCCTGTTTGGAATAGGCTCTGTGTCCTTTGAAGGTTTCTTCAGCCCACAGGTATTTTTAAACCTCTTTATTGATAATGCAGCCCTTATCATTGTCACGGTAGGTGTAACCTTCTGCATCTTATCAGGCGGCGGTGGTATTGACCTCTCTGTAGGTGCCGTAGTCTCCTTAACTTGCATGTCACTTGCCTACTTAATGCGTGAGACTTCCATTGGACCTTATACCTCCATGTTCTTAGTCTTATTCATCGGTGTGGCAATTGGCCTTATCAATGGCTTTTTTATCACCTTCTTTAAGTTACAGCCATTTATTGTAACTTTAGGCACCATGTTCTTATGTAGAGGTCTTACTGCTATGATCTCTCGTGACTCTGTGCCAATTGATAATGCAGTTTATGGTGAGTTAGCTTTCACCTCCCTTGAGATTGGTGATTGCTTCTTATCCTTAGGTGCCTGCATTGCTTTAATAGTGGTAGTGATTGCCACCATCGTTTTACGCTATACTTCATTTGGTAGATCTGTATATGCTATAGGTGGTAATGAGCAGTCTGCACGCCTTATGGGTATTCGCGTAGATAGAGTAAGACTTCTTGTGTATGTGATCTCAGGTGTGTGCTCTGCCTTAGGTGGTATTGCCTATTCTTGGATTATGCTTTCAGGTTACACCTTACACGGTTTAGGTATGGAAATGGATGCCATCGCCTCCTCCGTTATCGGTGGTACCCAACTTATGGGCGGTGTGGGCTTTATCCCAGGCACGCTCTTAGGTGTGATGATCCAAGGCACCATTTTAACTATCATTTCTTTCCAAGGCACCTTATCTGCTTGGTGGACTAAGATTGTGGTGGGCATTCTCTTGTGCTTGTTCATCGTAATGCAAGCTTTAGTTACTGAGCATAAGAATCGCTTAATGCGCTTGAACGCTGAGGGTAGCGCTAAGAAGGCAAAGAAAGCAAAGTAGGTTAGATCCGCCTTAAAAAGGCGGATTTTAAAAAGGTGATTTATATGACAACAATTAATCTTGAAAAAGCAGCCATTGGCATTGAATTAGGTTCAACTCGTATTAAAGCGGTGATGATCGATGAGAACCATCTTCCAGTGGCTCAAGGCAACCATGATTGGGAAAATCGTCTTGAAAATGGGCTTTGGACTTACTCTTTAGAAGACGTCTGGGCGGGCGTGCAACATGCCTACGCAGAATTAAGAGCTGATGTTAAAAAGAAGTTTGGCCTTGAAATTCACAAAGTAGCAGGCATTGGCTTTTCTGCCATGATGCACGGCTATTTAGCCTTTGATAAAGATGACAAGCTTTTAGTGCCATTTCGCACTTGGCGCAATACCAACACCCGCGATGCCTCAGGTGAGCTTACCGAACTTTTAGGCTTTAATATCCCAGAGCGCTGGTCAATCTCTCACTACTATCAGTGCATTATAGGCGGGGAGGAGCATGCGAAAAATGTTGCCTTCTTTACCACCTTATCAGGCTACATTCACTATAAGTTAACCGGTAAAAAAGTTTTAGGTATCGGTGATGCGGCAGGTATGTTCCCAATTGACTCTGAAGCTCATGACTTTGATGCCAAGATGATTGAGACTTTCAATGCGCACATTGCCAAAAAAGGCTTTAACGTCAATGTAAAAGATCTAATGCCTAAGGTCTTATGCGCAGGTGAGGATGCAGGTGTTTTAACTGCCGATGGTGCCAAGCTTTTAGATCCAAGCGGCAATTTGGAGGCGGGAATTTTACTTTGCCCTCCTGAAGGTGATGCCGGAACTGGTATGGTTGCCACTAATGCAGTTCGCGTTAGAACCGGTAATGTTTCAGCTGGTACCTCAATTTTTGCGATGATAGTCCTTGAAAAGGCTCTGGCTAAATTACACCGCGAAATTGATATGGTCACAACTCCAGACGGCTACCCATGCGCTATGGTGCATGCCAACAATTGCACCTCAGATTTAAATGCATGGGTGGGAATTTTTGCTGAATTTGCCAAGCTCTCTGGGGCCAAGCTTGATACCAACGAGCTCTTTGGACTTCTTTACAATCACGCTTTAGAAGGTGATAGTGATTGCGGTGGGGTGATGTCCTATGGCTATTTCTCAGGTGAGTTTATTACAGGCTTAGAAGAAGGTCGTCCACTTGTCATGAGAAAGCCTGATGCTAAGTTTAATTTAGCAAACTTCATGAGAAGCAATCTCTACACTGCCTTAGGTGCCGTGAAGATTGGTATGGATATCTTAATTAAAGAAGAGCATGTGAAGGTTGACAGACTCTTAGGCCACGGTGGTTTATTTAAGACTAAGGGTGTAGGTCAAAAGATCATGGCTGATGCCTTAAATGCTCCAGTATCTGTCATGGAGACCGCAGGTGAAGGTGGTGCTTGGGGTATTGCAGTTTTAGCAGCCTACCATGCCAACAAAGAAGGCTTGAGCTTACCTGATTATTTAGATCAAAAGGTCTTCGCTAACGCTCAAGGCTCAACTATCAATCCAACTCCAAGTGATGTTGAGGGTTATGAGAGATTTATTGATGGTTATAAGAAAGGCTTAGAGGCTGAAAAGGCCGCCGCTAAGTACTTTAAATAATCATTAAAAATAACACAAGAAAGGCCCCTTGCGGGCCTTTTTAATTGCGCTTAAAGCGCAAACTCTCAGCTTCGGTGGGCTTTTTCTTAATCATAAAATAAGTGCTAAAGATTATCGTAAAGATAAGCAAGATCCAGGCGGTGAAGCCTAAAGTTACATTCTCTTGCGTTAAATGATCTATAAGACTTACTACAAAGTTTGGCAATGATGATCCTAAATAGGCTGAAAAATACAAGGTGGCAAGCACGCCTGCACGTTCAGTTAAACTAAGATCCATAATTAAAAAACGCAAAGCGGACGTCACGGCACCTCCGGCACTTAAGCCTGCGAGGATAATCGCCATTAAAAATGGAATTTGATATTTAAAGTTGACGCTAAAAAAGAGCGTTAAGCCGCTTAGGGTAAAAATGCTAATTAAAATTAAAAGTGCGACACGTGGGTTAAACTTTCCTGCATAGATGCCAAAAAGGCAATTGGGGAGGATATAGAGCAAATAAATAAGCGCGGTTAAAAAGGGGTCAGAGTGTCCGAAAATTTGCAGGGCAAAACTTGCACTAAAGCCTTGTAGAAAGCCTCCTACACTCCAGGTGACAATAAAAGTGAGGGCTGAGATTATAAAGAGCCTAAAAAGTCTTTTGGGCATGGTGAGCTTGGGGATTAGAACTTGAGAGAGGGTCTGTGTGCCAAAGCCTATGGTCTCGCGGCTTAAGAGGACTAAGATAAGACTTAGGATCTGTGAAATAATGCTTAAATAAAATAAAGTCGTAGGATTTAAGATCTCATAGCTTATGATATAACCACTTCCAATACAGCCAATTGCCAAGCCCACATTAGGTCCTGCCGCAGTTAAGGATTGACCCAGCCAACTTTTATTTTTGGGGGCACATTCCACCACCCAAGCCATTGTGGCACTTGAGGCTAAACCACAGGAGAAGCCTTGTAAAAGACGGGCTACATAAAGATCTAAAGGACCATTACCGTTGGCAAAAATTAAACTTGCGATTACGGTTAAGATAAGTGAGAGGATGACAATAGGTTTTCTGCCAAAAAAATTGGAAATTCTTGAGAAGAAAAGTAACGTTATAAGGCAACCTGCAAAGTAGCTTAAGGAGGTGAGGGCAATATTAGCTGAGCTTAAATGAAGCTCATCAGTCCACACCGCAATCATGGGTATAGAAAAAGAGGCGACAAGAAAAGTGCTAATTAAACTTAAGCTTGCACTTACAAACGATAAGATGGTCATCTTATTTGGGGGCCGTGAAAAAAGCGATGATTAAACCGGTTAAAGCACCTAAGCCTACGGCATAGGCTTGATTTAAACTAAAAGACACTATTGCTGCCGCTGTGGCTGCTCCTAAAATTGGCAAAGCCTTTTTTAAACCTTGTTTTTTAGGCCACATGCCAAAGGTTAAAGAGATGAAAGTCGCAGGGCAGGCAAGCTCAAAGCCATAGGATTTTAAATCTCCAATTAAGGAGGCTAGAGTCGATCCTATAAAGGCAGAGAGTGACCAGCTAATATACAAGGACAAACCTACGGTTAAATAAAAGGCAAAAGAGAAGACTTGAGAGTAATTCTCCTTGGTTTTTCTTTGAATTTCCAGTAAGTTTAAAGCCCAATTTTCATCGCACATTAAAAAATAAATAAAAGCTATGCGAAGGGGACTTTGATCTTTTAAATATGGAGCTAGTGTGGCTCCCATAATAATGTGACGTGAGTTAATTAAAAAGGTGGTAAGGGCAATTACTAAAATGGGGGGTATTGCCTCCCAAAGGGCAATTACCGCAAACTCACTGCCCCCTGCAAAGTTTAAAGCGGTCATCATCACAGTAGTAACCGTTGCCATTCCTTGATGGGAGGCTTGCGCGCCTAAGATTAAACCTAAGGGAACAATACCGATGATCATCGGCATGACGGTTAATAATCCACGCTTAATTTCAGTTGCAAGGCAATCTTTAATCATTTTTAACTCAAAAAGGGCAGGTGGTGTAAAAGGCCATTGAAGGCAACTGCGGCAATAACCGTGACAGCAAAATTAAATTTTAAGGCTATAAGCACCGCAAAGCCCAAGCTTAAAAGCATCTTTAAATCCGAGGTTATAAAATAAGGTGTGGCGATACTTATCATTACACAACACGGTGAGGCTTCAAGAACGTAGCGTACTCTTTTTGAAAGTTTCACCTTACTTAAAAGCGCATAACCTATAATGCGCGTTGAGTAGGTGACAGCTGCCATCACTAAAATGGCTAAAACTTCAAAATGGTTGGGCAGTGTAGTTAAGAGATCCATAAATTATTTAAAAGTTATTTGAGCTTGAGTTTTAACCGGGCCTGATTGGGCTTCAATAAAAGCGGCATCAAGTTTTAAGGCTTTAAGATCGTACCAGGCAATCTCACCTGCCCGAACGCGTGAGCAAATCACTTCCTCACTTTTTACTTTGTAAGGCTTAAGGGAGATCCCGTTGGCTGTTATGCGCAAATCTTTTGGCGTGCCTAAAATCAAGAGGCCAATTTTAGTGCCTTGAGGCTTTAAGATCCTTAAATCTAAGATAGAGGCGCTTTGCGGGGATTTTAATCTATCGTAAGTGTCACAAAAATCCTCAAAGGCAAAACACGCTTGAGGTAAAAGAAGGCATAAGCTTAAGATTAAAATTATTTTGCGCATAAAAAAGCCTCTAAAAAAGTTTTGAAACTATAGTAAAAAGCCTCAAAAAAGGCAACTTGAGAAAGTTTTGCCTCATTTTAAGGCAAAACCTTAAACTTGGACTTAACTTGTATCCTAAAAATTGCCAAAAAACCTACAAGATCTTATGAAGACTTAAAATATAGCGCCTAATTTACTAAAAATAGTGATCTTCTTTGCAAATTTGCAAAACACTAAGTCACTTGCATACAAGAGTCAAACTCAAGAGACGAGCTTTTTTTTATAATCTAACAAAAGTGCAAAGCTTAATATTAAGGAGATTTTATGAAGGCTTGTGTCTTATACAAAAAGGGTGATCTTCGTTATACCGATATTGATGAACCACAAATCAAAGATCCAAATGAAGTAAAAGTTAAGATCCAAAATGCAGGTATCTGCGGTTCAGATCAGCACTATTATTTAGAAGGTGGCATTGGCTCTGCAATTGTTGTTCGTGAGCCATTAGTCATCGGCCACGAAGGTTGCGGTATCGTAACTGAAGTAGGTGAGGGTGTAACTGATATCAAAGTTGGCGACATGGTCATTTTACGTCCAGCTCGTCCTTGCTTTAGAGATGATTGCTTCTACTGCCAACACCACATGTACTCCTACTGCGAGAATATGCGCCACTTAGGCTCAGCTGCTACCTTACCTCACACTCAAGGTTTATTTGCTGAGTACGTAGTAGCCCACAAGGCACAATGCCGCGTAGTTAAGAATATGGCCCCAGAGGTTGCAGCTTTTGCTGAGCCTTTAGGTATTGCTTACAACGGTGTTCACAGTTTAGGCGAGATCATAGGTAAGAACGTCTTAGTTATGGGCGCAGGTCCAATCGGTTGCCTCTGTGCTGCCTCTGCTAAGGTTTTAGGTGCTGATCGTGTCACCGTCGTTGATATTCGTGATGAGCCTTTACAGATTGCCTTAAAGATGGGCGCTGATGAGGTTTGTAACTCTAAGACTAACCCTGAGCAAATCGAGAAGTGGAGTGCTAACAAGGGCCACTTTGATTGCACTATTGAGGCCACTGGTAACGGCTTTGCTTGTGAGAGCGCTATGCGCATGACAATGCCTACTGGCACTGTGTCACAAGTTGGTATGTTTGGTACAGGCCATCAGCCAAAGGATTTAGGTGCTTTTGCAACTAAGGGCTTGAAGTGGAATGCCGTCTTCCGTTTCTACGAGGAGTTTGGTCCTTGCGTAAATGCTTTAGAGAAAGGCTTTATCGATCCTCTCCCATTACTCTCTGCTAAGTTCAAAGCTTGCGATGTAGTAAAGGCTATGGAGGCTGCTATTTCTCCTGATACCTGCAAGGTTCAAATTTACTTTGATTAATTTTTAACTAATGCCGCGTAATTCCCCATGCGTGAGCGTGGGGATGAAAGCGGCTGGT
>CALXNU010000083.1 GCA_944389835.1 uncultured Succinivibrionaceae bacterium
AATGGCTAGATAAGATTTAAGGGGTGTTATGGGAAGGCCTAGACTAAGTGGTAGCTAAGGTTATAGGGGAGACACAGCTGAAACTAAACGATCACGATTTAAATCTTGATGGACATACATTAAAAATGGCTCAAGATTTAAAGGAGTAGCAAGAGCAAAACGTGCATCTTCCTTATCTTTAACGACAACTAAATGAATTTCAGTTGCGGCAATCGCATTGTTATAAAGATTGATATTCGTGCGTAAATCACGATTATTCCACTTCTTAGCCATGGCATGACGTGTGAAGTTCTCATCTAAGATAAGCTTGAAATTGACTAAGCGGAAATCAAAATCTTCATAAAGGGCTAATGGAGTATTCGTAGAGCCGCGAGCTTTCCACTCATTGTTAATCTGCTTGTCAAAGTATTGCATAGAAGAGACCGTCACCGGACGAGTTGCAGTAGGATCGCAAAGGAAGCTCTCATGACGTGGGTGGGAGGCCACAATATGAATATGTGCACCATGACGGCAGACACGATATAACTCTTTCATTACGGAGACAAAGACGCGCGGATCAGAGCCTAAGTGCTCTAGAGTATGAATAAGTCTTACCTCTCCTACTGAATTTTCATCCCAAGGCCATGGGGTTTCTTCAAGATCAACCTGCATGTCAGGATCACAGGACTCTTGCTTATCAACATTAAGCCAGCCTGGATAGGCATGAAAACCGCAACCTAAATTAAGCTTTAATAATTTTTCCTTAGAAGACATGTCTTTTTTTCCCAAAAATAACCTTGAGTAATAACAACTATTACCTGCAATAGAATTCTTTGACTTTCTCTTAACACTTAAAGTGCTAAGATCACCTAGAGCCTAAAGTAAGTTTCAAACTTAACTTACAAAGCCTCAAGTGTTTCCTGTGTGCGACCTTATACAAGATCTACTTTACAGGCTATCCGGGCAAGTCTTACCCTTCTTTTATTTTATACCTAAACCCTTAGCGCAAAGCTTTTGCAAAAGCTTGCAAAACTTAGGTTTTAAGCGCCTTTTTATCAATCTTTCATCACAAAAGAACAGCGTAGAAATATACCATAAAGAAGAGGCGATAAAAATGGCATTTTCTGCTTAAAATCTAAATTGTTGCATCAAACACATTTTTAAAAAATTCTTTAAAAGAGCATTGATAAAACAAAAAAAATTAAAGTAAGAAAGGCGAACTTTACGCAACGTGGCAAATCTTTTTTAAACTTGTCTTATTTTGCTAGACAAGAGCTTAACTTCAGTGCCTAAAGCTTATTGTCATAAGCTTTTTTCTGATTTAAAGCAATTTTCTCTTTAAGAGGATCTAATCTTTCCCGAAGATTTAACTTAACCCCCGCGACAATAAGGGTATTTAAAGCTTGCAAAGCACTTAAACTTAACAAGAGATCATCGGCAAAAAAATCTTCTTGTACAATAAGGTTTAGATTTAAAGAAGAATAAGAAGCAATTTCACTGTCACTTGGGGCGATGGAGAGTGAGGCAATTTTATCAGATGAGGCAAGCTCTAAAGCCTCAAGTAAACTTTGCGCGCTACCTTTAAGATCAATGACCATTACAAGATCTGCAATGCTAAGAGCTGACAAGGCAATTAAGATTTGCTCTCTTGCTGAATAGACTTCAGTGACTATCCCCTGTCGCAAAAGCCTTATCTGCAAATCTTTAGCATAAGGCTCACACAAAGCGGTGCTTAAAATCACGATGCGCCTTGCCCCACAGATAAGTGAAATGGCGCGATTTAACACTTCAAGATTTAAATTGTGCTTTAAATTTTGTAAAACGCTGATACTGCCCTCTATTACTTGCAAACTTAAATCTTGCAAAGTGGTGCTAGCCTCGATTTTTTTAACTTTAACCCCTAAATCTTGGCTTAATGATACTAAAAGGGCGGTTTTAAAGGCAACAAAACCACTAAAGCCAAAGGATTTACAAAAGCGACACACTGAAGGCTCACTTACTTTAGCCCTTTTAGCAAGTGATGAGATATTCTCTTTAGGAATAAGCTTAGGATCTTTTAAAACAATGCTTGCAACTTGTCTTTCAGCCCGTGACAGCGCAATTTGCTCCTTGCTTATCCTATCTAAAAGACTCTCTCCTATGCTCATTATAAAAGCTCAGCTGAATTCTTAATAAAGCCATTTTGTACGACATAGCGGATCCTAAACTCATCATCAAAGACAATAAGATCAGCCCGATACCCGCCTTCAATTCTGCCGTACTCATGATCAATACCTAAAACCTTTGCAGGGACTGAGGATGCGGCAGCAAGTGCCTCATCTAAAGTTAAACCACAACTTTTAACTAAGAACTTCACACAGTCCAATAAAGTTAAATTAGTACCTGCTAAAGAGCCTTTTGCATCAATTAAACCGCGGTTTGGATCAACGAAGATCTCAGTGCCAGCCACCGTAAAGGAAGTGCGATTTGCAGGAGAGCCTGCTACTGCCTGACAATCTGAGACAATATATAATCTGTCTTTTAAAATCTGATGGGCCATACGCACTAAAGCTGGGTGCACATGCCTGCCGTCGGCAATAATTCCTGCGGTGGCTTGCTCATAAACAAAAGCCGTACCAATTACCCCAGGCTCACGACCGGTTGCAGGACGCATTCCATTATAAAGATGTGTGACATTGGTAATTCCAAGGCGCATGGCGGCCAAACAATCACCAAAGGAGGCATTAGTGTGGCTTATAGAAAGCTTAATGCCTGTGGAAAGTAAATCTAAAAGCGCTTTGCCTTTAACCACCTCTGGGGCAATGGTCATATAGGCAATATCTTCATAGTGCTCGCGAAAATACGAAATATCAGTTTCGGTAATGGAGCGAATATAACCTACCGGATGAAAGCCCTTGCGCTCAGGATTAATAAAAGGGCCTTCTAAGTGAATACCAGGACATACGCCTGGGTGTTTGACTCTAAATTCTGAGATCGCATGTAAAGCGCGCGTCATCGTCTCACGAGGACCTGAGATTAAAGTTGGCACAAAGGTTAAAGTGCCCCTTTGTGTCAAATAGCGACGCATGCGCTCTAAATTTTCATCTGTAGGATCGGCAGCAAAGGTCACGCCTGCACAACCGTAGACTAAAAGGTCAATTAAACCTGGAGCTACATGTAAGCCATTTAAGTCAACTTCCTCACTATTGCCATCCTCAAACAAAGCCGGATTTACCGGAATAATGCGATGATTTTGAATAGCAAGTGAATCTGCTCCCTCAAATTCTTCGCTTGTAAGATGCAATCTTACATTGCGCAAAATTGTTCCTGCCATGGCTTACTCCTCTTTTTAAGCAAAAGTTATAATTAACTTTCGCCTTGAATATTCTGTTGCTCGTGACGCTTTTTAATTAAAGCCCTCTTTGCTCTTTTAGCGGCAAAATCCGGCTTTCCTTTATTTTTCGTCACACGATAGCGTTTTTTAACCCTTTTTTTAGGCTCTTCATCTAAGTTTTTACGATCAAAGCCCCCGCGACCGCCAATTGAAGCGCGCCCCTTGCGCTCTGTCGTTAAGGTTTTCTCCTCTAAAGCCTTAGGGAATGCGGCACACAAACCTTTAATTTGCCTTTTTTCCATCTCACGCTCAGTATAGCGCTCAATCTTTTGCATTAAGGAAATTTCAGGTCTTTCAACTAAAGAGACCACTACACCCTTAGCTCCCGCTCGCGCGGTGCGTCCTGCACGATGGACAAAGGTTATAACTTGACGAGGCAGGTCAAAATTATAAACGTAATTGACATCGGGCAAATCTAAACCGCGCGCGGCCACATCAGTTGCCACGAGTAAATCACAATCCCCGTTTTTAAACTTCTCCAAAGAAGCATTACGCTCATTTTGCCCCATGTCACCTTGTAGCGAAGTAAAGCTAAAGCCTGCACGCTTTAACTTGGCACAAACTAAAGAAACGCGATCTTTAGTTCTTACAAAGATAATGGCTTTTTGTTTGGCAGTAGTTAAAAGGTGTACTAAAATCGAGGCTTTTTTATCAGCGCTATCTGCATAATAGGCCCGCGCTTTTAAAAGCTCAGGTAACTTATCCTCGCTCTCACCGCCCACACCTACTCTTACCTCATAAGGATCATTTAAGACCTCATGGGCAAAATCCTGCACGCCTTTACCCTCTAAAGTTGCAGAAAAGAGCATGGTTTGCTTGCGATTGCGAACTTTAGCGCAGATTTTCAAGACTTCATCAAAAAAGCCCAAATCAAGCATGCGATCTGCTTCATCAATCACCAAAGTTTCAAGAAAGTTTGGATCAAGCCAATCCTTTCTTAACATCTCATCAAGACGCCCCGGTGTTGCCACCACAATATCCCATAAAGCCTCTTTTTGCACCTCACGTGAGGCACCGCCTATAATGGCCCCTACTTGCAAGGAAGTACCCTCACACAAGGCTTTAGCTACTTCACACACTTGCAAGCTAAGCTCACGGGTAGGCTCTAAAATTAAAAGGCGCATTTTCCCCACATTTATACTATCTTCTAAAAGATTGCTTATAGTGGGAATTAAAAAGGCTCCACTTTTACCAGTACCTGTAGGTGCACCACCTAAGATATCTGATCCTTCTTGAGCAGGAGCTATGACTAGAGATTGAATATAGGTTGGACTTTCCCAACCTTTTTTGGCAATATTCTCTAAAACTTTTTCATTAATGGCAAATTCAGAAAATTGCATTAAACACCCTCAACGCCTTTGCGGCCTTCATGAAGTTTAATTATAAGTGCGACGATCTTCTCTCGAGACTCACTGTTGGGTTTGGCAGTCCCATGTAACCATCTAAAAAGCTCAAGATCTGAGGCTTCTAAAAGATCCATGTAAGAGTCTAAAACATCAGATCCTAAATTTGGCAAATCATGCTCAACAAAGGGCAGGAGCATTAAATCAAGCTCTCTCATCCCTCTTCTGCTTTGCCACTTTATTTTGCCCCAATTAATCTCACTCATATCTAGCCTCTAAACTGCAATTGGTGCTTTAATTACTGGATAAGGATCATAACCTTCAAGTTCAAAATCCTCATACTCATAATCAAAGATAGAATCAACCTTACGCTTAATCTTCATGGTAGGAAGAGCACGTGGAGTTCTTGAAAGCTGTAATCTTGCTTGCTCAAAATGATTTAAATAAAGATGAGTATCCCCGCCCGTCCACACAAAAGTGCCAGGTTTTAGATCACAAACCTTTGCCATCATCATAGTTAAAAGCGCATAGGAGGCAATATTAAACGGCACTCCTAAGAAGAAATCGCAAGATCTTTGATAAAGCTGACAGGATAACTTACCATTTGCCACATAAAATTGGAAAAGTGCATGACAAGGAGGCAAAGCCATCTTATCTAAATCCCCAACATTCCAAGCATTTACAATAATGCGTCTTGAATTGGGGTTATTTCTAATTTGCTCTTGGGCATCTTTTATCTGATCTATAACTCTACCATCAGATGCTTGCCAATGCCGCCACTGATAGCCATAAATGGGACCTAAGTTGCCATCTTTATCGGCCCACTCATCCCAAATCGTCACTTTATGATCATTTAAATACTTGATATTAGTATTACCTTGTAAAAACCATAAAAGCTCATAAATAATAGATTTTAAATGTACTTTTTTGGTAGTAAGTAAGGGGAAACCCTCACTTAAATTAAAGCGCATTTGTGTACCAAAGATAGAACGGGTACCAGTCCCAGTTCTATCCATTCTATCTTCACCTTCCTCTAAGATCTGACGCATCAGATCAAGATAAACTTTCACTAAAGACTCCTTGAGCTTTACTAAATCACCTAAAGGGTGGCGTTAGTGTCGACACTATAAGCCTTGTGTTGACTTTCATGGACTGCAATCACGCGACCTAAACCACTTTGGGTTACGACCTTCTCATAAAGAGCGCGGATTTTATCACAATCTCCAAGCTTTACGGCCTCTTGACCTATCTTTAATAGCTCATCTAAGCTTACATGTCTTATGATGTATTTAATTCTTGCAATATCAGAAAAATTCATCGACAAGTTAGTATAGCCCAAAGATAAGAGCAATAAAGCGCCCATCGGATCACCTGCAAGCTCACCACAGACACTAATATGCTTTTGATGTTTATCGGCAGTCTTTAAAAAGTAGGATAAACATCTTACCACCGCCGGGTGGAAAGGCTCATAGAAGCGCGAGACTTTAGGGTTTGATCTATCTACAGCTAAAAGATATTGAATTAAATCATTAGAGCCTATGGATAAAAAGTCCACATCCTCAATAAAATCTTCAAGGAAGTAAGTGACCGCTGGCACCTCAAGCATCACACCAAAGCGCGGGACCTTAATATCTTGATTTAATTGCTCAGATAACTCATAGGCGGCCTGATGTAAGCTCTTCTTTAAAAATTGTACTTCATCAGGACGTGAGATCATCGGCACCATGATCTCCAAATTACCGTATTGCTGATGGGCAATTAACATGGCCTTCAATTGCGTCATTAAAATCTGTGGCTGATCTATAGTCACTCTAACGCCACGCCAACCAAAAGCTGGATTTATCTCCTTGATTGGAAGATATGGAAGTCCCTTATCTGATCCAATATCTAAAGTGCGAATGCACACACTCTTGGGGCTAAATTTTCTTAAAAGCTCCCCATACCAACCTACTTGTTGCTCTTGGGTTGGGAAGGTTTGTGTGAGCATAAAAGCAATTTCTGAGCGGAAAAGTCCAATACCATCGGTGATATTCTTTAAAACATGCTCATCTTGTTCACTATTTAAACCGGCATTTAATTGCACATTAATATGCCGTCCATCTAAGGTTAAAGCCTCTTTATCAATCTCTTTAAAGAAGAGATCACTTTGAGCCTGATTTTGTGAGATTAACTCTTTAAACTCATCAATTACCGATTGAGGCGGATCAAGCAAGATCTCTGCATTCTTACCATCAATAATTAAAGTATGACCATCAATGGTAGATAAATCTAAATCCACGCCCTGCACAGAAGGAATTGCCAAATCACGAGCTAAAATTGAGGCATGAGAAGAGCTTGATGAGGAAGTTGCCACAAAGCCTGCAATTTTATCGCGCGGCAATTCTGCAACCATTGCCGCAGGCAAGGATTCTACGACCAAGATTACTCTTTCATTAAACTCAAAATCCCGGGCACTTGCATGAACTAAACGGGCAATTAAAACTTGAGACAAATCCTTAATGTCAGCATAAAGATCTGAATCATCGGCCTCTTTTGCCTTCTTTAAGCGCTCTTCGATGACAATTTTTATCGCAGAGGAGGCTAAAAGTGAGCGCTCTAAAATGACATTGTCTACTTCCTCTTGGAAAGAAAGATCATCAAGTAAGCTGCCATAACCTGACATATAGCCAAATACGGCCTTAGAGTTGTCAGTCTCCTCCATCTTTAAAGCCGCTCTATCCATCTCAACTTGCAATTGAAACATTGTCTGATGGAAAAGCTCTAATTGCATCTCTGGGTCTTCACTGCGCAAAATTTTAACTTGCTCAATGGAGATAGCAGGCTGCCACACTAAAGCTTTGGCAATGGCCATAGAGCCTGTGCCACTTACGCCTCGAATACGCTTGATGCTTTGCTCATCATCGTCAACATCCTCACTTCTTGAGATGGCGATAATGCTTGCAAGTTGGGCGGCTAAAGTTACTATAAAAGACTCCTCAGTAGGACCAAATTGCTTTTTCTCTTTACTTTGAATGACTAAAACACCAAGAAGATCGCCTTGATTTAAGACCGGCACGCCCAAAAAGGACATGTACTCATCCTCTCCAACATCTGGCAAATACTTAAAGCTTGGGTGAGATGGCGCATCGGCTAAATCTAAAAGCTCACGTTTTTTACCCACTACGCCCACTAAGCCTTCACCGCTTTTTAAGGTAACTTTACCTACAGCATCTTGGGAGAGGCCGTCGGTGGCTCTTAATCTAAACCTATCACGAAGACTTTCATAAAGATATAAAGAACAACAATCGGCTAAGGTTGCTTCGCGGATTCTGCGGACTAAAGCTGCCATCGCCTGCTCTAAATTTTCCTTAGCTGAAACCTCTTCTGTGATCTGCCTAAGAGCAAGTAGCATTTTGCTTTGTCTTTCGTCCATGACTGTCTTTCTCCTTACGGGGTATATCTTCTACCAACATAGGACACTGTTCTGCCAAAAAGTGCTGTTGGTGCAAATTCTGTTAATACGCGACGATAAACATCGCGCTTAAAAGCCACAACTTGGCGTACTGGATACCAATAAGAAACCCAGCGCCAATCATCAAATTCAGGGTGACCTTCACGATTAAAGCGAATATCAGACTGACCACGTCCTTGCAGAGCTAACAAAAACCATTTTTGTTTTTGTCCCAAACACACCGGATCATCTTGATACCTAATCATCCGTTTAGGCAGTCTATAGCGATGCCAAGATCGAGATGTGGCTAAAATCCTTACATCTTCAGGGACTAAGCCTAATTCCTCGTAGAGTTCACGATACATGGCATCTTGAGGACTCTCGTCACTATTTACGCCACCTTGAGGAAATTGCCACGAATTCTGTCGGATCCGCCTAGCCCACAATACCTGACCTTGGCGATTGCAGATGACTATTCCTACGTTTGGCCTATATCCATCAACATCAATCACTGTCAGGATCCTTAATACTTAAACCATGGAAAAACCATTTTCCAAAACATTTAAATTATCGCACACAAGGAAGTTTACCCCAAGGTAAAAAGAGTAAAAATTACAGTCAAATCAAAAAATTTCACTCTCTTAATTTAGGGGTATTGACAAATCCTTTTCCATTGAAAAATTTTTACAAAAGTCTGTTAAGATTGACTTAATTAACTTTAAAAAGTTTCATCTAAAAAATTTCAAAGCTTATTATGTCAATATTGCCTAATGCCCCAACCTCTTTATCTGAGCTTAAAGTGCGTTTAGATTTGCTTGTAGGACTTTCTCTTGAGCAAATTGCCAATACCTATAAGATTGCCCTTCCTACCTCTTTTAAACGCGCCAAGGGCTTTACCGGGGAGCTTATTGAAAAAGCCTTAGGAGCTAATGCCTTAAATTTACCGCTACCTGATTTTACGCATCTTGCAATTGAGCTTAAAACCATTCCGGTAAGCGATAAATTAGAACCTTTAGAGTCCACCTATATTTGTCATTTAAAACTTATGCCCAAAAGGGGCGAGAGCTTTTTTGAAAGTACCTTGTATAAAAAAACCGCGCTAATTTTATTTGTGGCAATTGAGGGCTTGCGTGAAATTGAAGGTCCCAAAAGAAAGGTTTTAGGCTACTATCTTTACAAACCTGATGCAAAAACGCTTGAGATTATAAAAAACGATTATGAAGAGGTGATGGAGCAAATAAGCTTAGGCCGTGCCCATGAAATTACCGCAAGAACTGGGACCATTGTGCAAGTAAGGCCTAAAGGTGCTTCAGGAAAAGATTTAGTACCTTACGTTAATGAAGATGGAGAAATTGCGCTAACCCGCCCGAGAGGTTTTTATTTTCGGGCAGCTTTTACCAAAGAGATTTGTAAAAAAATGTTTAAACTTAACGCTTAAGGCTTTGAGATTTTGCCTTGTTTTTTCTCAATGATCTCATTTACGCGCTCACGCTCTTCCTCTGGAATATTATCCCAAGCCTCTTTAATTGGGGTGACTAAAGAGATCACTTCATCAATTGGGGCGACATCTAAGTTTACTGAAGCTTCGTTTAATCTCTCTTTCATGTACTCATAAAGATCTATTAAACGTCTTCCTGCCTCTTCATCATAAGATGGGTCGATGGACATTTGAAGTCCATTAATAATGCCAATGGCTTTTGAAATACGCTCTGACTTATAACCATAATCTTTGCGTAAAATTGCCCCTTTAGCTTGGGCTAGACGATCTAATAAACCCTCAAACAACATTTGCACGACGCGATGAGGATTAGCAACTGAGATCTCCGCTTCAACATCAGTCTTGCGATAGGCTTTCATATAGCGTCCGTACATACTTTTAACTCTCCTTTGCTAATTTGTTTTCTAAACTTAATCTAAATAAAATTATGCCATGGGTGCAGAAACTAAAAAAGCGCTTAGCGCGCCTTTTTAGATAAATTGTTAAACCTATGCTAAATGATCAAATAAAATACCTTTCATTTCAGCTTTAGGTCTTCGCTCTAAAACCGCATGGGCCTCAGGACCTACTAAAGTGCCATCCCGCAATTTTTGCATAGAGCGGGCCATGCGCATAAATTCCTCAGATGGAATTTGTCTTATTACATCGTCAGTTGCTCTGTCCATGACCGAGATTAAGGTTCTATCTAAATCCTTATCAACAGAGAAAGATAAACCTAAATCTTTAGCTGTAAGCTCTGCAATAAGCTCATCGGCTTTTTTAGCAATTTCCTCTTGGGAAACTTCTTTTACATAAGCTGGATTTTGTTCCTTCTCTTCTTCATCTTGCTCTTTTTTAGCTAAGATCTCAGAAGTATTAGAAAGCTTAGTGGCTCCCTCTTTAGCAGTGACACGCTCATTTGCCACGGCCAAATCTGGACGCGATGCCTTCAACTCTTGATTAGAGCTTGTAACTTGAGTTTGCGATTGCAAACTCTCTTGATTAGTGACTATTCCTACACTCATAAAAGTAACCTCCTAACTGAGGTGACCTAAAAATTATTGTCTCCTAAAGCGGGGAAGGACCAAACAAAAAGCCTTATGACCTATCACCCTATTATCCTAATATCGACAAGCACTTATTTCATCTTAAGGGCTTCCTAAAATTCTTGTGATCTAATTCACAAATTTTACTAAAAATATCCAATATTGTTTGCTTATTGAATTTTTTTACTTAATATCCCGTTTTCGACAATCAAATAGAGCTTTATTTAAACGTTAAGAAAATCCGCTTACGTAAAGCGCATCGTAATGCATAAAAAATTACGCTTTAAAATGCTATAATACAGACAAAATTAACATTTATCTAATTGTTATAAATAATTATTTTAAAATAATAATATTAAAACATGCACAATTTGATGTACTAATGAGGGGCTGATCCTCAGCCCTTCCTGCCTCCATTCTATCACACCACCTT
>CALXNU010000084.1 GCA_944389835.1 uncultured Succinivibrionaceae bacterium
TCAATACTAGTTTTTAAAGAGCCTGAAAGTCTTTGCTAGAAAGGCTTCATGTTAAATTTTTAACTCGGAAAGTCGAGATCTTAATTTTTTCCTTGATTTTAAGAAGAGATAGTCTAATGGCAGGATTTGATTTAAATACGGTGCTTTTTATGGTGGGCTTTTTGCTTACCGTAGCAGTGTTAGCGTCTAAACTTTCATCATTTATTTCAGCACCTATTTTGTTGTTATTCCTTGCTATCGGTATGTTAACGGGCGAAGAGGGGGTGCTCTTACATATTGTCTATAACGACTATACTTCAGCATATTATATCTCAAACTTAATGCTTGCCATCATTATTTTAGATGGCGGCTTGCGCACAAGTCTTAGGGTAATGCAAAGAGTGTGGGCCGAATCGGTGGTGTTAGCAACTATTGGCGTTGTGGTAACCTCAGCTATAACCGGACTTGCAGCATATTTAGTGTTTGATCTTACCATAGCTCAGGCTATGTTGGTGGGTGCTACGGTAGGTTCAACTGATGCGGCAGCGGTGTTCTCTTTATTAGGTAATGGTGGAGTGAATTTAAAAGAGCGCGTCTCTTCAACCTTACAAATTGAATCTGCAACCAATGATCCAATGGCTATTTTGCTTACGGTGGTCTTGCTCTCTTTAGTAACTGGAGATGCCTCCTCACCTCTTGAGATTGCCTTAATTTTTATCTCTCAATTTGGACTTGGTATTATTTTAGGTATTGTCTTTGGCCTTTTCGGTCGTTTTGCTATTGCTACGATCAATTTAAACTCAGGTCTTTATGCCATTTTAGTGGTAGGTATTGGTTTAACTGGTTTCTCAATTACCGCAGCCTTAGGTGGTTCTGGTTTCTTAGCAATTTTTATTATTGGAATGCTCTCTGGCAATCAAAACAATCGTGCCGTAAATCATATTCTACCGGTAGGCGAGGGTTTAACCTGGCTTGCACAAATTACTTTATTCTTATTGTTAGGTCTTTTAGTTACCCCATCTCATCTTTTAGATTTTGCAGTACCCGGGGTGATGGTAGCTTTAGTCCTAACCTTTATCGCAAGACCGATTGCAGTGTTTGCGTTTATGAAGCCATTTTTTAAACGCTATAGCAATAAAGATCTGTTCTTTATGTCCTGGGTGGGTTTAAGAGGATCAGTGCCTATTGTCTTGGCCATTTATCCTATGACAGAGGGCGTTGAAAATGCAGAGATTTTCTTTAATATTGCCTTCGTGGTGGTTTTATTCTCACTTTTAGTGCAGGGTACGACTTTATTGCCTATGGCAAGAATTTTTAAAGTCTATGCGCCACAATCGGCAGCCCCGATTAATAAATCGCAAGTTGGCATTACCTTATCTGATGATTATGAGCTTTATAATTATCCGGTAAATCGTGAAAGCTTAGATGGGCTTCCTTTAAGAGAAATTCGTTTTCCAAAACGCACGCAAGTTGCAGCGGTGTTTAGAGATGGTCATATGTTAAAGGCTCATGGTGATACGAGACTTTTGCGCGATGATATTATCTCCATTATCGGACACGATAGTGATGAGGGGCAATTAAATGCTATCTTCTCTCAAGAAAAAGCGCCTAAAAAGCCAGATCGTTATCGCGGTGATATTATTTTGCAAGGCTCTTTGAAGATGGTTGATTTAGCTAAAACCTATGATATGGAGCTGACCTCTTTTGAGAAGACCATGAATTTAGCGGATTTTATGTCCTATCATATAGGAGGTTTCCCGCAGGTTGGAGATGAAATTGATTTAATTCACATTTCACTTACTGTAGTTGAATTAAATGGTGACTTAGTAAGCCGTGTGGGTTTAGCCGATGACAGGCTTGAGAAGAAAAAATCCGTAATTGCTTAAAAAAAAGCTTTAGGTTTTAGGTAGGGACTGTAGGTGCAGTCCTTACTTGTCTTTAAAATTTAAGAAAAATATTTATGACTTTACAAGAAAAAAAGCCAGGGTCTCAAAAAAAAGACTTTAAATTTGATTTTAATCATTTAACTTTGCAAGATGCCAGAATTTTAAGGCAACTTTTAAAACGCTTTAAAGAAGAGAAAGATCCTAATGTTAAACAAGAGCAATTTGCCTCTTTAGTTACTTTCTATCAACAAGGCTTTGAGAAGCTTACAAAACGTAAAGAGAATTTACCTAAGATTACTTATCCTGAAAATTTACCGGTAAGTCAAAGAAAAGATGAGATCATTGAGGCTATAAAAAAGCATCAGGTGGTAATTATTGCAGGTGAGACCGGATCTGGTAAAACCACGCAAATTCCTAAGATGTGCCTTGAGGCAGGCTTAGGCCTTCGGGGCATGATAGGGCATACCCAACCTCGAAGAATTGCCGCCCGCGCGGTAAGTCAGAGAATTGCCAGTGAACTTCAAGAAAGTTTAGGGCAAAGTGTCGGTTATAAAGTGCGTTTTACGGATGTGGTAAGTGAAAATACCGTAATCAAGCTTATGACCGATGGTATCTTACTTGCAGAAACCGCCTCAGACAGACTTTTATTAAATTATGATTGCATCATCATCGATGAGGCGCATGAAAGATCTTTGAATATCGATTTTTTAATCGGCTATCTTAAAAACCTTTTAGTAAGAAGACCTGATTTAAAAGTTATTATCACCTCGGCCACTATCGATCCTGAGAGATTTTCAAAACATTTTAATGATGCGCCAATCATTGAAGTTTCAGGTCGCACTTTCCCTGTGGAAGTGGTTTATATGCCACTTGTGAAAGATTTAAGCATTGAGGATGAGGAAAAAGAGCGCGAGGAGATTGATTTAGAGCATGGTATTTTAAAGGCATTTCGCTTTTTACAAAACAAAGCTCCGGGAGATACTTTAGTTTTCTTACCAGGTGAGCGTGAGATCATGGATGTGGCCTCTTTTTTAAAGAAGGCTGCGCTTAAGAATGTTGAAATTGTACCTTTATATGCAAGACTTGCTACCGCCGAGCAAAATCGCATCTTCCAAGATCACACAGGGGTGAGAATTGTTTTAGCCACCAATGTTGCTGAAACCTCACTTACCGTGCCTTTTATTCGCTATGTAATAGATCCAGGTACAGCCCGTATCTCACGTTATAGTGCCCGCACTAAAGTGCAGCGTTTGCCAATTGAGCCAATCTCTCAAGCCTCCGCTAATCAAAGAAAAGGTCGCTGCGGTCGTGTCAGTGATGGTATTTGCGTAAGACTTTATAGTAAAGAGGATTTTGAGAATCGTCCTTTATATACCGATCCTGAAATTTTACGCACCTCACTTGCTCAAGTTATCTTGCAGATGATCTCTTTGCGTTTAGGTGAGATTAAAGACTTCCCCTTTATTGATGCTCCACAAGATAAGCAAGTAACTGATGGTATGCGCCTTTTAGAGGAGTTAGGGGCACTGCAAAACGTCAAAGGTAAAAGTACCTCTGAGCTTAAACTTACGGAAATTGGTAATAATTTAGCAAGCCTTAAAGCAGATCCAAGGCTTTCAAGAATGCTGGTTGAAGCCTCCAAAAATGGCAGTTTAAGTGAGCTTTTAATTATCACCTCCGCTTTAGCGGTTATGGATCCTAGAGAGCGCCCACTTGATAAAAAGGAACAGTCCGCTCAATATCATGCAAGATTTAATGATGAGAAATCAGATTTTCTTTCTTATTTAAAACTTTATGAATATATTGTAGGACTGCAAAAAGAATTAAGCTCTCAGGCCTATAAAAAACGCTTGAAAAAGGAATTTTTATCCTATCTTCGCATTCGTGAGTGGTTTGATGTTTTAAGACAATTTAGATCTACTTGCCAAGCTTTGGGTTTTAAAGTAAATAGCGAGAAAGCAAATTACGAGACTATCCATTGTGCTATTCTCTCCGGTCTTTTAAGTCAAATGGGTATGGTTGAGGTCAATGGCAAAGGCTATGTAGGAGCACGTGGAGTGAAATTTGTCATCCACCCCTCATCCGCTTTAGCTAAAAAAGACCCTAAATGGATTTGCGCTCAAGAGTTATCTGAGACGACGCGCCTTTTTGCCAGAACCGTGGCCGTCATAGATCCTGCCTGGGCTGAGCATTTAGGTAAACATTTAAGCCGCAAAAATTACCATGATATGCATTGGAGTAAAAAACGCGGCGAAGTGCAAGCTCTGTTAAATATTACCCTCTATGGCTTACCAATTGTTCAAGATAGAAGAGCCTCTTATAGCAAAGTTGATCCCAAGTTTTGCCGTGAGCTTTTAATTAAAGAAGGATTAGTACAAGGTGAGATTGAAGGTAATTTTTCATTTTTAGATCATAATCTTAAGCTTACGCAAGAGGTTTTAGAGTATGAGGATAAGATAAGACGGCGCGATATTTTAGTCGATGAGTCGGTGATGGAGGAGTTTTATGATAAACGTCTTCCAACCGATCTTACTACCACGAAAGCTTTAACGTTTTGGTGGAAAAAGGCAAGTAAAGTAAATCCTACGCTTTTAGATTTTACTTTAGAGGATATTACGGCCTCTCAAGAAGGCGTTAATAAAGCCCTTTTATATCCTAAAACTTGGAAGATGGGAGCTCTTGAGCTTAAACTCTCCTACAAGTTTAGTCCAGGTGAGATATTAGATGGTGTCTCAGTACATATTCCAGTTACAGTTATCAATCAAATCAAAGCTGATGCCTTTACCTGGCAAATTCCAGGTTTAAGAGAGGAATTAGTAGCCTCCTTAATTCGCTCTTTACCTAAAAAATTAAGACGAAATCTCATTCCAGCTCCAGATTATGCTCATGCCTTACTTGAGGCGGTAACTCCTTTAGAGGGGAATTTATACGAGGTAGCAGCTCAAAAGCTAACCCGCATGGGCGGTGAGATTATTGAGGTTAAAGACTTTGATGTAACACAAATTCCAGCTTATTTAACCTTTAACTTTATTATTGAAGATCTTAAAGGTCAGGTTATTGAAACTGGTAAAAACTTTAAGATCTTATGTGAAAAATTACAAACTAAAGCCCAAGATGCGTTACAAAAGGTAGTAGTGTCAGATAAGAGAGCTAAAACTATCAGCTCATCTTGGACTTTTGGTACCATTCTAAAAGAGAAAACCACTGTTCAAGGATCGCTTAATATCATTGCCTACCCAGCTTTAGTGGCTAAAAACAATGGCGTGAGCGTGGAGCTTTTTGATACTCCGCAAAGACAAGAGCGCTCTATGCTTGAGGGAACGGTGCAACTTATTTTGCTCTCCATTAAAACTCCAACGTCTTACTTAGAGTCGCATTTGCCCAATCGCGCTAAGCTTTCTATGTATTATCAGCCCTTAGGGACGATAAAAGAGCTTATCCTAGATTTAGTTAAAGCGGCCATCTTGCGTATCATAAATCAAGAAGGAGGGGTGGCTTGGAATAAAGAGAGCTTTGAGCTACTACTTAATAAAGTTAAGGCCAATTTAAATGATACGGCTTTGCAAATTGCCCTTGAAACAGAAGCGATTTTAGTTAGAGCTCATGAGCTTAAAAGACTTTTAAAAGGTAAGATCTCCTTTGAAGTAGCCTACTCTTATAGTGAGGCTTCAACTTGGCTTGACAGTTTAGTCTATAAAGGCTTTATATCACAAACTAGTGAAGAGCATTTAAAAGAGATCCCACGTTACTTACAAGCAGGTATTGAGAGGATCCAAAAGATTTTACGTGATGTAAATCGCGATAAGCTTTATGCTACCAAGCTTGAGGCCTTAACTAATCGTTTAAATGGACTTAAGACTCGTTATCCAAAAGATTTAGTACCCAAAGAATTGCTAGAACTTAAATGGATGATAGAAGAGCTACGTGTGTCTTATTTTGCCCAGCAATTAGGGGTGGCCTGTCAGGTCTCAGAAAAGCGCATTTTAAATGAGATGGAGCAAATCTTAAAAGATTATCCACCTCTACACTAAATTTAAGCCCGCAATAGGCGGGCTTACGTCCTTGTTTGTTTATTGTGCCGCCTGAATTTGTTGACGCAATACGCTTGCCTCAACATCTAATTGTTGCTTTTGATTTTCAGGAATACCCAAAGCTTGGGCTAAACCTGCAAGATAGCTTTGCTCCATAAAGTTATCGCAATAAATGACAGCCGCTGAGAGCTTGTAAAGATCTGGGATCATGCTTCTGTCCTTAACTTCTCTTGCAATGGCATTAGGATCTAAAGGACAAGTCATATAAGAGTGAATGACATTTTGTACATTAGCACCAAGTTGTTGAGCTGAAGCCTCAATCATTTGTCTTTCGGACTCATCAATGTGACCATCTGCGCGAGCAGAGAAGATCATCGCCTTTAAAAGCAGAAGAGCTCCTTGATCTTCAACGCTAAAATTTTGCTCATAGGAAGTTACCGCACCACCTTGCGGGGTATAAGCTTGAGGAGTGCCTTGTGGGCTATAAGTATTTTGATTAGCAAAAGGATTTGGATTTTGTGCCAAATCCTGGGACTGTTGCTTGGAGTTTTGTCGCCATTTTTGTAAGAAAGAATAAGCAAGACCTGCAACTGCAGCACCAGCTCCTACTGCGGCCACATTTTTTGCTGTTTTTTGTAGACCCTTAGATCCGCCTAAAAGCGCGCCTAAAATGCCACCTACTGCAGTAGCTCCTAACATGCCTCCCATGCCATTTAAAGGGCCGCTTTTTTTGTTATCCCCATTATTGTTATTGTCAGATGGGATCATCGAGCCTAAGGTGTCTTTTAAGTTATCAAAAAGTCCTTTCATATCAAAATCCTAAAAAAACTTATAAACATAAGAGTACTTTAGCATTAAAAACTTAGGATTAGATTAGTTTGTCTTGTCTTCATCGTCTCCGTTTTTAACGATAATTTGATTTAGACAGGTACACTTGAGGTCTATCATAGACCTATAACAAGTCACTGCTGTTGATCTGCAGGGATGAATCATAGAAGCTACTGATAGCAGCATCCCCACTTTCATCAAGATCAGGGGTGTGGATGAGAGCATAATGAGCACCCGTAAAAGGACCCGTGCGAAGGCTATTGCCACTTTCTAAGAAGAGTAGATCATAGCCTATGGTAGCTTGCATAGTACCGATAAAGGAGTGCCAATCACTTTCCATGGAGGCGCGGTAGATACCAATGTTCACGGTACGATCTAAATCTGCTTCCTGAACACCCGCGCGAAGACTTCCTTGCAGGTAAAAGCCTGCATCTTCAGGACGGTATAAAACGCGGGCACCAAGAAGCGCGCTTACGGCATCTGAAGAGGCACTGTTATTTCCATCAAGCTCTGTATCTAGGCTACTTAAGGTAAGATTAAGCCCCCACGTAAAGTTAGAGCTTAATTTAGTGTCAAAACCTATGAGGGCACTGTAGCCATCACTTTCCCAATTAGCCCCATCTGAGTCAAAGTTACTATAGAGCACGTTACCGTAAATATTAGTGCCATCTTGTTTGGGCAGTGGTGTCGTCCATTGACTAAATGAAAGAAGTCTATCTTCTGCTTTAAATTAAATGTCTATCAATTAAGAGCTAACCTCAACAAGCTCCACAAGCTCACGATAAGGCTTATCATGAGTTGCATCTTTGCTTTGATTGACAATTACGCAAGCTAAAGGGACAACCTCACGCTTATTAAAAGAGTCTAGTCTTAAGTTGTATTTGCGATCTTTAATTTGCTCTTTGGCAATATTAAGCGCTTTAGCAATTAAAGCAGGATCGTTATCTGAAATAACTTTAAACTCAATTACATACAGATATTTATCGGTAATCACGTTTAAATCAGATCTACCTTGCGCGGTTTGATATTCTGTATAAGCTACAAAACCCATACAACACAGCATTACCTTGAAAACATCTCTAAAGTGCACCTCTTTAAAGCTTGGCAGACTTTCATATGAGAACTCATTTAAAATTACATTCAGCAAGTCTTTAAAGCCCTTAAGATCTTTATGATTTAATGCATCTCTTGCCTCTTGTTTATGCTGTAATCTAAATTGTTGAGTGCTTTTATTGATTAGATTTTCAATGACAATTTTAATAAAAGCCTTTTCTACCTCTACATTAGGAATACCAATATAATAGTCAAGATCATCAACTCTTTTTAGGGTGAAATATCCTGCTTGATACAAAATCGCCTCAAAGGGGAAAGTACTTTCTTCTATACTTTCAATAGTAGGGCATAAGCTATCAAGTTCTACAGGAATTTCTATATTGTCGCCTAAATAATTTAAAAGCTCACTCTTATCAATTTTTCTGTCAATTACCGATTTAAAGTAATTCACAAGAATTGAAGGCTGAGAACCACCAGTTTCTAACCAGTAATTACCAAAACCATCTTGAGGGGCACTCAAAAAGTTTAAGATTGACCATGGATTATAGACGTGAGTACGACATTTTTTATCAAAAGAATAGCCATCATAATGATCCTTAACTTTTTGTAAAACAAGTTCATAGGTGTAGGTATTAGTGTTATTTTCCTCATTTAAAGCATGAGCTGCATTTTCAAGATAGTCTTTAAAGTAAAACTCAAGCTCTTCTTGGGTATAGCCTAAAATTGCGCCATACTGAGGATTGAAACTTAAATCTATAATATTGTTAAATGCAGAGAAAATAGAAACGTGAGAGTACCGCGTTACACCCGTTATAAAAATGAATCTAAATTTAGCAGAGTAGCTTTTAATGCTTAAGAAAAATTCAGAGATAATGTTTCTTCTGCGGTTAAACTCAATAGGATCACCCATTGCTGTAGTTAAAGGTGCATCGTATTCATCAATTAAAAGCACTAAAGAGCGGTTAGGTAACTTTTTAATAGCGTTTTTAAAAGAAGTTACAGCGTAAGAAGATCTAGTAGTTTCTATACCTAAATCATTAAGACCAGATACGATTATTTCTTGAAATTTAGAGGAAAAAGAAAACTCGTTTGTATTTTCTTTGATATAGGACAGATCTAAGTGCAAGACCTTATAAGTCTTATCGTGCCACAAGTTTTGCGTATCAATCTTAAGCCCTTTAAATTTCTCAAGGCCATGAGCGAAAAGCTCTTCAAAGGTGCTAACTAAGGTAGATTTACCAAAGCGTCTAGGACGGGCTAAAAATATAGGATAATCTCTTCGCGCAAGACTTGCGATAAGATCTGTTTTATCCACATAAATTTTTGACTGTAAGATAAAATCGCTAAACGATGTAGTGTCTAGAGACAATTTTTGATAATCTACCGTCATAAAATTTCCCTCAAAAAGCCTTTATTTAAATAAAAGTATAAATTTTAAGTTATAGAAAAACAAGCAAAAATAGGCTTTAGGAGTATAAAAAACATACTAAAAATCCCTTTAAAATTTTCAAGCGTGATTCCTTGCGGGGCTGGCTATTAATGACAGACAAGCGCCTTGCTAAGTTGGATATAATTTCTCTCACAGGGGACGGAACTGGCTCTATTTTGCTTAAAACTACTTGTTTTAATTCAGCTTTTCCTCTTACGGGGACGGTTTTCTGCTTTTAGAAATGCTTTTTTGCCACTGTAAGTTTGGCAAAAATTAAAAAGAAAAAGTTAAAGCCTCAGCAAAGAGGCTATGACGACAAAGGAATTAAGCTCTCAACTTGTTAAGTTAAAGTTTTGGCAAAATCTTAGGCTAAATTAGCTGTTTTGCCTGGTACTTTTAGGCTGCATAGGCAAAATCCGACAAGCCCCCATACCAAGTGTGGTCTTGATCCCTACTCCTGAGTAAGAGGCAAAAGTAAATAAGAGGTTAATGAAGTTGTTTAAGGTGCGATTTTTTGAGAGTTTTAAGGTGATCGTGCCACAAAAACCATTAATTCTGGCACCTTCAAGGCTAAAAGGCACAGTTCTTAGGTTGTAACCGATAATTGAGCTTGCTTTGCACAGTTCCTCTAATGTCTCCCCATCTTTTAAGGTTTCAGTAGAGTACGAGGCATCATATTTTGCCATAATGCTCTGGTAGATAAGTCTTAAGTTTGGGAAGATTACATAAGCCCCTTGGCTTTTAAAGGCAGTAGGCGTGATAAATTCAACTCTGTAGATAGGTGGGGTTTGAGCGTTGTAGAGCAGATCATTTAAGTCTTTTAAGCTTAGGATCTGTATTTCACGCTCGGTAATTTCCACTGGTTGATTATTATGTTTTAAGATAAAACTTTGGCAAGTTGTAAGTTTTGCTTGATAGAGCTTCTCAAAGCTTTCCTCGGTTAAAAAGGATAAAACCCACGCACAATTTCCGTTTTTAATTTCTAAGTGCTGGGTAAAGGGGTGTAACCGACATTGAGCAGTAAATTTTTAGATTAAATTACCCACGTGAATTTTCTGCTCTCTTTTAATCATAACTTTTGATTTTTGTAAAGCTCTAATTTTCTAAAATTTGAGATAAAGATCACTATAACAATAGTTTTTCTTTGAAATTTGAGATTTCGATCAGATTTTATATTTGCTACTAGATTTTAGAGCTGTTTTTAGTAAATTTGCTCATGATTTTATGGAGAGTTGTTATGAGCATCACCTTTAGCGATTCAAAAGCAGTATCACAATTAAACAATCAGCTATCTGAAAATGTACATAATAGAACAGCAATAATATCTCAATCACCTGATTTAATCTTTGGTAATCAATTAGATGTGATAGCAACTGCAGTTGACACTACAGGTTTAATCGCGGGAATCATTGATTGGCTGGGACTTGAAGCTTTTGTTAATTCTTTCATGGGTAAAGTAGGTTCTAATGTTAAGGCAAATAGTGGCCAAATCCTTAAATCATTAGTCTTACAACTACTTAGTGTTCCCTATCAAACGCTTTATGGAACAGCAGAGTTTTTCCAAAATCGCCCTATAGATGCCTTACTTGGGGCAAACATTGTACCTGAGGATCTAAATCGACATGTTTTAGGTAGATTTCTTGATGATGTTTATGATGCAAACTGTGAAAAACTCTATGTTTTATGTGCAAATCTTATTACTGAAAAGTTGGGATTATCTCCTACTGAAGTGCATATAGATACCACTTCTTTTCATTATGATGGGCAAGCAACACCTGGCGATGAAGGCTCCATAAGCATTGATTATGGCTATTCAAGTTATGTCCAAATCTGCGTTATTTCCAAATCAGGGAACAAAGCGCTTATATAAGCTA
>CALXNU010000085.1 GCA_944389835.1 uncultured Succinivibrionaceae bacterium
ATGTGTCACATTATAACATTGAGTCCGCTAGACCCATCATCTAAAGATAATGGGATTGCGCGGACATTTATTTCAATCTATGGCTGAGGCTGCCAAATCAGTTTATGACTATTATGACCATGGCAATAAGATGCTCTTTATTACGGTGATGAATAATATGTCAGTTGACTGTGACTGTGATGGCAATCCTGCAAAACCTGATATGCATGATATTGGTATTTTAGCTTCATTTGATCCAGTAGCTTTAGATCAAGCTTGCATTGATTTAGTTTATGCAGCACCTGATAGCAAGAACTTAATTGAGCGTATTGAAAGCCGCAATGGTTTATTAATTTTTGATCATGCTCAAGAAATTGGTTTTGGAAATCGTAACTATCAACTCAAATCTATAGACTAATTTGCATATTATATTAAGGCAGAATACTCTGCCTTAATTTTTAAATCTTACTTTAATAACGGTTAAATTTAAGGTTTTCTTGTGGACAGCGTACTTGAGTTTATTAAAGGCGAACTTATTTATTTTTGGTTTTATTGTGAGGTTCAATTTCTACAAATTATTCCCTATTACTTAATTGGAATGTTCGTGGGATCTTTTATTTCAGTATTTGCTAAAAACTCAATTAATAAAGCAGTTGCTAAATTAGGTTTACAAAGTTTAGGTTTTTTAGGTCTTATCATTGCAGTTATTTTAGGCTTTATCTCACCTTTGTGCATGTATGGCACTATTCCTATTGCCGCATCTTTAGCAAGACAAGGTATTAAAGAAGATTTTCTAGCCTCTTTTATGGTAGGTTCAATTTTAATTAATCCACAACTTGTAATTTACTCATTAGTTCTTGGTGAAACAGCTTTTTGGGTAAAATTAATTTCAGCTTTCTTTTGTGCACTTACTGCCGGACTTTTAATCTGGCGTTTTTATCCTCAAGGTGGTTTTTTTAACTTTACAAGTTTTTCAGACCCCAAAAATCGCGATACCGATCCTAATCTTGTAATGCGCTTTTTAAAAAATGTTTATCGAAATCTTAAAGCCACTTTTTCTTATGTGTTAATTGGTATTGCGCTAGCAGCTATTTTCACCCGTGTAGTTCCAGGTGATCTTTTTGCCTCCTTTTTTGGCAAAAACAGCGAATTTGGTGTCTTTGCCGCCGCAACGATTGGCGTTCCGGTCTATGTTTGTGGTGGAGGTACCATTCCGCTTTTACAAGAATGGTTATTCTCAGGTATGAGTATGGGAGCGGCCTGTGCTTTTATGCTCACCGGACCTGCAACTAAAATTACTAATTTAAGCGCGGTTAAAATTATTTTAGGGGCAAGAGCCTTTTGCTTCTATCTTATTTTTATAATGGCCTTTGCTTGCATTAGTGGACTTATAACTAATCTTTTAGTTTAAGCATTAGGAGTAAATTGTGGATATTGATGAGATCTTAAGTAAAGTCCAAAAGGGGCAACTAGATCTTGAAAGTGCTAAACAAGAATTAAAAAGCACGAGTTTTTTAAATTTAGGTTTTGCTCGTTTAGATACTAGTCGCAAATTACGTCAAGGCTGTGCTGAGGTCGTATTTTGCCAAAATAAAAGTGATGATCATCTCCTGGAGATTTACAAACAAATTTACCAAAGCGAAGGTGAGGTTTTAGGCACCCGCGCCAATTTACATCAAGCAAGTCTCATACAAGAGCATATTCCTCAAGCGATCTTTGACAGTCACAGCGGGATCTTAAAAATTGAAAAAGAAAATAAAGCGCATAAAGGCTTAATTGCCGTGTGCTCTGCAGGAACTGCTGATATTAAAGTTGCCGAAGAGTGCGCACAAACGGCAGAGTTTTTTGGCTCTTGTGTAAAAAGATTCTATGACATCGGAGTAAGTGGTCTACACAGACTTTTAAGTGCCTTACCTGAAATTGAAAAGGCCAATTGCGTAGTGGCAATTGCCGGTATGGAAGGAGCTTTGGGAACGGTAATTGGAGGTCTTGTAAGCTCACCTGTAATTTGTGTACCAACTTCCGTAGGCTATGGAGCAAATTTCAAAGGTTTATCTGCACTTTTAACTATGCTCAACTCCTGTGCTAATGGAGTTTGCACCGTTAATATTGATAATGGCTATGGTGCAGGCTATCTTGCCCATCAAATCAACCGTCAAAGCAAAAACTTTTAAGGAACAATCATGCGTACTTTATATCTTGATGCAAGTTATGGCATAAGTGGTGATATGGCAGTAGCAGCTTTAGCTGAATTAGCCCCTGAATCTTTAAAACAAGAAGTCTTAGAGGTGCTGCAAAAGCTAAACCTTGCCGGGCTTAAAGTTAATTTTTCAAGACGCAAACGCGGCGCTCTTGACTGTACAAGCTTTGATGTAGAGTTAGAACATGACAATCACGATCATGATCTTAATTATTTACATCATAATTTAGATCACGACCTTCCACCTCATGAGCACACTCACAGTCATGACCATCCACACGAACATGAACATCTTCATGAGCACCCCCATGAATATGAACACCTCCATGAGCATGAGCACCCACATGAACACGATCATCACTCCCATGTCCACCGTAATTTACATGATGTCACGAAAATCATAAATGACTCTAGCGCAAGTGACAAAGCAAAGGCCTTAGCTATTAAAATTTTTAGCATTGTGGCTTACGCTGAGGCTAAAGCCCACGGTGCCTCACTTGATGAAGTGCACTTTCATGAAGTTGGAGCTTTAGATTCAATTGCCGATATTCTAGCCTTTGCCTGTTTTTATACCGGTCTTGGCATTGAAAAAACTATTATCCCCTCCCTTACTGAAGGTTTTGGCAAGATTAGATGTCAGCATGGGGTCTTGGAAATTCCTGTACCTGCGGTAGTAAATATCATGGTAGAGCACGCTTTACCATTAAAATTCTCCCAAATAGAAGGTGAGCTTATCACCCCCACGGGGGCTGCCATTGCCGCGGCAATTAGATCACAAGAAAAAGCATTACCCAAAGAGGCAACCATTGTGAAAGCAGGCTTTGGTGCAGGCAAAAGAGACTACGCTAAGCCTACCTATCTTAGAGCTTTACTTTTAGAGGAAGCCTCACAGGACACTTCTTTTATAGCTCATGCCGCAGGTGAAAAAGAGATCATCAAAATTGAAACTAATATTGATGATGCAAGCGCTGAAAACTTGGGCTTTCTTATGGAAAAGCTTTTTGCCGCAAAAGCTTTAGATGTGTTCTTCACACCAATCTTTATGAAAAAAATGCGCCCTGCAACATTAATTACCGTAATTTGTGAAAGCGAGCATTTTGAGACTTTAAAAAAGCTTCTCTTAAAAGAAAGTACCTCCATAGGTCTTCGTTTTACAACCATGCAACGCTTTATACTGCCACGTGAGATCATAACTTTTAACAGCACTTTAGGTGAGATTAAAGTCAAACAGGTTGATTTATCCCCTCTTGATAACACAAAAAGTTACCGCTATTACCCAGAATATGAAAGTATTAAAGACTTATCTTTAAAGCATAATCTTGCATATGATGAGGTTTTAGATCTCGTTAAGGCACAATTAAGACAGGCTTTCTTTGATCATGATAAGTAAAGAAACCTCAGATAAAGAAGCTCAATTAAAGCTTCTTTTACAAAAAATCTTAAACAAAGGCCCCACTGCGGTGGCCTTTTCAGGCGGGGTTGATAGCTCTTTACTTCTAAAAGAGCTTACTTTAGAGGTCAAAGATCCCCAAAGCCAAATCTTCCCCATCTATCTTAAATCAACCTTAAACCCTAAAGAGGATTTAGAGCTTTGTGAACAATTTTGCCAAAGCCTCAAGCTTAAACTTAATGTAGTTGAGCAAGATGAGCTTATTAATGAAGAGATTGTCAATAACCCACCTAATCGCTGTTACCTGTGCAAAAAAGATCTTTTTTTAAAGCTTAAAGAAAAAGCCCAAGCTCTTAATTGCCAAAGCATTTTAGATGGCACCAATGATGATGATCGCTTCCAATTCCGGCCAGGCCTTAAAGCTTTAAGCGAACTTGGGATCTTAAGTCCGCTAGGTCTTTGTGGACTTAAAAAAGCTGAAATTCGATCTTTAGCCTCAATCTTGAATCTTAAAGTAAGCCACAAACCCTCAAGCCCCTGTCTTGCTACAAGATTTGCCTATGGTGAAAAATTAAGTAAAAAGCGTCTTGAGTCCGTAGCCTTATGTGAAAACTTTTTAAAGGAACTTGGCTTTTACAATGTAAGAGTTAGAGTGCATCAAGATTTAGCCAGAATTGAGCTTGATCTTAAAAGTCTAAATGAGGCTTTAAAGCTTAATGAGCGCATCGTGCCTTTCTTTAAAACCCAAGGTTTTTTATATGTTACCTTGGATTTAGAAGGTTTTCGCAGTGGCTCTTTTGATCTTAAACAAAAAGCTTACGACTTTAAAATTCCTTTTGACTTAAAGCCTTTTTCCTAAATTTAAGCTACTTTAAAACTTAATTGCTCAAAGAGCTTTCTTAAGTTTTGATCTTCAATACCATGCAAGGTTAAAGTGGAAAGCTCTCTTCTTTCACGATAGTTTTTGCGCAATAGATCAAAAGACTTACCATCGACAAAGCGATTTTTAAAAAGATTACTATCCCGCCTTACATCATAGATAGAAAAGACTAAGCGTGAAATTAAATCAAGATCTAGTGTTTTAACCTTAAGATCTAAATTTTCAAGCTCAGCTTGAGGCACCACAAGAGTATTCTTAAAAGGTAAATTAAACTCCTTGGCAAAACTCTTAGCTAACATAAAGGTTGCTTTATATTTAGAATCTAAGGAATAACCTGCAATATGTGCAGTTGCGCCTTGTAAAAGAGGTAATAATTGTGGAACTTTAAGCGCAGGCTCTTGTTCAAAAACATCAAGCCATACTCTAAAACTTGAGTCTTCTTGTAAAACCTCTAATAAAGCCTCATTATCTACCACATCCCCACGCGATGCATTAATTAAAATCCCTTGATGAGACTTTAACTTTAAAAGTTCCTCTTTCCCTAACAGGTGATAGGTGCAGTCTTCACCTTCTTTGATTAAAGGCACATGTAAAGTTACGATATCACAAGCTAAAATTTCCTCTAAACTTGTAGCAACGTTTTCTACCCCCTGACGGTTTAAAGGCGGGTCTCGCATTACAATTTTAGAAAATAAAGGCGATGCTCTTTGTAAAACCGCACTTCCAGTATGACCTAAACCCACAATTCCTAAACTTAAATTTTTTAAATTAAGATCAAAGCGCTGGGCTAATACTAATAATACTGATAACACGTAATCACCCACACTTTGTGCATTATTCCCAGGAGCTGCGGTCCACTTTATGCCACGCTTTTCGACTTCTTTGACATCAATATGATCATAACCTGCCGTAGCGGTGCCTATAAATTTAAGTTTAGGAGCTTTTTCTAAAAGATTGTGATTAACTTTAGTTACAGATCTAATCATTAAAGCATCTATATCTTTTAAATCATCCGCTGTAATCTCACGCCCTTGCTTTAAATAAACCTCACCAAAAGCACTAAAAGTCTCCAGAGCATTTGGCATTGCTTGATCAGCTAGAATTTTCACCTTATCACCCATACGCATTTTTAGCTAAAAGTTAAAGCTATTGTATAATGTCTTGGTATTTTAATAGCGCCTTTTTTTCTTAAGGCATGTAAAGGTATGACTATGAGCTCTTCTACTGAAATTACCACCGCGCAAAAATCACATTCAACCACCGCACTACTTTTAGGTTCTGGTGAACTTGGTAAAGAAGTTGCTATTGAATTAATGCGTCTTGGAGTAAAAGTTGTGGCCTGCGATAGGTATGATAATGCCCCAGCCATGCAAGTCTCCTCTGAGCACGCGGTGTTAGATATGAAGGATAAAACCGCTTTAACTGCGCTTATCCATCAAGTACAACCTGATTTTGTAATCCCAGAAATCGAAGCTATTGCCACTGATACCCTCCTTGAGCTTGAAGAAAAAGAAGGCTTAAAAGTAATTCCTTCGGCAAAAGCTGTTAACTTTACTATGAACCGCGAAGCGATTAGAACGCTTGCGGCTAAAGAACTTGATTTACCAACCTCACCTTATTTCTTTGCCTCTTCAGTAAAAGAAATTCATGAGCAAATTAGCAAGGTAGGTTTCCCGTGCATTATGAAGCCTGTGATGAGCTCTTCAGGTAAAGGACAGAGTACCTTAAAGAGTGAGGATGATATTGAAAAGGCTTTTGAGTATGCTTGCACTGAAGGTCGCGGTCATGAAAGTCGCGTGATTGTGGAAGGTTTTGTAAAGTTCGATCGCGAAATCACCCTGTTAACCGTCTCCGCTATTGATGGCATTCACTTCTGCGAGCCAATTGGTCATCGCCAAGAAAACGGTGATTACCGTGAGTCCTGGCAACCTGAGCCTCTTGAAGATGAAGTTTTAATTGAGTGTAAGAGAATTTCCTCAAGAGTTGTCAAAGCCTTAGGCGGCTTTGGTATTTTTGGCGTTGAGCTTTTTATCTGTGGCAAGAGTGTCATCTTCTCAGAGCTCTCACCTCGCCCACACGACACCGGCATGGTAACTTTAATTTCCCAAAACTTATCTGAGTTTGCCCTTCATGCAAGAGCCTTACTTGGACTTCCAATTGGTGAAATTAAAAACTTTGGCCCTGCAGCCTCCGCTGCCATCTTAGTTAAAGGCCATGGCAATAAATTATGCTATCAAGGTTTAAGTGAAGCACTTGCTACTTGCCCAAATGGCTCTTTGCGCATTTTTGGTAAACCTGAAGTTAATGGTGAAAGACGTATGGGCGTTGCCTTAGCCTTAGGTGATACAATTCAAGATGCTACACAAAAGGCCTGTCAGATCCGCGATAGCATTAAAATTACTGTAGAGGAGGAATAATCAATGGCCATTCCACTTACCCACTACAAAACCATGGATCCTTTTATTCTCTTAAGTGCGGTTAATATGCTGTTAAGAGATGATGAACTCACATTAGATGAGCTTTGCGCAAGAGAGGAGCTTGATAAAGAATTGTTATGCTCTAAACTTCAAGATGCAGGCTTTAAATATGATGAGACAACAAGGCAATTTAAATAAGGTAGAAAACCTCAAGCTTTGTTAAAAATATCTAAATTAATACATATTGCCCCAAGCTTTGGGGCTTATCTTTTTAATTAATTTTCATGAACAATCATTCTTCCTTACTTTTTTTAGTACCCTTAACCATTGGTGGTAAAGGGATTGAATCTAGACTTTGTGGTATTAGATTTTTAAGATGTGACAATTTAGGCAATCCCATCGGTCAAGAGCAAACTCTACGTTGTAAGATCCCCGCACATGTTCTCCCCTCTCCTGCGCATTTAATGCGCTCAAGAGTAGATCCTAAAAGTCTCTCTACAGGACTTTTAGAAAATGAGTTTTATTTTGAATTAGCAAAAATTCTAACTTCTGAGAACTTAACTTTAATTACCTGGGATTTAAGTTATCTTGAAAGCTTTGAAAGCTTAGCCTTACGCTCTTTTTTACCCCCAACTTTATTAAATATTCCCAAAAAAGTAATAGAACTTAAAAACCTTTTAAGTTTATGTCATTATTTTTCAGAAACTAAACTTCCAAACTTTAAAAACTTAAATAACAATCTTAAAGCTTTAAAGTTAAAGACCGGCGCTGCCTCTGAAAATCCCTTACAAGATTTAATTACGCTTTATTTTTATCTTTTAAAACTTGAACCTAAGATGTGTGCTTTTGTCTCACGCGATAATGAGCAAAAATTACAAACCTTAGATAAAGCTTATTACAATCAAGAAGTTCAAGTATTAATTAATCACCAAGGACTATTAAAATTAGTCTTACCGATAAACAAAATTACAGGCGATCCTAATCTTAAGCAAAATCCTTATTATGAAGCACTTACTTATCAAGACGGTGAAATTGAAAAAATTGTGCTAAATCCTCTTTTAAATGAAACTCTAGCCCCGCTTTCTATTCTCACCTCAAAAAGACTTGCTAAATTAAATCTCACTCAAGATTTACTTCATAATATTCAAGATAAACTTAAAGCTACAGCTCAAGACAGTAGGGCTTTGACCTTACTTCAAGAAAGTGACACTCTTCCTTTAGGTTATAGCTTTTTTAAAAAATTAAGTACGCTTGATCTTAAGTACTATCAAGAGTTTTTAATTAAAAATCCCCGTGCTTTAACTCAAGCGCCCCTTGAGTCTTCACCTTATTTTAGGCAATTTGTCTTTTTATTTAGAGCGACAAACTTTTTAGGCACTTTTATAGATCAAGAGCTTGAACTCTATCAAAAAATCATTGAAGCTAGAATGCAAAAAGCCCTCAAAGCTTATTTAAAAGAAATTGAGCTTATTGCCGGAAATCTTGATGAAAATGACGAGAAAAGCCAGAATTATCTGTCTTTGCTTATACATTATATTGAGCTACAAAGTGCCTAAGCTTACTCAAAATGCGGCCTAATTTTAATTAAATTGTCGCAAATATAATCACCGACCACAGATCCGCGAGGCTTGACTAAACACTCATGCAATTTCTTAATGCATTGATAGCCTTGCATCTTGGTCTCTTGGCAAATTACAAAATCAATAATATCCCCTTTTACTAATTCTCTTGTTGTGTAGATTTCATCACAAGCTATGACAAAACGCTTTTGCTCACGATTTGCAATGATCGCAGCTCCCAAACCACTAACTCCTGATCCTGTTGCCATATAAACCGTATTAATCTCAGGATGCTCGTAGAAAGCCTGCATGGTTGCCTGTTGCGTGATGATATCGTTGTCATGTCCTTCAACTGAAGCTACCACTTGAAAATCCACCTTACGGCGGGTAAGTTCTGCTAAAAAGCCCTCAACTCTTTGTTTATGTCCATTATGGACTTTAAGACCCATCACAATTAAAAGTTCAAGTCTTTTACCTTGAGTGCATTTATCTAACATACCTGCGGCAATTTGACCTGATTTAAAGTAATCAGGACCGACAAAGCACACGCCTTGCGTGCCTGGGATATTGTTATTTAAAAGTAAAACCGGATAGCCTTCGGCGCTTAGCTCATTGATTTTTTGTTTAATTCTCTCATCTGCTACCGTGCATAAAGCAAAAGCCTTACAACCGCGTTGCACAAGTTTATCAATAGCTACTAAATGTGCGTCTACATCCCAGCCTTCTTCTTCGACTAAAGCGACATCTAAGCCTAAATCCTTAAACTCACGATGCGCCTCATCAATACCTCGTTTCATATCGTCAAAAAAAGGTGAGTTAATGCTAGGTAGCAAAATTCCAATACAAGATAAATTCTTTTGGGCAGATAAAGCTCTTCCAGCACGATTTGGCACATAACCTAGAGATTGCGCTAATTGTTTAATTTTCTCTGAGGTTTCAGCTGACACTTCATTTTTATCATTTAAAGCGCGAGACACTGTTCCAACTGAAACTCCACACGCTTTGGCTAAATCTTTTAAAGTAACAGTCATTTGAGCCTCGCTTATCTAAGATCTGTTCCCTATCAATCTCGTAAATTTGCAAACGGTTGTATTTATTACATTTTAAACAAATCTTCACAAAATTGAGCACCTTCTTTTATTAAAACCTAGACTAGCTTACACTTTTCCAAAAAGATTACCTAAAAAATGCAATAAGGATCACGAATTAACGATGTCGCAACAAAACAATTTTGCAAAAAAGCACGTGCCAAATCTTAAAAGATAACGCTCACGCTCCCCAGGTAATTTTTCCTGCTCTTGACTATAAATTATCCTAAATACTGCCTAAAGTTTTTATGTGTAAAATTAACTTTAATATAAGACTAAAATTCAAAATGTTATTTTATATACATTTAAATTAAAATAATATGAATGGAAAATCTTAGTAAAATAGAGCCAAAACAGCCCTTAAAAATTTTTTACAAAAATAAATTAGCGCTTATTCTTAAAAATTACGTTTATTCTTCAATAATTTATTTTTTATGTTCTAAATTATCTAAAATGATTTTCACACTTTAGCTTTTTTAATTTTTGCCTTCTATAAAATGGCGCTCAACAACTTAAACCAAGTTTAGGCTTATGTGAGGATGTTATGCCACTTTTTAGCATACAGGTAATTAACCTTTATCAAAACCAGCAAAAAAATATAAAAACTGAGAGTCAAATCAAAATCGTAAAACTCTCAGAGCTTGGATTTTATTTAGTTGAAACTAAACAAGCTCAAGACAGTACTAACGCTTTTGATAAGTACTGTTTTGTAAATGAGATTTATCAATAAAAAGGAGAAAGAGGAGCTCTTGCGTCTTAAAAAGGCAGAGTCTTCTTGCAAAGAAGCTATGACCATAAAGCTTTTAAAAGCCTTTAATCTTGCTGTAGCCTTAAGTTTAGCTTTAGCTTTTTTACTTAATATCTATCTTGAAAAAGCGAACCTCTACTTTAATGTTTCAGCATCTTTGCCTAAAGGTTTATACAAAGCACAAGAGGATCTTAAGCTTAAACGCGGTGATCTTATCTTATTGTGCTTAGATGAGGCTCAAGCTCAATTTGCTTTTAAGCGCGGTTATTTAGGTCTTGGCTCTTGTAAAAATAATTTAGCCCCCGTAGGCAAAAGGATTTTGGCTTTAAGTGGTGATGAGATTGCAATAAATCACAGGGGCATTACCGTAAATAATCACTTATTGCCAAATACTGCTCCAATAAGAGCAGATCAGTATGGCCGAAAGTTACCTTCTTTAAATCTTGCCAAAACTTTAGAGCAAGGTGAAATGTTAGTTGGGAACTTGAAGTCAGACTCATTTGACAGTCGCTACTTTGGCTTAGTTTTAACTTCGCAAGTACAAGCCAAAATAGAGGCATTTTATTAACTTTATTAAATAACCCTGACGTTAAGGAGGATGTAAAAGGATCTTAATAAACGATAATTTTTAAGTGCCTAAAATAGGGGTAGGGGATGGCGTTTAGCGCCTTGCCCCTCCCTCCGAACAGTGCGTGCGTCTCTACCGCACACGGCTCCCCATTATAGTTTAATTGCACTCTTCTTTATGCCTTGAGTGCAACGATC
>CALXNU010000086.1 GCA_944389835.1 uncultured Succinivibrionaceae bacterium
TACAAGTTTTTAAAGAGCCTGAAAGCCTTTGCTAGAAAGGCTTTGAATTAAATTTTAATCACGGAAAGTCGAGTTAAATTATTTAAGGTTTGTGCTATGGAAAATAAAACCCCTGGGATCATTGAAGGCTTTTATGGCCATGAATATCAAGAAGACGCAAGACTTATCTTTTTAAAACACGCAAAGACTTTAGGCTTTGGCCAATATATCTATGCCCCAAAAGGTGCACTTAATTTAAGAGGACACTATCTAAAAGGTCTTGATGAGAATGATTTTTTAAAGCTTGAGAAGATCTCAGCGCACTGTCAAAACCTTAAGATCTCATTTGGCTTGGGAGTCTCCCCGGTAAATTTGACTTTAACTTATAAAGAGAATTTAGAGCACTTTATAGAGCTTTGCTCACTTTATGTAGAGCGCTTAAAGCTTAATATCCTTGCTATTTTATTTGATGATCTAAAATTAGATGATCCTACTTTAGGTAAAACACAAGCTTTAATTGTAAATCGCGTGCAAGAGGCGCTCCCTCACACGCGCATTATCTTTTGCCCCACCTACTATAGTTTTGATCCAATTTTAGAAAAACTCTTCGGTAAATGTCCTAAAACTTATTTTCAAGATTTAAAGGAAAATTTAGATCCTAAAATTGGCATCTTTTGGACGGGCAATAAGATTTTATCTAAAAGTATTCGCAATGAAGATCTAATTAAAATTACAAAACTTTTAGGTAAAGCCCCGGTGATTTGGGATAACTATCCGGTAAACGATGGCAAAATCATCTCCAAATATTTACATTTAAAACCATTTTCAGGAAGAGCAAGTCTTGATCCTAAAAACTATCAAGGCTATTTTGCAAACCCCATGAATGAAGCTGCTTTAAGTTTGCTCCCACTCTCCACCCTTTCGCCTCTTCTTGCACAAAAAAAGCCTAATGAAATAAAAGAGCGCTATCTTAAAGTTGCAAAAAAAATTCTAGGCCCCAAAGGTTTAGAGGTTTTAGCTTTGTACCCTAAACTTTGTAATGAATTAAGCTTAGATGAAATAAGTGCGGATGATAAAAATAAAATTCTTGATTTAATCAAAGATGATCTTGATAAATACCCTGCCCTTAATGAGCTTAAACTTTTCCTTGAGGGCTATTTTGCCTTTGATCCAAAATGCTTAACTGACATTTAAACTTATTGAATTTTATGAAAAAGCCCCTTTAAAAGGGGCTTTTTAGTATCACGACTCTCTTTTTAAAAGCCATACTCAAGGCGCAAAGGATCGCCTGTATACCCAGGCGGCACCGGTGGTACTGGAGGGTGTGGCGGCTCAGTAAGTTGCCTGAACACGCGCGCTCCGGTGGATGGTGCACTTTGCACAATGACTCCACCAATTGATGGTAAGAGTAGATAATGACCATTAATCATAAAGGTGCGAGGATTGACCACGCGTCTTGGATAACGCGAGCCTACTTGAGCGATAACCTTTTCATCCTCTTCATTTGGCGCATGATAGTAAACTTTGGCATGATCGCCATTATCATGATAAAGTTGCGCCTCAAAGGCACCATCTCTAAAGGCAATCTCACCAAATAAAATGTGTGCACAAACTTCAATGGTCTGATCGAAAATAAGTTTTGCATCACTATTGTGGGCTAAAGCACTTAGAAGATCACCTGCTACATTTGAGCCATTTTGCTCCTCCTCATATAAAATCGATAAGGCAAGCTCCTCATTAACCTCCATGCCCAAACCTGCATAAAGCATTAGCGCATATAAAATAGATCCTGTAGTATCCATTTGCTGATAGGCAGTATTAAACCACTGCGCAGCTTGCACCAATCTTATTTCAGATTGTCTTTCATGCAAGAGTAAAATGCCCAAAGCAGAGGCGGCAGGTCCATAATTTTTATTGGCCGCTTTATCTAAAAGAAGCTTAGCCTGCACAAAGGCAGGATCATTTGCATCATCATGATCTTTAACTTGCCTTAAGGAAATCAAACCTAAGGAATAGCAGGCTACCGGATCACCTGCATCGGCTGCATGATGATAAAGTTGCAAAGCAGTTTTAGGATCTCTTTTTACCCCATAGCCATGCCAATAGGCACCTGCTAATCTGGTATTAGCCTCACTAATACCCTGATCTTTGGCATTTTGCCACAAGGAAAAAGCTTCAACGGGATTTCTCTCAAGCGTAGTTCCTAAAAAGAGCATATCGCCCATTAAAAGATTAGCTCTCGCGCTTCCAGCTTTTAGGGCTGTCTCGACTAATCTTTCATAATCCTTAGCCTCTTTGGCCAAAGGGAAAGCTCGCTCTAAAATATCAATCCTATTTTGGGCAATCTTATCTTTAGGGCCCTTTTGTGCCGCTTGTTCAAAATAAGATAAGGCAGCGGCCACACCTTGGGCCTCACCATAGCCTAAAAGCGCTAAATCGCCCATGATCTCAAGGCACACAGAAGAGATGGTCGAGCATTGTCTTGCATACTCTAAGGCGCGATTGTAATTGCCCCGGCGTGTTTCCATCCACGCTAAATATTCAATTGCCGTAGGATCACCATTATCTCCAGCCTTTTTTAAAAGCACTGAAGCGGTGGTTAGATCACCCTCCCCTATCTTATCTAAAGCAACTAAGGTGGTAGCTTCACTTGTTTCTTTATAGTAAGTGACCACGCCATAAAGGATACAGCCCAAAGCAATAGCCACTGCGACAAAGAGCGTTAGAATTACAATATTCTCACGCCCCTCTTTACTAAATAACTTAAAAATTTTCACGGCAACTTTGCCCCCGGCATTCCAATATCTGGCATCAAGGCCTCACGGTTTGGATCAATTAAAGTATCGTCACGATACAAACGAACAATGGCACGTGCCCCAAACACACGATCTTCTTTTAAAACCGTAGAAGATCCGGCATCATCGTAGGTTTGAGTGGAAATATTGTCCGCATTAAATCCGGCATTGACAAACTCTTGCTTTAAGAAATTAGCCCTTTGCATCGCTAAGGCTTGATTGGCCTCATTTGAGCCTCTTTCAAAAGCAAAAGCTAAAATTGAAATATTATTAATTGATTTATCATTGGTTAAATAAAGAATTTGCTTATCTAAAGCTGCCCTTGAAAGTGGCTGTAAATCCAAGGTATTTTCTTTAAATAAATAAGCATTCATAGCCACATCGCCGTAGGCTACATCTAAAAGTTGGGCAGAGCATTCTTGAAACTTGGAAAACTCCTGTTGAAAGCCCATTGGTGCGATTACCGGCACTACGGTATCTCGTGGATAGCGCTTTTTATCTGCAAAGGGGAATAAGATCTCCAAGCCTTGGTCTAAGGAGGTTAAAACTCTCCAGGAGACTGAATCACCTAAAAAAGGATTAAAACCTGGGAAAATATCAATGCGTCCTAATTCTAATTCTTCACCACCATGCCTCCACGCAGGCGGGGCAGAAATGACGCGCATTTGAGCTTTTTGACCTATCCCGACTAAGGGGAAGAGCTCTAAGGAGAGACGCTTTTGTGGACCTGAGAGCATGGTAAAGTCAGCCCGACCATAACCGTCAATTGCATAGGAGAGCACGCAACTTACCTTAGAGGCGCTTCCTGACCAATAAGAGGTATACTGCGAGATAGGCTGATCATAGCGAATTTGTGATAAAGTTTCAGCGGAACTTAGGCACAAAACACCAAGCCCTAAGAATTTAAGGCCTGCAACCCAAGTTCTATAACTTAATACCATAGCTGTCGATCTCCTTTTTCTCTTAAACTATTCTAACAAGAAGTTTAAGTCAAAGTATATTTTTGCAATTGTTAGGTTTAAGTTTTTTTCATGCAATGCTTATGCCAAGCAAAAAAATTGACAGAAAAAGCTGTATAAAAGTTCACTTAAGCTTATCTTTTTTCTAAATTTGTATAAAAAATCTAAAAAAGATAACAATCATCTGCAAACTTTCTTATATTTTCGGAAGCTACTTGGCATTTTTTAGCTAAAATCATACACAAATTTTAAAAATGCGCCCCTGATCAAAGAACTTCAAAAATAAAACGGTTACATTGTGACAAGTTTTCATGGGTTGACCCATGAAATCAAGCTTGAGATTTCAGAGGATATACTATGTCATTTTTAGGAAAACTCTTTGGTTCAAAACCAGATCCAGTTCTTTATTCACCAGTAAAAGGTGAGGCAATTTTAAACGATCAAATCCCCGATCCTACTTTTGCCGAAGGTATCTTAGGCCCAACCTTTGCAGTAGATCCTAAAGAGGGTTTAATTAAAGCCCCATGCGATGGCACCATCACTCAAATCTTTAGAACAGGACACGCTGTCACTTTAACTTCCAAAGATGGAGTTGAAATTTTAATTCACGTTGGTATCAATACCGTGGATTTAAAAGGCGAGGGTTTCAAGCCTTTAGTTAAAGATAATGAGGAAGTGAAAAAAGGCTCTCCTTTAATTGAATTTGACATTGACTTAATTAAAGAAAAAGGCTTTTCTACTATTGTGCCAATTGTGGTTTGCAACCCAACTGACTTTGAGAGTGTAACCTTTATTAAGCCATCAACAGTTGATAATCAAAGTCAAATTTGCACCATTAAAAATAAAAAATAGGCTAATTTAAAATGATTAGTGCTAAAGGAAGGATTGCCTGTCAGGGGGCTGCCTGTGCTAAAGCTTTTGAAATAAAGGCCCCGCAAAAAGCTCAAAGCACAAGTGATGCTTATTTAAGCGTTGATGAGGAATTAGAGCGCCTTGAAAATGGCCTTGCTCGTGCTAAAGAGGAGCTTGAAGCGCTCTATCAAAAAGCTCTAACCGATTTAGGTGAAGAGCAAGCTCAGATCTTTGAAATGCAAGGGATGATGCTAGATGATCCAGATCTTGCAGATGGCATGCGTGATTTAGTAAAAAAAGGTGCCATCTCCGCCTCTAAAGCGGCCCTTTTAGTTGGTGAAGAGCAAGCCCGTGCCTTTGAGGCTTTAGATGATCCTTATATGAAAGAGCGCGCTTTAGATGTGCGCGATGTCTCACAAAGAGTAAGCCGCGCCGTAGAAGGTGCCTCAAATGTTACGATAAGTGAGCCGTGCATTATCGTAGCCGATGATCTTACTCCCTCACAAACCGTAGCCTTTGACAGAAAGTTTATCTTAGGCATGATCTTACGCCATGGGGCGATGAACTCTCATGCGGCAATTTTAGCCCGCACCATGAATATCCCAACTTTAATTGGGGCACAACTTCCTGAAAGTGGGACTTTAGATGGCAAGATGATTGCCTTAGATGCGGTGCATGGAGTGTTTTATGCAGAGCCTACCGATGAGATCATCTCAGAAGTTCAAACTCTAAAAGATAACTTTCATGTAAGGAGGCTTCGTCTTTTAGGCCTTCGTGGTAAAGCCTCCATCACCCCTCAAGGTCATGTCATTAAAACCTATGCTAACATCGGACGTCCTGATGATGTTGAAATGGTCCTTGAAAATGATGCTGAGGGCATTGGACTTTTCCGCTCTGAGTTCTTATTTTTAGAACGCGATGATTTCCCCTCTGAAAATGAGCAATACAAAGCCTATTCTAAAGTCGCCCAAGCTTTAAACGGTAAGCTTGTGGTCATCAGAACTTTAGATATCGGAGCTGATAAACAAGCCCACTACTTTAATCTCCCGCACGAGGAGAATCCAGCTTTGGGCATGAGAGCCATTAGAATTTGCCTAACGCGCCCGCAAATCTTCAAGACGCAATTGCGCGCCATTTTCAGAGCTAGCGCCTGTGGCAATGTGGCTATGATGTTCCCGATGATCACCTGCCCTGAGGAGGTTTTAGACTGTCTTAAGATCTGCGATGAAGTAGAAGAGGAATTAAAGGCCCAAAATATTGCCTATAAAAGGCCGCAAATTGGCATCATGATTGAGACGCCAGCGGCCGTGCTTTTAGCCTCAGAGCTTGCCAAACTTGTAGATTTCTTCTCAGTTGGTACCAATGATCTTCTACAATACACCGCAGCTTTAGATAGGCAAAATCAAGATTTAGGTAAGTTTTATAATCCACATCATAAAGCTTTACTTAAATCACTTGAGATCATCGTCAAAGCCGCCCACGACAATGGCATTTGGGCCGGAATTTGTGGCGAGCTTGGTGGTGATTTGAGCCTTACTGATTACTTTATTGAATTAGGCTTTGATGAGTTATCAGTAACTCCAGGTTTAATCTTAGAGTTGCGCGAGAAAATTCTCTTATCAAAGGCGATTTGTCAAAATCCATTGGTAAACAAGTAAAAAAGGAGATTTTTTGTGAGTCAGGAAATTATTCATAAAATTAATGATCCACGTGGTATGCACGCCCGTCCTGCAGGACAATTAGTCAAACTTTTAAGCTCCTTTGAGTCTAAAGTACAAATGTCAGTTGCAGGCGGTGCAGCCATTGATGGCAAGCGTCTTTTATTAGTTATGAAGCTTGCCGCCTCACAAGGGGATGAGTTAAAGTTAGTCTTTGACGGCCCTGATGAGGAAAAGGCAGCTCTTGATACTGCAGAATTTTTAAAAGCTAACATGTAAATAAGGGGTCTTTTTATGTTGCAATATCTGCAAAGGCTTGGCAAATCATTGATGTTGCCTGTAGCCTGCTTACCGGTTGCCGGTATTTTAATGGGTTTAGGTTACCTCCTAAACCCTGCCACCATGCAAGGCGGTGAGACCGTAGGTGCCATGGCCATTGTAGGTTCCTTCTGCGTAACCGCAGGTGGTGCCATTATCAATAACATGTCCGTACTTTTTGCCATTGGTGTTGCCTTTGGTATGGCCCGCGACCATGAAGGAACTCCAGCACTTGCTGGTATCGTGGCCTGGTTTGTCATTCAAACCCTACTTGCCCCAGGCTTTGTGGCCCTTTTAGGTACAGATGATCCGGCCTTTACCAAAGTTAATAACCAATTTATTGGTATTCTCTCAGGTATTATCGGTGCCACCTGCTATAACAAGTTCTGGAACACTAAGTTACCTGACTTCTTAGCCTTCTTCTCAGGCAAGAGATCTGTAGCAATTGTCACCGCTTTAGTCTCAATTGTCATTTCAGCCATTCTCTTCTTTGTCTGGCCTTTACTTTACAATGGCTTAATTTTCATCGGCGAGTCCATTATTTCAATTGGTGCCGTAGGCGCAGGTATTTACACCTTCTTAAACCGCTTACTCATTCCAATTGGTATGCACCACGCTTTAAATGCCGTGTTCTGGTTTGATGTGGCAGGTATTTCTGATTTAACTAAGTTCTGGTCAGGTCAACAAGTCGCCTACGGTACTGGTATGTACATGACAGGTTTCTTCCCTGTGATGATGTTTGGTCTTCCTGCTGCCGCTTTGGCTATGTATCACACTGCAAAGCCAGGTAAGAAGAAGGTCGTCATGGGCCTTTTAGCCTCAGCCGCCTTCTGCGCCTTCTTCACCGGTGTCACCGAGCCATTAGAGTTCTCCTTCATGTTCTTAGCCCCTGCCCTTTACGTCTTATATGCTTTAATGTCAGGCGTAGTTGCAGCTATTACCGTCATGCTTCCAATTAGAGCAGGCTTCTGTTTCTCAGCAGGCTTTTTGGACCTTTTCTTCTCCTCAACCACCCCTTGTGCTCAAAACCCATGGTTAATCATTCCATTAGGTTTAGCAGTTGCAGTGATCTACTACATCGTCTTCCGCTTTGTGATTGTAAAGTGGAACTTATCCACTCCAGGTCGTGAGGCTGATGAAGATGAAGTTAAGGTCGTCTCTGGCAAGAATGATGCAACCTTTGCAACCTATGCTCAAACTATTCTTGAAGCCTTAGGTGGTAAGGATAATATTGTCTCCGTTGACAATTGCATCACCAGAATGAGACTTGAAGTTAAAGACAATAGCATTATTGATGAAGCTAAGATCAAAGCCACTGGTGCTAAGGGGGTATTAAAGCCTTCTAAGAATGGCGTACAAATTATCATTGGCACTCAAGTTCAATTTGTCACTGATGAGTTTAGAAAACTTGTCGAATAATTAAAGAGATCCATTCCAAGTTTACGGCACATAAAAGTGCCGTATTTTAAGTACTTTTAAGTTTAAATGGGTTAGAATAAGAGTGCTTAAAATACGTGTGGTAGGTAATTTATGTTCAATAAAGCTCCGCTTAAAATCCCCGATCTTACAGGTGAGCTTAAAGAAAGTTTAGCTTTAACCTTACCTCTTACTCACTATCAATGGCATTGTGCAATAAAACCTGCAACCCTCTTTACAATTTATGCGCTAGAAGATGGTTTACATGTTTTATTTAATGTCAAAGAGCAAAACCCCAAATGTCTTTGCACTCAAAATTTTCAAAGAGTTTGCGAAGATTCGGCCGTTGAGCTTTTTTTAGCCTTTCCACCTTTGAAACTTAGCCCTAAGATCGATTATCATCCAACTTTAGAGCAAGATCTCTATTTTAATTTTGAGTTTAATAGTGCAGGGATCTGCTACGCCAAATACGCCCACACGCGTAAAAATCGCATTCCTCTAAGCGAGGCTGAAATTAAAAAACTTGATATTAAAACTAAGCTTTATGAGGATAGTTGGCGTTTGCGCTTTATAGTCCCAAGAGATCTTATAAAAGATAAAGTAGGCTATGATCCTTTTGAGCCTAATTGTTTATTTGCCCTAAATGCTTATAAAATCTCAGAAGATCCTAAAATTGAGCACTATGTCTCTTTAAGTGAAGTTAAAGTGCCAACTCCAAACTTCCATCGTCCAGATTTTTTTGTTAGAGCCTATGTCTATCATGACTCGCCTTTAAGTTAGGATTTTAAATATGAAAATTGTAAATGCTAAAATTTTTACCAAAAACTTCACCTTTGAAGAAGGAAGCTTACAAACTAAAGCTGACAAGATTGTAAGTGTCAGCAATGAGGATCAAGAAATCATTGATGCTCGAGGTTTAAACGTTATTCCAGGTTTAGTTGATATTCACTTCCACGGTTCTGTCCATCACGACTTTATGGAAGGCACCGTTGAGGCTTTAGATGCCATTTCTCGCTATCAGGCCTCACAAGGCATTACCGCCATTTGCCCTGCTACCATGACCATGAGCAAAGAAGATATTCTAAAAGCTTGTGAGAATGCTAAAAACTATCAAGTAAAAGAAGATGGTGCTGATTTAGTGGGCATTAATATGGAAGGCCCGTTTGTGTCTGAGAGAAAAGTTGGTGCCCAAAATCCAGCCTATGTCATAAAGCCTGATGTTAATTTCTTCCGTGAAGCTCAAAAGGCCTCTGGCAATTTAATCAAACTTATGGCCATTGCCCCTGAAACTGAAGGTGCACTTGAGGCAATTGCTGAACTTAAAGATGAAGTTCTCCCCTCCATTGCCCATACCATTGCAACTTATGATATTGCCAAAAAGGCCATTGATTTAGGAGCCAAGCACATCACCCACCTCTATAATGCAATGCCAGGTCTTGCTCATCGTGAGCCAGGTCCAATTGCTGCAGGCTCAGATAGCCCTGAGTGTGAGGCTGAAATTATCTTAGATGGTGTGCACATTCACCCTGCTGCCGCTCGTTGCGCCTTTAGATTATTTGGCAAAGAGCGCATGATCTTAATTTCAGATTCCATGATGGCAGTGGGACTTCCTGATGGTGAATATGAGCTTGGTGGTCAAAAAGTTTATGTTAAAGGCCGTCTTGCAACTTTAGCCTCTGGCACCATTGCAGGATCTGCTACCAATCTTTACGAGTGCATGAAAACAGCCTTCCAAAAGATGGATTTACCAATTGAAACGGTGGTGCGCTGTGCAACTTATAACCCAGCAAAATCCATTAAGATCTTAGATCGCTATGGAACCTTAGAAGAAGGTAAGATTGCAAGCTTCCTCTTTGTTGACAATGATCTCAACTTAAAGGGCATTGTCTTAAGAGGCAAATTTCTTAAAAAGAATTTCTAAATAATTAGTTTACTAATTTTATTTCAAGAAAGCCCCTGAATTTATTTATGGGGCTAAATTAAGAAAAGTATAATCTAAAAGCATTGTATAAGTTATGAACTACCTACGCACTTACGTGCGAGGTTTCGTGAAATCGATGCTTCACTTTTAGTAAGCCCCCATTTCTGGGCGCTTACGGGCATGTCCACAATGCCCCATCAGGTAGGAGCGCAAGCTCATTCCTGAATTCATAGGATTATTGTACATGACCAAAAGCGATTCATCAACCGCTTACATCCCCCAGCTCACGCAAGGGGAATTACGCGGCAACTGTTAAAATAGGTTCATGGGAAAATCCTGTGGAATGAGGTTAAACACGAGCCTTACTCTTTGCTGCTTTTTCTTCTTGTTCAAAACCTAACCACGGGAAATTTCTACTAGCTTCGAGTAAGAGTAAAAAGAAATATTCAGTATCCCTAAAGCCGTAGGATGCTCGACGAATAGTTTTAACTAGGTTAACACATTCTTCACATTTTCCCGATGTAATTTGATGTTTAACAAAAGTAATTATACCTGATAAATGATTCTTAATAAGCTTTCCAAACCAACTAAAGTGTTTATTATTAATATCTTCACAAATTCCAATTACATTAAAGCCTACTTTTAGGATTCACAAAAAGTTACAAGTGAAGGGGGGGGGACTCGCCACTTTTTTCTGCTTGACAATTATCCTAAAACCGATCACTTACGGCTCAAATTATAAAGCCAAAGCTTATCTTCATCTGAATGTTTATTATTCATGCGCAACCTTTATGGGGTTAGTCATTT
>CALXNU010000087.1 GCA_944389835.1 uncultured Succinivibrionaceae bacterium
AGGCTACTTTTACGAACTAGTTTTATATCTCTATTGAGTCTGCACTGATAGAACCAAGGCAGTTATAGGGGACACATACATGATTCTTTTTCTCGCTAAAGGCCTTTCTTAGGCCATTTCCCCACAGATTTAACACTTTCCCACAATTTTTCCCACAACTACCCCAAACTTTGAGCTCGCTCACATGATTTAAGGTAGATTTTCAGTTTTGTAATTAAAATAAACGCAAAAAAGGCGCAACCTTGCGCCTTTTTCCCACACCTAAACTTAACTATTTCTTAAGAGAAAGATCTACTTCTATTAACTCTAGCTCTTTGTGGCGTGCCTCTTTTTGGAGTAAATTCACGTCTTCTTGAGGCTCTAGGTCCTAAATCAAATGAAGGACGCACCCGCATTGGACCTCTTCTGTCTTGATTAAAATCACGACGTCTTCTTGATTTTTCTGGATCATATTCAATGCTATTGCCATTAATATCACCCTCTTCGTGACGATATTCGCCTTCATCATACTCATTAAAGGCTCCCATATGACGCTCTCTGCGCTTTGGAGGCTCTTGAGTATACTCACGCAAATCAAGTGATCTACCACATACTCTTGCTTGAGCTAAAATCTTGCGCGTATGATCAGGCATTCCTTCTGGAAGATCTACAGTTGAGAAGGTATCAAAAATTGAGATCTCACCAATATAGCGGGAGTCCATATTAGCTTCATTAGCAATCGCACCTACAATCTGACCTGGCTTTGCCCCATCCTTGCGACCTACGGCTAAACGATAGCGGATCATCTTAAGATCTGGATAATCTCTTAAAGGTTGAGCCACTGCTGATGGACGACGTGATCTTTCCTTTTTAGATTGGAAATCATCATCAAAAGATCTCATCTTAGGATCAGGTAATGACTCATCTAAAAGAAGTTCCGTTCCCCGACGGGCCATCTTAGCTAAAGCGGCTGCTAAAACTTCAGGTTCAATTGAATCATCGGCTAAAATATCTGAGATCACCTCAAGATACATATCCAAATCACCACCTTCAATGGTCTCTAAAATTTCATTTCTAAAATTCTCAAGGCGGCGTTTGTTAACATCTGCAACAGTTGGCATCCGCATCGGCTCAATACGCTGACGGGTAACGCGCTCAATTTGTCTTAAAGCTCTTCTCTCGCGAGGGGAGACAAATAAAATGGCCTCGCCCGTGCGTCCTGCACGACCGGTACGACCAATGCGATGCACATAAGATTCTGCATCATATGGAATATCATAATTAAAGACGTGCGTTATTCTATCGACATCAAGACCACGCGCTGCAACATCCGTGGCAATAATGATATCAAGGCTACCACTTTTTAAGCGCTCAATAATCTTCTCTCTTTGTCTTTGAGGAATATCGCCATGTAAGGCAGCACATGCAAGGCCTCTTGCCATTAAACGATTTGCCACATCTTCAGCATCAGTTTTAGTTCTTACAAACACTAAAACTGCATCATAAGGCTCCACCTCCAACATGCGGGTCATCGCATCAATTTTATGCACTCCAGAGACCACCCAATAACGTTGGCGAACTGTGGTGGCGGTGGTGGTATGAGATTCAATTCTCACTTCAACTGGATTGTTTAAGTGGCTATTTGCAATGCGTCTTATGGCATCTGGCATGGTAGCTGAGAATAAGGCATTTTGTCTTTGGCCACTGGTGTGACTTAAAATCCAATCGACATCTTCAATAAAGCCCATTCTTAACATTTCATCGGCTTCATCAATCACCATGTACTCAACACTTGATAAATCAAGCTTACCACGCTCAATTAAATCAATTAAACGACCTGGAGTTCCAACTACTACATGAGCGCCATGGCGCAAAGAGCGAATTTGATTTTCATAAGAGGCACCACCATAAATAGGTGCTACTCTAAAATCATCAATATGACGAGAAAAACTGACAAAAGCTTCTGCAACTTGAATTGCAAGCTCACGCGTAGGCTCTAGAACTAAAGCTTGAATTTTACGATTTTGGGCATCAATTTTTGAAAGAATAGGCAAGGCAAAGGCGGCGGTCTTTCCAGTACCAGTTTGAGCCTGACCTATCATATCTTGACCTTGTAAAATTACCGGAATAGCCTTTTCTTGAATTGGGGTTGGACTTTCAAAGCCCATATCATGCACAGCTTGCAAGACATTAGAACTTAAACCTAGGCTGTCAAAACTTACAAGCTCTTCATCTTTGCCTTCATCTAAAGCCTTATCATCATTTAAGCTCTCTTCACTTTCACTGTCATCCTCAGCACCTAAAAGCAAACTTAAATCAGCGCCTTTGGAAATAACAATATTGCCTTGAGATAAATCTAAGTCTTCGCTTTTGTTCTGTTCTGTCATGCTAACTCCATCACTTAAAAGAAATAATCCGCAAGAGCGTTCGTATCTAATCTTTGAAGCCAAAAAAGCTTAAACTTAAAATTAAGCTTTCTATAAAGCATTTGCTCTGTGACTTCTCAAAGCCCCTCATCAAAGATCTAAAACCTATGATGATTTGCAATTTAAGGAGTACATCTAAAAGAGACTTACCACTTAATGCGGGCTTTCCTAGGCCTTTTACCCAAATACTCTAAAACTTAAGCTTAAAAGTCTTTAAATGAGCTTTGACCTTAAACAAAGATTACATAGAGGAGCCTTTTTGCCACGCATTTTAAGCTACGCGCTTTCTCACTTTGTTTTCTACAAACATATAAAGAAGGAGGATCTAAACCCGCGATCCTAAAAGACCCACTCAAATTTTGGCGCGCATTATAGCAAAAGAAAATGTGATCTCTACAACAATTTTCAGGTTTTTTCTTTACATTTCTAAATTCACTGTTTACAAGAGAATTTCAACAATGTTTATCTAAAATGTTATAAAGTATCTTGTATATACTTTGCTTTTTTCTCTACAAAGGCCCCTTTGTCCTACCCTACTTCTCTAAAATTAAAAATTAAGTCTAATTTCATAAAACTTAATAAAAGAATCTTAATCAACTTGTATTATTAAGCACAATACTAAATAGTAAATTTTATTTAAAATTCATATCATAGATATAAATATACAAACTTTTCTTACTAATAAATTTTTTATAATCAACAAGATATTTTATGCCCTTTAATTAGTTTTTTTATCACAAAAAATAAATCAAGAATTTTTAAAAAGATCTTTTATTGAAATAAAACGTTTTTATTTTTATTACAAATAGTTTTTATACTAATTTTTTGTGATATAGATTGGATTTTTTAGAATTTTTACACTATAATAACGCCATACTAAGTTAAGCAAACTTAGAGGGTGGAGATCAGCCATTTTGTGTCATTAGTTAAAGGCAGCGCTGATCGTAGCTGACTTTAAAGTCAGCTTGGGATAAATAAATGAAAAAAGAAGTGTTACTTTTTACCGATGGATCTTGTTTGGGAAATCCAGGGAAAGGTGGTTTTGGAGTAATACTTACTTACGGGACAGCTAAAAAAGAACTTAGTGAAGGTTATGAGCATACAACGAATAATCGTATGGAGCTTATGGCTGTAATTAAGGGCTTACAAGCACTAAAAGAGCCTTGCGCAGTAAAAGTTTTTACTGACAGTAAATATGTAAAAGACGGGGTTAGTGCTTGGATGGAAAAATGGAAGCTAAATGGTTGGCAAACCGCAGCCAAAACTCCCGTTAAGAATAAAGACCTATGGCTTGAATTGGATCGCCTAAAAAGCCTCCACGACTTGTCATGGGAATGGGTCAAAGGACATGCAGGACATCCAGAAAATGAACGCTGTGATCTGCTTGCTCGCTTGGCCGCAAACGGAAATCATCTACATGCAACTGATTGTTTATGATGATTTCAGATGTTTAACAACCGGTTCCTTTTAGGGACCAAGTTAGGGGACAATGATAAGAAAGACTATTCTGATTTTAAGTACCTTGCTTTGTGGCAGCATTATTGCGTTAACTGCCTGCACTACAGATACTAACACTAAAGCTACTTTAGCTAAAAGTGTCCAAACATCAGAACTGACGACTACTATCAAACCTGAGAGCATTGCTAAAGAGGATAAGGTAGGCTCACTTTGGAATAGTGAACTTTTTAATGATTCAAGATTTAAACTTGATATTAAACTTACTCCTCGTGAGCAAAAAGAAGCTCGCCTTATGGCCCGCAACTTTGAAGCTCACATGCAAAGTTCAACCTTATTCATGTACCACTTGCTCTCTGAGCTTAAACAACGCAATATGCCAATTGAACTTGCAGCTTTACCGCTTGTAGAAAGTGGTTTTAATCCACGCGCCAAATCTCATGCCGGAGCTCACGGTCCTTGGCAGTTCATTAGATCTACAGGTAAATCCTTAGGTCTTGAGAGAACTTCAAATTATGATGAATTTTATGATTTCATCGAGTCAACTGATGCTTCATTAAGATACTTAGAGCATCTTTATCGTGAGTGTGGTGAAAATTGGGATTTAGCAGTAGCTGCCTACAATCAAGGTGAGTTTGCAATTAAAAAAGCAATTCGCAGAGCTAAAGCTAATGGAGTTACCGATATTAACTTTAATACGGTTAAACTTACAAACCACGCCAATCTCTATGTCATGAGATTCCACGCTTATGCTGATATCTTAAGACATCCTGAGAACTATGGTGTAAATCGTCCTGAAATTGAAAATCGTCCTGCTTTCAAGCGAGTACAAATCGCAGGCAGAATCAATTCCATGACTCAGGCTGCCAAACTTTCAGGAGTTAAGGTAAGTACTTTAAAACACTTAAATGCAGGATATTTATCTGATTCCTTAAAGAGCAATAAGCAACGCGGTTTATTAGTGCCAGTTGAAAATGCAAAGCGTCTTGAAAGAGCAATTGGCATTGAAGATAATGCTAATTCTCAAGAAAGCACCGCTTTTGTTGAGACTAACGATAGTAAATCTCAAGGTTAAGCTTAAAAAAAATCCCTCGTATGAGGGATTTTTAATTTTTCAATTACTTAAAATTCCATATTCTTGTAAAAGCGCTAAAAAGTCATCTTCACTTAACACTTGAACACCAAGCTCATTAGCTTTAGCAAGTTTAGAACCTGCAGCCTCTCCTGCAATTACCGCATAAGTTTTCTTAGAAACCGATCCTGAAACTTTAGCTCCTAAAGAAACAAGATGCTCTTTGGCCAAAGATCTATCCATAGAAGATAAAGTTCCAGTTAACACATAAGTTCTACCCTCAAGAGGCAAAGCCCCTAAAGTATCACTTGCTTGAGCCTTCAGAGGCATTAGAGTTAAGCCTTGACCTAAAATATATTCTTCAGGCTTTAAAACTAATCTATCAATAATTTCTTTATTATGCGGCTCTTTAAAAAAGTCTAAAATCTCTTGGGCGCTTTTAGGTCCAATATCAGGGATGGACATTAAATCATCTTTTGTAGCTTGCATCAGTTCTTTAAGCCCTGCAAATTTGCGCGCTAAAAGTAAAGCTGTAGCCTGCCCCACCGATGGGATCCCTAAGGCATAAATAAAGCGATTAAAATCAATTTTTCGTGAATTATTGATATTATTTAAAATCTTTTTTGCAACAACTGAGCCTAAAAGTCTTGTTTTTCCAGAAAGGGTTTGCCCCTCTAAAGGTAGAGTTGCTAAATCTTCAAGACTTAGCAAATAAAGATCGGAAATTGCTGTAACTTTACCACTTGCAACTAAAGCATCAACTATGGCTCCACCTAAATTTTCAATATCCATCGCATCTCGACTTACAAAATGCTCAAGGCTTCGCTTTAATTGTGCTTTGCAATAAAGTCCTCCCGTACAATATGACACCACCTCTCCTTCAAGGCGTTCAATATCAGAGCCACACACGGGACATTTAGTGGGGAAAACTACCTTTTTAGCATCCTTTAAACGCTTCTCTTGCACCACACCTACCACTTGTGGGATCACATCGCCTGCTCTTCTTATGGTGACATAATCGCCATAACAAAGGTCTAAGCGCTCAATTTCATCGGCATTGTGCAATGTTGCAGAAGAAATTGTCGCACCCCCTACGTAAACAGGCTCTAATTTCGCAACCGGTGTTACAGCTCCGGTGCGCCCTACTTGAAATTCCACATCTAAAAGTTTGGTAATTTCCTCTTGAGGGGGGAATTTATAAGCTACCGCCCATCTTGGAACACGGGAGGTAAAGCCCATACGCTCTTGCACTGCAATCTCATTGACTTTAAGTACTACGCCATCAATATCGTAGTTTAAACTATCGCGTTTTTGAGCTATGTCTTTATAGAAATCTTCAAGTCCTTTAAGTCCTTTGACAATTTTCGTTAAAGGATTGATTGGAATTCCTAATTTTTTTAACCACACTAATCTTTCATATTGTGTGTCAGGTAAACTTTGACCTTGGCACTCACCTATATAGTAAGCATTAAACGTTAAAGGCCTTTTTGCCGTGATAGCTGAGTCTAATTGCCTTAAACTTCCTGCTGCGGCATTGCGCGGATTGGCGAAGACTTTACCACCTATTTTTCTAGCCTTTTCATTCCAAGCATTAAAACCATCGCGAGGCATAAATACCTCACCTCTGACGTCTAAATAACTTGGAATATGCTCTCCTATAAGACGCAAAGGAATACTCTTAATGGTTTTAATATTTTCTGTAATATTTTCACCAACTTTACCGTCCCCACGAGTAGCCGCCCGCACTAAAAGTCCATTTTCATAAATAATTGAGACTGCAAGACCGTCTAATTTAACCTCAGCGCAATACTCAACCTCACTATAGCCTTCCTCATCGGTAATTTTTTGAGAAAAGTTTTCTAATTCTTCTTGATTAAAAATATCACCTAATGACAATAAAGGAACCTTATGGGCAACCTCCTCAAAGCCTGCTCTAACTTTTCCACCCACTCTTATAGTAGGAGAGTCTTGAGCAAGATCTTGGGGATGGGCTACTTCATAATCTAAAAGTTCATGAAAAAGTCGGTCATACTCTGCATCAGGAACTAAAGGCTCATCGTTTACGTAGTAAGCAATACTGTAGCGATTTGCGAGAGCTACTTTTTCTAAATACTCTTGTTTAGTCATGTTTGCCTACTGCTCCTTGTTCATCATAGCGTTGCATAAGCTCTTCAAGCTGCGCTAAGCTTTCTGCATTTAAAATATTATGATGAATATCGCGAATTTCACCACCTAAATTATCCACAAAAACCTTAGCTGCCATTATTAAAGCCCGCACATAAGTAACCGCTTTTCCAGGGCTTGGCACATTCATATAAAGAGCTAAGGCAGGAGTTGAAAAATTCGCCATCTCCTCAGCTTTCGGGAAAGAAAAAGGTGAAACTAAAGAGCAAATTCTAAATACTTCATCTGTTCTAGTTTGAATATTTTCATAAACATAAAAAATATCTAAATCACCTCGCAAAATACCGTATTGGCGGCATAAAGCTTCTAAATCTTCTCCTTGATAAGGTCTGTCTTTGGGAGCTAACAAATTAAGCTCAATTGAAGATGGGAATTCCCTTTCACGGACTTTATCTTGTCTTAATGAATCATCTACTTCAAAAGTGGGTTCACTTACTTCTTCAGGTTCTGCTTTTTCAGTAGGTTGTACTACCTTTTTGTCATAACTTACGATCCTAACTTTAGCAATCTCCTCACGATGACTTAATTCCTGATCTTCACGATTTTTCATATTAAGTTTTCGGTTTGCAGGTCTTCCTGAAAACCACAGTCCATGCACTAAAAAACCAATAATGGCAATTGCACCAACTATAAGAGCAATTGCACTAGGATCGCTTAACATAAAAGCTCCAACAATATGAGTTAAAAACACCCATATTATATTGATTAAGCCCAAAACTAAAAAGCCCTTGAATAAACTCAAGGGCCTTTATTAAGAATTTTACAAACTAAAGATTATTAATCTAAGTTTGCCACAATCTCTTCTACAGTCTTCTTAGCATCACCGAAGCACATTGCAGTGTTCTCCTTGAAGAACAATGGATTTTGAACACCTGCATAGCCTGCATTCATAGAACGCTTGAAGACTACAACATTGCGAGCCTTCCAAACCTCAAGTACTGGCATGCCAGCAATTGGGCTGTTTGGATTCTCAAGAGCTGATGGATTGACAGTATCATTTGCACCGATAACTAATACAGTATCAGTATTCTCAAAGTCATCGTTGATCTCATCCATCTCAAGCACGATATCATATGGAACCTTAGCCTCAGCTAAGAGCACATTCATATGACCTGGTAAACGTCCAGCTACTGGGTGAATAGCAAAGCGTACTTCAATGCCACGAGCCTTTAATTTCTCAGTTAAAGTAGCTACAGCATTTTGTGCTTGAGCTACTGCCATACCATAACCTGGGGCAATAATTACAGAACTTGAGTTCTTTAAAAGATCTGCAACATCAGCAGCCTTCATCTCACGGTACTCACCCATCTCCTCATCTTCAACTGCAGCACCTTCGTTACCAAAGCCACCTGCAATCACAGAGATAAAGGAGCGGTTCATAGCCTTACACATAATGTAAGAGAGAATAGCACCTGAAGAACCTACTAAAGCACCGGTTACGATTAAGAGGTCATTGCTTAACATAAAGCCTGATGCGGCAGCTGCCCATCCGGAATAGGAGTTAAGCATAGAAATCACAACTGGCATATCAGCACCGCCAATGGCTGCTACTAAATGCACACCAAAGACGAAAGCGATTAAAGTCATGATTACTAATGGTGCCATTGGAGGAACATCAGCTGACATGAACCAAACCATTAAGAGGAAGGATACAACTAAAGCTGCTAAGTTCATCCAGTGACCGCCTGGGATCACTAAAGGAGCACTCTTAAAGACACGAAGCTTATAAGTACCGTTTAACTTACCATAAGCGACGATAGAACCAGTGAAGGTTACAGCACCAATGAAGATACCTAAGAAGATCTCAACTAAGTGAGTGTTAAGCTCAGCTGCGCTCATAGCATGTAAAGCTGCAGCTTGAGATACGCTTGAGTTGGCAGCATCTAAGAGAGCTGCAATTTCATTGGCAGTAGCACCAACTGGGATGGTGACAGTCTCAGGGGCTACACCACCTAACTCTAAGAAGGTGTTATAACCTACTAAAACAGCGGCCAAACCTACAAAGCTGTGTAAGCAAGCAATTAACTCAGGCATCTGAGTCATAGCAACCTTACGAGCTACGTAAATACCAATAACAGCGCCAATTGCCATGGCGATGATGATAAATACGAAGCCTAAAGCTGATTCAACTTGCACGAAAGTTGCAATTAAGGCGATGGTCATACCGATCATGCCTGATACGCAACCTAACTTTGCAGTCTCCTGCTTTGAAAGACCGGCTAAGGCCATAATAAACAGCAGGGCGGCTAAAATATAAGCCATGTGAATGGAACCGACTAACATTTTTCTTAATCCTCCGGCTCTTACTGCTGTTTCTTAAACATAGCCAACATACGTCTTGTTACAGCGAAACCGCCGAAAATATTAATAGACGCAATTAGCACACCAATGAAAGCAAAAATTGCTGTCACAATGCTACCTGAACTTATCTGTAGCACGGCACCTACAACAATAATGCCAGAAATTGCATTAGTTACCGACATCAAAGGCGTATGTAAGGAGTGGGTAACATTCCACACTACGTAGTAACCTACCACGCAAGCTAAAACGAATACGGTAAAGTGCGGTAAGAACTTCTCTGGGGCAAAAAGTCCAATTAAAACTAATAAGACAACAGCAATACCTGCGCAAGTTAACTTAAACTTTGGAGAGATCTGCTTTTGCTCAACTTTCTGAGGAGCGGCAGCAGGCTTGGCGGCAGGGGCTGCAGAGACGCTAATCTTGGGCGGTGGGAAGGTAATTTCACCATCGCGAGTTACCGTCATATTGCGAAGCACTACATCTTCAAAGTCAATGTTAATGTTGCCATCTTTGTTCTTGCACAAAAGCTTAGTTAAGTTCACTAAGTTTGTAGCATAAAGCTGTGATGACTGGGCTGGAAGTCTGGCGGCCAAATCTGAGTAACCGATGATCTTCACGCCATTTGCAGTAGTTGTAATCTTACCTTCAACAGTAAGCTCACAGTTACCACCAGTTGCGGCAGCTAAGTCAACAATCACAGAGCCTGCCTTCATGCTCTCAACCATTTCTTTTGAAATTAAGCGAGGAGCAGGCTTGCCTGGGATGGCGGCAGTAGTAATGATGATATCAACTTCTTTTGCTTGCTTAGCAAAAAGTTCCATCTCAGCTTTGATGAACTCATCTGACATGACCTTAGCATAGCCATCAGATGAACCACCATCTTCATTCTTAAAATC
>CALXNU010000088.1 GCA_944389835.1 uncultured Succinivibrionaceae bacterium
AGATAACATAAAATTTAAAGGAAATGACGCTCTTCATCACAAAATGGAATAGCTGTATCAGGATGCTCTCCTGACCATCCGCTCTTATTTGGCACAACCTTTAAGGCTTTTAAATCTTCCTCATCTAAACTAAAGTCAAAAAGCTTAGTATTCTCGCTCATTCTTTGAGGATTGGCTGATTTAACTAAAGGCACTACTCCAAGCTCTAAGCAAAAACGAAGGCACACTTGCGCAGTGGTTACCTGATGCTTTTTGGCAATAGCCTCAATTTGCGGATTGTTTAAACACAAACCGCGCCCTAAGGCGGCCCAGCCTTCAACTAAGATCCCCCGCTTTTGACAATACTCTAAAGTCTCCTCTTGCATATAGCCTACGTGAAATTCAATCTGATCACAGGCAGGTTTGATCCAATCAGGAAGGGCTTGTAAGTGGTGAGGTAAAAAGTTGGCAACGCCAATTGACTTGCAAAGGCCCTCTTCTTTTAAAGAGAGCATCTTCTCCCAAGCTTTAGCTAGAATAAAAGGCCAATAGAGATCATTGTAATTAGCCCGTGGCCAATGGATTAAGAACAGATCTACATAATCCATCTTTAAATTATCTAAAGAGCGATATAAAGAGGCTTTAATCGCATCATCGACTAAATCATCTTTCCACACCTTAGTGGTGATAAAAACCTCCTCGCGCTTAAGACCACTCTCTTTAACTGCTAAGCCTACAGACTCCTCTGAATTATATAAAGCTGCCGTATCTATATGGCGATAACCGCACTCTAAGGCCTGTAACACAGGCTCCTTGCCATTTTGATTATCAAAGATCTGCCAGGTGCCAAAACCTACGGCGGGGATCTTATTGCCATCATTTAGCGCAATTAAATCTTTAACACTTGAAAGCTGCATAGAAACTCCTTAAATTTTTTCTTAAATTCTAACACTTTTTACAAAAAGGCTTAAAACTTAAGTCAAGATCCAAAAGTCGTGTGCTAAAATTGCACGCCAAAAATATTTGCTCCTTGGATCTAACTTATGGGATTTGTTGAAAGTTTTATTATGGCTTTGGCTTTAAGTGTGGATGCCTTAGTTTGTTCCATTATTTACAGTAAGTGCAATTTTAGTGCACAGGTTAAATTTAAATTAGCCTGTCTTTTAGGCGTGAGCTTTGGTTTTTTCCAATTTTTAATGCCGGTAATTGGCTTTTTTGCAGGTGCCGCCGTCGTCTCCTATATTGGAGCTTTTGATCATTATGTAGCCTTTGTCCTTTTAGCTTACGTAAGCTTTAAGATGCTCAAAGATGCTTTTTCTAAAGAAGAAAATGAAGGCGAGGATGTTTGCAAGAATATTTCTTATTTCACAATTTTTGTGTTAGCCGTAGCAACTTCAATTGATGCCCTAGCCTTAGGCGTTTCGGTGGGACTTTTATACGATAAGATTTTCTTTTTTGCCTCAATTGTCGGAATAACTTGCTTTATGATCTCCTTTTTAGGCTCACTTTTAGGCACTTTTTTAAGTCAAATTAAAAGCTTAGATAAGATCTTAAATATTATAGGAGCCACAGTCTTATTTGGCATTGGCCTTAAGGTTTTATACGATCACGGAGTCTTTAACTTTTAAAGTTTTGCCTTATACAAATTTTGCGAAATTTTCTTAGAACTTGTGCCTTTTTTGCTATAATTGCGCACTTTTTTAGTTTCTAAGTCTTTAGCAAAAAAACTTTGAGGCGCAACTTATGGATCCTAAAAATCCTTTTGTTCCAGCTCTTTTTACCTGCTTTAAAGAAGGTTATAACTTTAAAACCTTAAGATCTGATTTTATTGCAGGACTTACGGTGGCAATTGTCGCTCTACCTTTGGCCATGGCCATGGCCGTAGCCTCAGGAGCCTCCCCAGATAAAGGTTTAGTCACAGCGGTAGTGGCAGGCTTTTTTATCTCTTTTTTGGGCGGCAGTCGCGTGCAAATTGGCGGTCCCACCGGGGCTTTTGTGGTGGTGATCTTCAATGTCATTGCAGAACACGGCTTCTCAGGGCTTATTTTATCTTCAATTATGGCCGGAATTATTTTAATTATCTCAGGGTATATGAAATTAGGTAAGCTTATAAAATACATTCCCTACCCGGTCATAACAGGCTTTACTACAGGTATTGCCTTAACCATTGCCTCAACTCAAGTCAAAGACTTTTTGGGCTTGACTTATGAGAATGTGCCAGCTGAGTTTTTAGCTAAATGGCTCTCCTACTTTGAGCATTTGCATGAGATCACCCCTGAGGCTTTAGCAATTGGTTTGGGCTCTCTTTTAATTATCATTATCTCAAAGAAGATCTCCGCAAAAATCCCTGCCTATTTAGTGGCAGTCGTGGCAGCCTCCTTAGTTGCAACTTTGGCAGGCTTAAACGTTGAGACGATTGGCACGCGCTTTCCAAACTTACCCACTGGTCTTCCACCTTTAATAGTCCCTGAGATCTCTTATGAGCTTATTCAAGATCTAATTCCAACCTCCTTTACCATTGCCTTTTTAGCAGGTATTGAGGCGCTACTTTCTGCCGTGGTAGCAGATAGTATGACAGGACATAAGCACTCTTTAAATCAAGAGTTAGTAGGACAAGGCGTGGCGAATATCGCCTCAGGCTTATTTGGAGGATTACCAGCCACAGGAGCGATTGCAAGAACTGCAACTAACATCAAATCAGGCGGTAAGACCCCAATGTCTGGCATTTTCCATGCCCTCGTTTTGCTTGTCTTCATGTACACGCTCATGGAGATCTTAGCTTTTATTCCAATGAGTGCATTAGCTGCCGTTCTTTTTATGGTCGCCTTTGGCATGTCAGATCTAAAGCATTTCACGCAAATTTTAAAGATCTCAGCCTCTGATAGAACCATTTTACTTTTTACTTTTGCCTTAACGGTTTTAGTAGATTTAACAGTGGCCATTGCCGTGGGCGTGACCTTTGCCTCACTTTTATTTATGCGCCATATGTCAAAGTCCTTGGAAATTCGCCCGCACAGCTTAATAAGTGAGTACGATCATCAAGACGGTGATATCACTGAAAGCTATGAAATTCCAGATGGCTTGGCCGTCTTACAAATTAACGGCCCACTGTTCTTTGGTGTGGCAAGTGAGCTTTGTGAAAAATTAAAGAGCATGGATGAGATGCCAACCATTCTCATCTTAAGAATGCGCTTTATGCCTTATTTAGATGCCTCAGGTGAGGCTGCCTTAGAGGAAATTGCCGATGTGTGCGAAAAAGAGAAGACTTTCTTAATCTTCTCAGGCATAAGATCACAACCGCGTTCTATTTTAGAGCGCGCGAAGATCCCAAAGCGCGTGGATTGTGCTTTTACTTTAGATTTTAAGCAAGCCTTAGAAATGGCCATAGAGCTTTTGCATACTAAGGACTTTTTAGCGCAACATCATGAGGTTGTGCATCACAAATAGTTTTAAAAATCAGGTAAGTTGAGAAAAATTCTCAGCTTGCCATTCATACAAAAATTAAACCTTTAGGTTATAATTAAACCATAAATCAGACTTTTATGCTAAAAGCGTTGGATCCTGTCGTTAGGGGAAGGGTTAGAGGCACACGGTCTGATTTGGTCCCACGCACAATATTCAAATCTTCAAAAGTACCCTATTTGACTTTATTAGGCCCTTTAGTGGGCAGGTAAATCTTTGTGTATAACTTTTTTGTGTAAAGGTGGTTTTATGAGTTCTACTAATATTAAAGTGAGTGCCTATGTAAGCTCTCGAAAACAGGAGGGCGCTAAAAGCCCTTATTATTTGGAGGTAATGGCTGCCCGACTTTCGTTTTTCTTAGCAGGCTTCTCCATCGCCGCTTGGGCACCTTTAGTGCCATATTTAAAATCCGCCTTAAATTTAAGCCATTTAGAATTATCCCATGCCATTTTATTCATGAGTGGCGGCTCCCTCATTGGTATGTTGGTCATAGGCTTTTTAATTAAGCACTTATCGGTAAAATGGGCTTTACTCTTAGCCTCATTAACCTTAACTTTAGCACTGATAAGTTTAGCGTCGATGCCTAAAGAGTACTTATTAAACTCTTGTATCTTAGTCTTTGGCTTTACCTTAGGTGCCTTAGAGGTAGGATCTAATATCTTTGGTGCCCATCTTGAAAAACGCTATCAATTAAATTTACTCTCAGGCTTACACGGTTGCTACTCCCTAGGTGAGATCTTAGCTTTAGCTATTATTACCGTGATGTTAGTCTCGCATGTGTCAATTTTTGTGGCAATTTTAGCCCCCGCATCAGCCTTGTGTTTAATCACTTTAATCTCACAGCTTAAGATTAAAACCACTGGGCAAGTGGTAGGCGATGAGAAGCTTTTAGCACTGCCTCGCGGCTCGGTTATTTATTTAGCTTTAATTGCCGCTTTAATTTATATGGTTGAAGGCTCAATGTTAGATTGGTCTTCGCTCTTATTACTTGAAAAAACTGAGATCTCCCGTGAGCTTAGTGCCACAGGTTATATTGTAGTAGTCTCCATGATGGCCGCAGGCCGTTTTATGGGCGCACATTTAATTAAAGTAGTAGGTTTATTTAAGCTTTTATTATTAGGCATTTTAAGTACGACTTTAGCTTTGATTATCTTAAGTCTCTCCTCATCGATGATCTTAAGTTATCTAGCTTTAGCCCTCTTAGGCCTTGCTATTGCTAATATTATGCCCGTGGCTTTATCCGTTGCCGCTAAGCAAAAGAGTATGAGTGCCACCGCTGCCATCTCTGCTGTTTCCACAGCAGGTTATTTGGCCTTAATTTTGGGACCTGCTTTAATTGGTACGATTGCCGAGTACTTCTCACTTGATAATGCCTTCTTGTGTTTAGCAAGCTTAATTGCCGCTTTAGTCTTGGTGCTTTTAAAAATTAAAGAGCATCTTTGCTAAAAAAAGCTTTAAAAGTTGAGATTTTACAAGGGAGTTTTACTCCCTTAGTTTTTTGCGAAAATTTTTCAAGCTTTATATCTTATTTTGTAGCCTAAAGCTTACTTTTTTGCGCTATAATATTAACATTAAAACTTAATGTCAGATAATAATTACAAAAACGACATTCTAAGGCCAAAGAGCACAAAGCTAGGGACGATAGTGGGGGCGAAGTTGGTAAAGCTTAAGGTTATCGCTCATTTTTTTCTTAAAAAATGAACAAAGATCACCTTATGTATATATTAAGATCTTTACGAAAACTTCGCAAAAGTATATGATAGCTGTATAATTTAATTATTATTAATTAATTATTCAGCATCCAAAGAAAGACAAAAAATTGAGTGGTGAACTTAAAATGGAAGGAGTAACTTTTAAGCGTATCCGCATGGCTATGGGTTTCACTGGCGATGAGCTTGCCCGTCGTTTAAACGTTTCTGGCAACTATATTCGTTTAGTGGAGACTAATAAGAAGCCTGTTTCCGAACTTCTTGAGTATAAGATCATGGATCAACTCAAGGCCGCAATTGATAGCAATGATCCATTGTTCTCTTTACTTAAGGATCTGTTTGATAAAAGGCGTTATCGCTAAATAGTCAATTTTATGCGGAAAAGTGCATAAATGGGCTCTCCCGTCTTTATGGCGGGACTGTTTTTTGTTACCAAAAAATTTTTTAAGCCCTTTTTATTCCCTTTTTTTCGGCTTTACGCTGTTTTTTAAGTTGAGGGCAAGGTTATGCTTGCTCTTTTAAAAAAAGCTAATTGTCGCCTTCACGATACAAGGTTACCTGTCCTTGCGTCAGATCATGCACACGCTGCATAAACTCTGCACTTAAATCAAAGGGCAGTAAAATCCGATAACTTGCTCGAACTTCAAATTTACTTTCCACAATCTCCCCTTGATATTGACTAATAAGACGCAACAATTGCGTGATATAGCGATGATCTAAGGTTAAATTGACATAGGATGGAATAATACACTCACAGGTTTGAAGCTTTAAAAGGGCCTCTTTTACCGAGTCTTGATAGGCTTTAACCAAACCGCCGGTGCCAAGTAAGATCCCGCCAAAATAGCGCGTAACTACACAAGTGATCTCCCCAATCCCGCAGTGTAAAACGACGTTTAGCATGGGCTGTCCTGCCGTACCATGCGGCTCACCATCATCTGAGCAACCACAAATGGCCGTAGATCCTGGTTTATCTGCATTGAAGGCATAACAATTATGATTGGCGCTTGAATGTAATGTTTGAATTTTTGAGATAAAAGCCTTAGCTTCCTCCATGCCGCGGGTATGGGCAATGGAGGTGATAAAGCGGCTTCTCTTTATCACCAGCTCGTGAGTTAAAACTTCACCTAACTTTAAATTTGGAACTTGATATTTGGAACTTACTTGCATAGAACACCTCTTAAGCGCCCTATTATACTAAATTCCTTTAAGGCTCCAAATTTAGGCTAGTGCATTTAAAAAGAGGCTTTCTTTCATTAAAGGATCGGAGATCCGATTTAAAGTTGAAAGCTCTTGCAAGCTCTTAAGGGAAGTTCCATTTAAAATTGCAAAGTCTGATGAAAGTTTGGGGGTTAAAACCTCAAACTCTGAGACTTGTGCTTTAGAGTGCGCAAGGGATGAGCTTTCAAGCGGCGAGAGCTCATCTTGCACGCTTGCATTCTCAAAGCCTGCATCTTTAATAAGACTGCCTAAGGCTTTGGAGAATTGCTCACCATTTCCGACACTGCGGCTTTCCTCATTTGAGGGTAAGGGAAAATTACCCTTAAGCTGCCACAGAGCCGTAATGGCGCTGCTTTGAATAAAACCATTCATGATCTCTCCTTTAGGCGGCAAAATTTGCCGCCGTGTAAGTTGAAATTATTCAACTTAAGAGAAAAGCACCTTCTGTGCCAAATTAATGGTTTTGCGTATTTTCAATGGTATAAGTTGGGGTATTTAAACGAATAAAGGTTTCTTCTTGATAGTCACGATCATCGTCTTTGGGGATATCATCGTTAAACTCACGATTAATTTTTACATAGGCTTTTTTAGTCTCGGCACCTTCTGGAATTTGCATATTGCAATCGTGGTATAAATAAACATTATGAATATCAGAAACGCCCTCTAAGATAATCGGTGCTTCTTCATCGGCAACAAAGACATACCAACCTTGAGTGATCCAACGGGTTTTATCGGCCCTAGCATGAAGCGCTACCGAGCAATCCTCAGAGCTTGCATTTTTTACATCTAAGCGCACATCAGCAAAGCACATACTTGATAAGGCCAGTGCACTTGCGGCAATTAAAATTTTCTTCACCATGTTTCCTCTTTAAAAAAAACTTAAAAATTAGTGTAGCACTATTCTTGATAAGTCCCCAAGCCCAATTTCTCACGCTTTTTATCAAATTTGCCTTTATAGGCAAGTTGTACGCCATTTACTAGGTTTTGCCACAGCAAATAACAACCTGGAGCGATGGCGGCGGCTGGATTTAAAAAGCTTGAAGTACACCAAATACCAAAGACCATGTTCTTCTGTCCCAAGCTTTGCCCGGCACTAATTCTCTGCCCTTCAAGTTGGCCTACAAATTTACCAAAGCCAAATTGCGCTCCGGTGGTTAAAAAGCCTATAAAAATTAAGAAGACTAAAGTTAAGCTGTCTACCGTGGTATCTATAATATTGCCCCATGCAACTCCAGTTACGGATAATAAAGTAATAGCCCACACGTAAAAGCCCAAATCCTTTAATTTCACCACAATAAAGTGATGGAGTTTTTTAAAGGCATGACGGGTGATAAAAGCTAAGATTAAAGGCAAGACAATTAAAGGGAAGACCTTAGTTGCAATAAGTAAAAAGCCTTCGCTAAAGCTTGAGGCCACTTGAGAGCCGATTAAGGGGAATAACAGCGGGATGAAAATTGAGGCTTGTAAGTTTGAGATTATCGTATAGGAGGTCATAGCCGATTCATTGCAGCCAAGCTTAGTCCCCACTGCGGCAGCAGCGGCGGCAGTTGGGGTGATAATACAGGCAATAGCGCCTTCAAGCTCTACGCGCCAGGGGGAGGTGGGATTTTGTACAATAAAATAGGTTAAAAGACAAGGCAGCCCCACCTGAAAGATTAATAAAGCTAAATGCCATTTTTTAGGCTTCATTTGCCTAAGTTCGACGCGACAAAAGGAGGTATATAAAATTACAAAGATCAAATATGGGGTAATGGCATTGATAACGCCCTCATAAAGTGGCCCTACTTTATTTAAAAGTGGTACATAACGCAGGGCAAAAAAGATTAAAGTGCCAAAACCAATGGCCAAAGGCAAAGCATAATTGCGCGCTATTTGGGCAAAAGAAAATTTACTTGTCATCACCGCTCCTTTTTTTACCTTGATCTTACTCTTAATGTTACAAAAATTTAGGTTTTGCCTTATTTTTGGGCAGAAAATTTTAGCAAATTTTTGGAAGATGGCGCTATTTTTGCAAGTTAGTTCTAAATTTGGACTTTAAGATCTTAAATGTAAACAAAAAATCGTCTAAAATTAGCTAAATTTGAGGGCGACGTATGGCTATAAGTAAAAAAAATTCCAAACCTACTGTAAGTAAAAGTGTCAAACCTATCTCTTATCTTATTGAAAGATTAAATAATCTGCCCCCAAGTGTGCAAGCTAAATTTAATAAGCTTAATGAATATGTGCAAGAGCGCAAAATTTATCCAATTAAAGTCAATGAATTATGTGCAATTTTAGGGGTTAAATTAACCAAAGAGCAAAAAGCCACCCCGCTTGATTGTCTTAATTTGCAAAAGCTTTTAGATTTTTGCTCACTTAAGATGATCCCCCCGTATGTGATAGCCGAGCTTAAAGATGACTATATCATCATGCTCGCCCCCAAACCTCAATTAGAACAAGACCCTGATATTCAAAGGGTGCGCGAGCTTATTGCCAAAAAAGTCACTAATCTTACCACTAAAGATGCTAAGGCCATTGAAATGGCCAAACTTAAGATGGCAGCTTACAATGTGCTACTGCGTGTTTTTGAGTTAATCCCCATGTTTAATTGCTCGCCTTTATTAGCTAATGCCGTCTCAAACTTTGAAAGCTTGATAAGCTCTTTGTTGCTCCCACAAGACGCAGAGCGTTATTTAAGATCGTGTCTGTCCTTTATCACCGCCTATGGCTCTTATAAAGTTGATTTTAAAGATGAGAGATTTCACTATAAAAGCCTAGATGAGCAAGGCATGAGCTTAGTTTTAAAGTATTTTAGGCAAATTTTCACTTCAGTATCTGACGACAATCTTAGACAAAACTTAAAAAATACCCCTTATGCAAGTGTGATTTCCAAGGTTATTGCAAGCACTGAAGATTTTATAGTGCCTAATGAGTTTAACCTTCAGGTGCAAGATTTTGAGGCGGAAGAGAAGATCTCCCATCGCAAGAAAGAGGATTATTTAAAACTTTTAAAGCCTATGCTTGCCTCCTCCAAGCTTGAAGCTGAGCTTGTTACTCAAATAAAAGAGAGAGTTTTAAAAAAGCATTTTACAGCCATTTGTAATAATGATCCCATCCCACAATTAGAGCTTGACCTTCCCAATGCTAAAAACTTAAATTTAGCTAAAGTTTACAATGATCTTGAGGTGGTGGTCTGTCACTCTAATTTAAACGCCCCCTATCCTGTAGTAAAAGTTGACGGTCATGGGGAAATTTTAGAGCTAAGCCCGATTTCTAAGCGTGAATTACAAGGGCAGCTTTTTGCCAAATTAAGCTTAAAAATAAATAATAATTATCTAAGACAATATGGCATCAGCCAAAAGATTGAAGAGGCTTATCTTTATTATCTCTACTATCGCCTACTTTTGCGCAATATCGTTGAAGAGCCGACCTTTGGCTCTTTAAAAAGCGATGAGGAATTGTGTAAGACCCTTTTTTCACGCAAGGTCTTACATGAAAATCAAGATCTCTCCTTAATTGTAGGCTTTTTCTTCCTCTTTTTTAAATTCTCACTTGAGGATGAAAACCTAAGCTTACCTGATTACATGTACCCGGTTTTAAAGCAACAGCCTACTTTGCACTATCTTTTAATCTCCAAGATCATCAAAAGATATGGGCTTAAGCTTAAAAATATGCCCAAAGGTTATGCCGAAATTTTAGTTTTAGATCTTTTAAATTTAAGAAATGAGCCCTTTGGCCTTGAGCACACCTTTGAGCTTCGTTTAAGTCATGTAAAAAACTTTATTTTAAGTTTAGGTTTAGATGATCTCTCAGATCCAAGCGTTGCCCGTAAGCTCTTTGAGATCTTTATGCCTTATTTTAGAGCTTTAAGTGACACAGAAGATTTCTATAAAAAATGCTCGATTACAG
>CALXNU010000089.1 GCA_944389835.1 uncultured Succinivibrionaceae bacterium
AAAATTGTTTCCGATGCTGCCCTAGAGGCTAATGTGGATGCCAGATTAGTTAATGTTTTAAGGCAGGATAGTGATCATTTAATCTCTTTAAATTGTCCTGAAAGTTTCTATCTTAAAGGCTTACATCTTGTCGTAGCCTAAGGTGTGTATATGTCAAAGTTTAAAGTTAAAACTATCATCGTAGGTCCTTTTATGCAAAACTGCCGCTTTATCTTCAATGAAGATACCCGTGAGGCTGTGGTGGTCGATCCTGGTGATGATGCCTTGCACATTATCGACAAAATAAATGAGCTTAAGCTTCAAGTAAAAGCCCTCCTTTTAACTCACGGTCATATCGATCATGTGGGAGCAGTACAGGCTCTAAGCTTAAAATATCAAGTGCCAATTCTAGGACCTCAAAGTAAAGACGCCTTTTTACTTGAAAATTTAAACTATCAGGCAAATCTTTTTGGCCTACCTCCTGCAACTGAGATTACCAATAAAGTGACCTATTTAGATAAAGAAGAGGTCATTGAACCTATTGCAGGTCTTAAACTTCAAGTGCTAAAAACTCCAGGTCATACCCCAGGTGGTCTTTGCTATTTGTGCCCAAGTGAAAAATTTATCTTAGTAGGTGACACCCTATTTAGAGGAAGTGTCGGACGCACGGATTTAAAGGGCGGAAGTACCAAAGATCTACTTGACTCTATTCACGAGAAAATCTTACCTCTTGAGGATGAAATTGAAGTTCTCTCAGGACATGGCCCTGATAGCACCATGGAAATTGAGAGAAGATCCAATCCTTATTTACAGGATTTTGAAGATTAGAACATAAAACTCTCATCTTAAGGGATGGGAGCTTTTTGTGACAGAGCAAATTTTCACAAAGGAGAGCAAGACTTTGGAAGAATATACTCAAGAAGAGCAATTTGAGATGAGATATAAAAGCGGGGTTGCTATGGCAAGAAAAGAAGCCAAGCAAGAAGGAAGGCTAGAAGGAAAAGAAGAAAATCAGCGCGAAGTGGCAATTAACATGCTAGAAAAAGGATTACCCCTTGAGCTAATTGCAGATTGCGTAAAATTAAGTGTCGAGGAAATCAAAGCTCTAAAAAACAACTAAATCTTAAAGTTTTTTTACGCTAAGCTTAAAGCTTTAAGGGTAATCAATTATTACCCTCGCCTTTACATTAAGCTTAATGGAAAAACTCTGTTATCTTATCCTTCTCAAGTGGGGGCAAACCATTTCTTATGCGCTCTTGATTTAAAAGATTCTCCTCAACATCATCTAAATCAATACGCAAGAAAAAGCCCTTCTCTTCAAGTGCTTGTCTTAATTGAGGAATTGAAACCTTAGGTAAGGACTGTCTTTTATCTAAGGCAAAAACCATCACAAAATGTGGTGCGCCAAAGGCATCTAACAGCGCTTGTGGTAAAGCTCCAAAAGCATCCTTTTCTTTTAAATACAAATAAGTGCGCTGCTTTTTTAAGCTTTTGTACACGTAAACTAAACTTTGATCCATAAATCATCCTAACTTTATAAATTGCCCTATTTTAAGTCTTTTTAAGCTTTAATTTAAAGCTACTAAAGCCTGTTTTTTGGCCCTAAAAAGGCTTTAAAAAGCTTGTATTTAACAACTTTATGCGCTTATGCTAAAATCTACCTACTTTATTAGGGGCCCTTAAGGTTTTGTCATGACAGATAATGTAGAAAAATTAAATCAAGCAAGAATAGGAGATCTTTCTCGTAATGCCTATTCAATGTATAACATTGAAATAAGCGATGGAGATCTTGATAAACTTGATCTTTTCTTACAGCAAAGAGTCGATCCTAATCTTCAAGCTTTAAAAGGTCAGGCTGTAACCTTAGATGTCTCTAAAATTTCCCATTTAGAAGCACTAAACTTTGAAAAATTAAAAGAGATATGTTTTAGACACTCTTTATTCTTAGTCGGTTTAAGTGGGATCACCACCGAAGATCGCGCCTTAATTTTACAAAAACGCCATATTCCGGTGGTTAACACTAATCGCTTTGCCAAAGCTCGCGAGGAAAATTTAGCCCCCAAGATTATTACCCAAACTTTAGAACTTAAAGTTCCGGTAGAGGTTAAAGTCCCGCATGAAGTTGAGGTTGAAGTTCCAGTTAAAATTCCAGAGCCCATGAAGATTATCACCCGCACGGTACGATCAGGTGAGCTTATTGCCGCCCCTAATACCTCAGTTTTAATCCTAGGCTCTGTGGGCATGGGGGCACGGATCGTCGCTTCCCATAATATTTTTATCTTTGGGGATTTAAAATCCGGTGAAGTTTATGCAGGTAACCCTAAAGATCAAGATGATCAAGGCTATACTGAGGCTATTATCTATGTCACCGGAACTTTTGATCCTGCCTTAGTCGCCATTGCAGGCAATTATCAAACCGCTGAAGATTTAGAGCATGAAAGCTTTTTAAACGCTCAAAATTCTAAGCGTAATGATGTGATTGTCTCACTTGCTGGCAATACTTTAGTTTATACTGAAGCTTGCAAATTTGTCGTTAAAAATAAGAGTTAGGTATTACCATGGCAACAAACAAGAAGACCGATCCTAAGACTGAAAATGAAGTCACTTCGGCACTTAATACTTCCCAAACCCAAGAAAAAGTAGAAAAGGAAGTTAAAACAGAGGAAAAAGCTGAGACTCAAGAGACAGCTTCAACTCAAGAGAAGAAGGCGGTCGTAAAAGAAAAGGCTGAAAAAACCAAAACTGCCCCTAAGGGTAAGAAGCCAGATCATGATCTTGAGCCTTTTAATGCCAAGATCTTAGTTGTCACCTCAGGTAAAGGTGGTGTTGGTAAAACTACCTCTGCAGCCTCCATTGCCACCGGTCTTGCCATGAAGGGCCACAAAACTGCTGTAATTGATTTTGACGTGGGCCTTCGTAACCTCGATTTAATTATGGGCTGTGAAAGACGCGTCGTGTATGACTTTATTAATGTCGTGCACAAAGAAGCTCGCTTAAATCAAGCTTTAATTAAAGACAAGCATGTCGACAATCTCTATGTGCTCCCAGCCTCCCAAACTAAAGATAAGGATGCCTTAACTTTAGAGGGTGTAGGTCGCGTGTTGCGTGAACTTGATGAGGCAGGTTTTAAGTATATTGTCTGTGACTCACCTGCAGGTATCGAGCAAGGTGCTCTCATGGCTTTATACTATGCCGATGAGGCTATTGTCACCACCAACCCTGAAGTAAGCTCAGTTCGTGACTCAGATAGAATTATTGGTATCTTAAACTCCAAATCAAGACGTGCTGAATTAGATTTAGAGCCGGTGCAGGCTAAATTACTTTTAACCCGCTATATTCCAGGTCGCGTAAGTAAGAATGAAATGCTCTCCGTTGAAGATGTGCAAGAGCTTTTAACCATTCCACTTTTAGGTGTGATCCCAGAATCAGCTGATGTGTTAAAGGCCTCTAATGCTGGTAATCCAATTATTTTAGATCACCAATCAGAGGCAGGTTTAGCCTATGATGATGCTGTGGAGCGTCTTTTAGGCCATGAAGTTGCTTTGCGCTTTACTACCGAAAAGAAAGGCTTTTTCAGTATGCTTTTTGGCAAATAAAAAAGGAGATCTTCTATGTCTCTTATAAATGCAATTCAAGATGCCATCTTTGGTAAAGCAAAAGAGCCCACAAATCGTGAGGCTGCCAAGCAGCGCTTACATTTAGTGTTAATTAATGATAGAGCAGGTCAGAACACCCCAGATTTCTTACCGCGCCTTCGTGAAGATATCATTGAGGTCTTAAAAAAGTATGTCCCAATTGCAAGTGAGGATGATGTTGAAGTAAATATCGCCCGCAAGGATGAAACTTCAATTATGGAATTATCAGTCTCACTTAAAGATGAGGATGATAACGTTTAGATCTTAAAGGCAGAGCCTACGCTCTGCCCCCTTCTTTTAGTTAATCTCCAAAGTCTCTTGAGATTTAATTAAATCATCAAGCTCTTTTATTTGCTTTAAAAATGGCTCAAGTAAACTCAATGGCAATGCTGAAGGACCATCACATTTGGCCTCATCTGGATTGGGGTGAGTCTCAAGGAACAAACCTGCAATCTTAACTGCCACGCCAGCTTTGGCTAAATCTAAAACCTGTGAGCGTCTGCCACCTGAGGCTTTAGCATTTGGATCACGACATTGCAAGGAATGAGTAACATCAAAGATAATTGGCGCATTATCAGTGACTTTCTTCATCACGCCAAAACCTAACATGTCAACTACTAAATTATCATAGCCAAATTGTGAGCCGCGCTCGCAACATAAAACCTTATCATTTCCTGCCTCATGGAATTTTTCCAAGACATTTTTCATTTGGGCAGGAGCCATAAATTGCGGCTTTTTAACATTGATAACTTTTTGCGTTTTAGCCATGGCATTGACTAGATCGGTTTGACGGGCTAAGAAAGCTGGCAACTGTAAGATATCTACATACTCTGCCACTTCAGCGCATTGATAAGGCTCATGCACATCAGTGATAATAGGCACGTTAAACTCTTGCTTTAATTTTTTAAAAATTGCCATACCCTCTTTTAAACCTACGCCGCGATAGGAAAATAAAGAAGAGCGATTTGCTTTATCAAAGCTTGCTTTAAAGATATAGCCCAAATTTAATTTTTCTGTAACCTTTAAAAAATGCTCACAGACTCTAGCGGCTAAATCATAATTCTCAAGTACATTTAAACCGCCCATAATGACAAGTGGGCTTTCGTTGCTAATCTTAAGATTTGAAACTTGAACGCTTTGTGCCATGCATTACTCCTTACAAAAAATTATAAATAAATTAAAGATAGCGTCCGCAAGTGACGCGCTCATTGCCACCTAAATCACAAATGGTTTTAACCTCACTAAAAGAAGCTTTAAAAAAAAGCTCCCGCACCGCCGCCCCTTGATTAAAGCCATGCTCAACTAAAAGCCTACCGCCTTTTTTTAAAAACTTTGGGGCATTTGCGATAATAATTTTTAGATCATCTAAACCCTGAGGGCCTGAAACTAGTGCACCTTGCGGTTCAAAATTAAGACCATTTTGCCTTAAATGTGGATCATTTTCTTCAATATAAGGCGGATTTGAGACAATAAGATCAAAAATCTCCCCCTTCTCTAATGGCTCAAACCAAAAGCCTAATCTAAAATCCACATGAAGTTTATTTAATAAGGCATTTTCCTTGGCAATCTCTAAAGTTCGAGGATTAAGCTCCACTGCCACACAATGGGCGTAAGGTCGCTCTTTTTTTAAAGAAAGGATAATAGCTCCCGTGCCAGTTCCTAAATCTAAAGCGCTTTTAAACTCCTCAGCTAGCGCCTCTTCAACTAAAGTTTCAGTATCAGGTCGTGGAATTAGGGTATCTTCGGTAACTTTTAAATCTAAAGACCAAAACTCCCTATGTCCTAAAAGATAGGCTAAAGGATAGTTTTGAAGACGTTTTAAAACAATACTATTGAGATCTTGCTCTTGGGTAGGTATTAAATCTTTATCATCATAGACGATAAGCTTAGAGCCTTTAAGACCCGTTACTTTCTCTAAAATTAATTTAGCCTCTAAAGCGGGGTTTTCAATCCCCCCGCTTAAAAGCTTGGCTTTAACTTGAGCTAAAGTATCTTTAATCTTCATGAAAATTAATTAAAGACCACCTTGACGAGCCATTTCAGCTAATTGCTCGGCTTGATACTCTTCAATTACAGGCTTTAGAATTAAATCTAAATCACCTTCCATGATCTCATTGATGCGATATAAAGTTAAGTTAATGCGATGATCGGTCACGCGACTTTGTGGGAAATTATAAGTGCGAATTCTATCTGATCTATCGCCAGTACTTAAAATGCTCTGACGAGCCTCAGCCTGTTGAGCCGCTCTCTTATCCTCTTCCATCTTGGCAAGTCTTGATAATAAGACTTCCATCGCACGCTCACGATTGCGGTGCTGGGATCTTTCATCTTGACACTCAACCACAATACCAGTTGGAATGTGGGTAATACGAATTGCTGAGTCAGTTTTATTAATGTGCTGACCACCAGCACCTGATGCTCTGAAGGTGTCAATTCTAAGATCGGCAGGATTAACTTCCGGGGCCTTTGACGGTGGAATTTCAGGTAAGACCATCACAGTACAAGCTGAAGTGTGCACACGACCTTGAGTTTCGGTAACCGGTACTCTTTGTACGCGATGTCCGCCTGATTCAAACTTCATATAGCCATAAGCGCCTTCACCTGAGAGCTTGGCAATGACTTCACGCAGGCCACCTACTTCACCTTCACTTTGGGATACCACCTCAAGCTGCCAGCCTTTAGACTCGCAGTATTTGGTGTACATACGAAACATTTCACCTGCAAATAAAGCGGCCTCATCGCCACCGGTACCGGCTCTTATTTCTAAGAAGCAGTTGCAATCATCTCTTTCATCATGTGGTAATAATAAAAGCTGTAACTCATGCTCTAAATGGGCGACCTTCTCTTGCGTCTGTGGCATTTCCTCTTGCGCCATAGCCTGCATGTCAGGATCATCGCCTTCAAGCATTAATTGCATTTCCTCAACATCAGAGGCTGCGGTCTTATACTCATTATAAGTATCGACCATGGTTTGCAGTCTTGAATACTCGCGATTTAATTCACGAAACTTCTCTTGATCGGCAATTACCTCAGGTTGGGCAAGTAATTGCTCTACTTCCTGATGTCTTTCAACTAAGGCATCAAGCTTTCTTAAAATACTCTCTTGCATAAACTAGATTTTTAAATAAAAGGCTCACTACTAAAATCGAGGCGTATTTTAACAAAAATTAAAGCTTATTTAAAAAATCTGGACCAAGTTTTTCAAGTCCTTCTTTCATTCTTAAAGCAAGATCATAAAGGGTGGGATCTTCACTTTGACTTTTCTCTAACTTTTCACAAAGCTCAGCATAAAAAAGCCTTTGTTTGGGATTTAATTTAGTTTGCGCTCTTTTGCCTGCCCAATAATAGCCTTGTAAGGGTAAAGCTAATAAAAAGAGAATACACACTACGCTCAATGGCCAATTAATTTTTTGGGTATAAAGAAAATCCACCCCTTTAAGCCCACCGCCTTGAATAAAATTCCACACCAAAATAAAGAAAATAAAGGGGGGAATTAGATAATTGCCAAGCTTTAACATATAACGCACCCGCCCTTCTGCAAAAATTGCTCCTAAAATGGGATGCTCAGGCCAGATCTCAAGATATTTAATTCCTAAACGTATTGTTTTAATAAAAGCCATAATATTTATATTGATACCTAAAAAATTTGGAACTAAATTGTGCAGTACTTTTTACACGCCTTTGACAGAGCGTATACTAAGTTATTCTACAATAAGCGACCTTTTTCTTATAGGGGGCAAGGATGTTGACTAAAAATTTGCTTTTAGGCAGTTTAATTTTAACTTTTGCCTTATCTTCACAGGCTCAAAGTACCAAGATTTCTCAAAATTGTACTTTTGAGGGCGTTCCTTTATATGGAAAAGTACAAGTGGTAAATTCTTTTCCTGACTTTAAAGTACAAGTAGTCAATCACTTTCCCGATTTAAAAGTTAAAACCGTAAATTCATTTCCAAAATCCTGTGGCAAATGGCAATTTGTCAATTCCTTCCCAGATTTTAAAGTGCAATTTGTCAACTCTTTTCCGGATTTTAAAATTCAATTCGTGCAATTTAACGAAGGTTTAAAATGAACGCATCACAAAGAGCCTTTGGCGTGCTCTGCGCCATTATTGCAGGTGTCTCTTATGGCACTAATCCTTTAGGTGGACTTATTATGTACGGTGAGGGTTTAAATCCCTCTTCGGTGGTGTTCTATCGCTTTGTCTTAGCCTCAGCTTGTTTTGCCGTCATTATGCTCATGAGCAAAATAAGCTTTAAAGTAAGCCTCAAAGAGCTTTTTACCCTAGCGATTTTAGGCCTTTTGTTTAGTGCCTCAGCTTTAACCTTATTTACAAGCTTTCTTTACATGGATGCAGGTCTTGCCTCCACAATCTTCTTTATCTACCCAATTTTCGTCGCTTTAACCATGGCCCTTTTGTTCCGTGAAAAGCTTACGACTACCATCATTATCGCCATTGTCTTCACCTTAGGTGGTATTGCCCTTTTATATCGCGGCGATGCTGAAGGCTTTAGCTTAAAAGGTGTGCTTTGCGTCTTAGGATCGGCTATTTCCTATTGCGCCTATATGGTAGTGATAAATCAATCTAAGATCATTATGTCAGCTTTGAAGATGAACTTTTATATGGCAATCTTCTGTCTTTTAGGCGTCTTTTTATTCTCACTTACCACAGCTGACAATCACTTGCGACCTCTGCAAACTCCGGTGGCTTTCATGGGAGCTATCTTCTTGGCTATAGTACCTACTATTATCTCTTTAACCTTTATGGTCAAAGCCATTAAGATCATAGGCTCCACCCCAACCTCAATTATTGGTGCGCTTGAGCCTTTAACCGCCGTGGCAATTGGCGTATTACTTTTCAATGAACTTTTTACGATGAGAATGGCTTTGGGCATTACCCTGATCTTAAGTGGTGTGTTGATCTTAATTGCCGGATCTGAGATTAAAAATAAGGTGAAAATTCTACTTAATAATCGCAAAAAGCTTTGGCGCTGGAGAAACTAAGGATAAGGTTTTTTAAATGCAATGTGCCCAAAACTTGTGGGCACATCCTAAAACCTAAAGTGCAGGTAAGCTCTTATTTGCTTTTAAGTTTTTAGCAGCTAAAAAAGCATTTTTAACTGTGGCAATTAAATCTTTTACCAAGGATTTTAAATCTTGATGGGAAAGATCAAGCTCACTTAAATCCACAAAGGAGGCATTTTTAATTAAACGCTCCATAGGACCTTGAGAGGTTAACAAATAATCTAAAGAGAGCGGTTTATCAAAGCCTTTTTTGCGATCTTCTAAAATAGCAAGCATCAAGCTTAATCTTAAACCCTGATCGTAGATCTTATCTAAAAAGCAATGATCCTCTAAGGTTAAATAATCCTTAGGATCGCTTAGAGCTGTCTCTTGAGTTTTTACACGTCTTATTGATGCAAAATTATCCTTAAGCTCTTGAACGCGACGCTCAAAAGCTACCCTATCGTCTCTTTGTCTGCCCATGGTGGCAAAATTTGCCGCTTTGTCTTGAGTGCTAAACATAAATAACTCCCCTTTAGGTTTTAAACCTAAAAAAGCAATAACCATGCCTCTTTCAAGGAGGGTTACCTTAAGTCTTAAAAACTTAAAGACTTCCTAATCCCTTATATTTTCTTTATCGGCAAAAGCCAGACTTAAATTTATATTAAAGAGAAAAACTCTCACTTGACACGTGAAAGCACAGCTTAATTAAGAGGCACGGCAAAGCCTCCTCTCTTTTTAGGCTTTAGGAGTTGGTATTTTGCAAAGCTTCTTTAGGTTTTGCGGATTTTCGATTGTTAAGACGAGGCTTGCGATAGCGTTTGTGGCGCTTTTTATAGTATGGTGGGTGGGGCTTTTTATTACTCTTTTCAGGCGTAGGCTCTTTGGCACTTTCCTTTTCACTCACCTCCAACTGAGCCTCTTTAGCTGTTGCTAAAAAACTAATTTGTTTTCCACCCTCTTTAATTTCAAGATTAACATTCTGTCTAGCCTCACCAGTAGGTATAGTCATCTGTATCGTAAAAGGTCTAATGTTTTTGACCTTAGCCTTTCCTGCCTCTAAAAGACGGCGGGCTTTAGCAGGAGAGGTAGGCATTAAAGGATCGCCTCGCATATTTAAAACAAAAACGTAAACTTTCTTTTTCTCATCCATATGCGAAAACTCCCGCGTTTAACCTTAAAAAAATTTAGTTCTAAAAATACTAAAATTGCCAAGCGTTCTTACTTCTTTCCCTAAAGCACAAAGCATAAGTCATTTTGTAAGTAAAATCATAATCTAAGTTCTAATTTTTGTGTTTTAAACTAAAAGAAACTAAAGCTCTTTGCCAAAAACTTGATAGTCCTCTTGAACCTAAAATAAAACAGGCGAAAATTTTTAAAATTTACGCCTGCTTAAGGTATCTTATCCTAAAAGTCGAATTATAGTTACCTGCTAAGCTGATTTTGTTCATTAGTAGCTTTTATATTTCCCACCTAAAATATC
>CALXNU010000090.1 GCA_944389835.1 uncultured Succinivibrionaceae bacterium
GGCTTCGACCTTGCTCTGTACAGCTGGTCCAGGGACTTACACCCATTGGATTGCGTGCATGCCGCGCACACAAAAAAGCGAGGACTCCCTCGCTCTTTTTTACAAAATTACATCGTCACGCCATCTTTCCAGATAATAATTTCATGGAAATCGCGCTTTTCAGATAAGGTAAGCTTACCTGAGGCGACATCTATTACATAATCTAAAAGCTTTAAGGAAAGGCTTTCAAAGTCCTCACCATCCACAATGGCTCCGGCATTAAAATCAATCCAATTGCTCTTTTTATTGTATAAAGCGCTATTCGTTGAGATCTTAATGGTTGGAATGACGGTTGCAAATGGCGTGCCACGACCTGTGGAGAATAAGACCATATGACAGCCTGCGGTGGCAAGTGCAGTACAGGAGACACCATCATTACCTGGACCTTGCAGGAGATTTAAGCCTTGAGTGCGCAAAGTCTCACCATAGCGCAAGACGTCACAAACCTCAGCCTTACCACCTTTTTGCACACAACCTAAGGATTTATCCTCTAAAGTTGTAATACCACCTGCCTTATTGCCGGGACTTGGATTTTCTGAAACTACTTGTCCGTGAGATGAAAAATAGTGCTTAAAGTCATTGATTAAATGTACGCACTTTTCAAAAACCTCCGGGGATTTGGCACGATTCATTAAAAGCTGCTCGGCACCAAACATTTCAGGCACCTCAGTCATAACAGAAGTACCACCTGCACCTACGACTAAATCACTTAAACGACCTATAAGCGGGTTGGCGGTAATACCAGATAAGCCATCTGAGCCGCCGCACTTAAGGCCCACTCTAAGTTTAGATAAAGGTACATCCTCTCTTTGACACTTATTGATCTTCTCTAAGATTTCATCAACAAGCTTTTTGCCTTCTGCAAACTCATCATCCACGTCTTGGGAGTTTAAGAAATAGAGACGATCATCATCTAGATTTAAAAATTGTTTGAAAACCCCAATATTATTATTCTCACAACCCAAACCTAATATTAAGACCGCACCTGCATTAGGGTGAGTTGAAAGTCCGGCTAAGACTTTTTGCGTGGTAAGCTGATCATCACCCATTTGTGAGCAACCATAAGGATGGGTTAAGGCAAAGCAAGCATCAACGTTTACCAAATCCTTTAACTTCTCACGAGCATATGTTTCTAACTCACGGGCGACATAGTTTACGCAAAAGACAGTTGGAATAATCCACAACTCATTGCGAATACCTACCTCACCGTTTGCCCTTACATAACCTTTAAAAGTTCTTTCAACTTTCTTTAAAGGAGTTGGAGCTAATTTTTGATAGGTATAAGTGTCTTCGGCTTTAAGATCGGTTTTGACATTGTGGCTGTGAACGTGCTCACCTACACTTATCTTACATTTAGCCCTGCCTATAGGATAGCCATATTTAATCACGCCCTCGCCTTCATTAATGTCTGTTAGGGCAAATTTATGGCCTCGTGTAATATCGTCTTTTAAAACGATCGTCGTACCTGCAACCTCCACGCTTTGACCTTTTTTAAGATCACAAAGGGCCACAGCTACTTTATCATCATCATGAATTTTAATTGCTTGCATAGTTTTAAAGGAGATCCTGCTCCGAGAATTGATTTTAAATAAAGGGCCTTACGGCCCTCTTTTATACAAAACTTAAATTAATTTTTATGCAATAAAGCACGCATAGTCTCTTGTGCGCCATCTGAGATGATAGCGTGAGTAAGCTTGGCCACCGTGGCAGTTAAATCCACATCTGAAGATAAATCACTACCCCAAAGCCTAGTGTCAGATAAGACAGCCTTTACGGTAAATAAAGCTGAAGCCTCACTCTTTTGATAATGAGACCAAGCCTCCTTTAAAACCTTAACGGCATACTCATCATCTTGGAAAGAGCCACTCTTACCACCTGCTCTCTTAACTTCAACAGGAACGCCTTGCGCATCATGATAAAGGGCAATATAAGCTGCAAGTGAGAAGCAAAGCTTCACAGGTAAAATACCTTTTGCTCTTGCATCTAAAATAGTTGGCAGAATACGAGCTTTAACCTTAGAGGTGGAGTTCATTAAAATGGAGGCTAATTGATGATGCATGGATGGATCTTTAAAACGATTCATCACATCATCGGCAAAGCTTGTAAGCATAGACTTATCAAGATTTACCGCAGGTATTATTTCATCATAGACTACAGACTTTACAAAAGGACCTGTCACCTCGCCTGCCATCATCTCATCTACGGTATCTAAACCTGAAAGGAAGGCGGCTGGGACATTTGCCGTATGGGCACCATTTAAAATTCTCACCTTACGTAAACGATAAGGGGCAATATCAGGAGCCACAACAACATTTAAACCTGCCTTGGCAAAAGGTAGGATCTCATTTATCTCATCATTGCCTTCAATTGCCATAAAGCCAAAGGTTTCACCACAGGTCATAAGTGCATCTTTATAGCCTAACTTTTCTTCATACTCTTGAGCTTGAGAGACCGGATAGCCTGAGACTACTCGGTCAACTAAGGTATTTAAGAAAGTGCAATCTTCTTGAACGAAAGCTTTAAACTCATCGCCTAAATTCCAATCGTCAATGTGTTGCATGACAATATTCTTAAGCTTAGTGCCATTATCATCTAAAAGCTCGCAAGGCATAATCACCAAGCCTTTTTGGCACTGACAAGTTTTAAAAGTAGTAAATCTCTTATATAAAAAGGCGGTAAGTTTACCAGGGAAGGTCACCGGTGCTTTTTCATCAGAAAGAGGCTCTTCTTTTTGATAAGTGATACCAGCTTCAGTGGTATTTGAGAAGACAAACTTTAAATCCTCACTTTTAGCATACTCTAAAAGTCCTTGCCAATTATCATAAGGATTAACGCCGTCGGCAATGGCATTTATAACCTCAATTTCCTCAACTTCTTTGCCATTATCGACGCCATGTAAAATGGTAGTATAAAGATAATCTTGAGCGACAAGCTTAGGTAATACCCTGCCTCTTGGAGTAGGTTGCACCACCACAATGCGGCCATTAAAAAGGCCCTTTTGATTCATCTTAGCAACCATCCAATCAATAAAGCCGCGCAGGAAGTTGCCCTCACCAAACTGTAAGACTTTAATTGGTAAATCTGACTTAAGCTCAGGTTTTAATGCGAGATTTAAATCGTTCATAAAAAAAAAAGAAACCCTAAATTTAAAAAATAACTCCAACAATATGGATTTTATTCGAAATTGACAATCGCTCAAGGGTCAATTTTAAAAAACATGATAAAGGTGATAAAAAAAGGCAACTGCCAAATGGCAATGCCCTTTTTTAATTAGAGAAGTGTAGCTAAATTAATCTTGAGCTTTCTCATCTTGCGGATCGTTTTTAATATTGGCAAAGATAGTAGCCAAAATTGGGCCTGAAATATTGTGCCATACAGAGAATATTGCAGAAGGTACTGCAGATAAAGGACTGAAATGTGCCATAGCCAAAGCCACACCTAAACCTGAATTTTGCATACCAACTTCAATGGCTAAAGCTTTCTTTTTGGCCATTGACATGCCACACAGCTTAGCTAAAACATAACCTAAAGCTAAACCTAAGCAATTGTGTAAAACCACTACTGCAAAAATAATAAGGCCGGTTCTTGCAATTTGTTGCTGACTTACAGAAACCACCGCTGAAACAATTAAAACAATTGCGACCACGGAAATTAAAGGTAGCGCTGGTACCACATTTCTTACGGTCTTCTTAAAGAGGGCATTGATAATTACACCTGCTACAATCGGTAAAATCACAATGTTTACAATGCTTAAAAACATGGACATTGGATCTACTTCTACCCACTGTCTTGCAAATAAATAAATTAAAGCCGGGGTGACAATTGGCGCTAAAACGGTGGTGCAAGCTGAAATGGTCACAGAAAGTGGCACATCACCTTTGCCCAAGAAGGTCATCACATTAGAGGCTGTACCACCAGGGCAGCAACCTACTAAAATGACACCTACGGCAATTTCCTGCTCTAAACCTAAAAGCATGCATAAAAGCCAGGCTAAAACCGGCATAATCACAAATTGGCCTAAAATACCAATTAAGACATCCTTAGGTCTTTTAAACACTTCAGAGAAATCGCTTGCCTTTAAGGTCAAACCCATGCCAAACATGACAATACCTAAAAGGATCGAAATGTAACCTGCTAAAAACTTAAAACTCTCAGGAAACACATAAGCCAAACATGCCGCAACAATCACCCAAACTGCAAAGGTCTTACCTAAAAATGCAGAGATGGCGGCAATACGATTGATGATAGCTGACATTTAAAATCCCAATGCCTCATTTTCTTTAATATCAGAAGTATGTCATGCGTTACACAAAACGCAACGCAACTTTATTTACGTTCTTTATAGCGCAAAATAACTTTCATAAGCACTACTTTTTGGGCAAAAAGCGCTAAAAAAGCTATTTTTGCACTATATTTGTTCAAACAAAGCTTATTTTGCACCAACAAAACACAACTATTTGCTCAAGCGCAAGCTATCTTAAGCTCTCAATAGTGGTCCAAATTCCCTTTGCGTGCTAAAATGCAAAACCTTAATTAGGCGTACCTTTTAACTTTAAAAAGGCTTTTTTATATGTTTAAAGTTTGGAAAGCAGGTGCTTTCTTAGTTTTTTGTGCTGCTTTTATTGCAGGTTGTGCAAGCTTACCTGAAGGTGCTCAAAAACCAGGTCTTAGCATTGAGCAAGTTCAGATTGTAAATAATGAAGGCAAGGCCGCTTTTGCTTTAGATGTTGCTTTGTCTCATAATTCCTTAAGCGCGCTGCCTTTAAAGAAGATGCAGGTGACTGTCTTTGTCAACGGCAATCCTGCGGCAAATTATGAAGAAAATTTAGAGAAAGTTGAAGTTCAACCCCATGAGACTTACAACTTGAAAATTAAGGTGGATGCCAATCTCCTACCTGAGGTCGCCTCACGCTCCTTAGCCTTTAATCGCATGGTAAAAGTTGAGGCCTCCGTTATGGTGCAAACTATCATTGATGAGAATAAACAAAATCTTGAATTTAACCCCACTGCAACTTTTGAAGGGATCATAGGTCATGTTCAGTAGAAGTCACTCTTTTGAACCGCGAATTGGTAAAGTACAAAAGGTTTTTGGCATTTGCTATGTCATTTTAGCTTTAACCGGTATTGCTTTGGCTTTTTATGCCCAATCTCAAGGTGCTGAGCCTTACTTACAATATTTTATGACCGTCCTTTTTATAGTCATGGCTATAAAAAGCTTTTATATCTCAAGACGAGTTAATAATCTTATTAAAAATGGCAAGCCTACCTTTGCCACGATAATTGAAATAAGCCCAGTGCGTGGAATCACTATTATTAAGGCTAATATTGAAGTTGAAAATTACGGCACAATTACCATTGAGCATCGTTTAGCTGGCATGCAGGTGGCCGAGGAAATTCAAAATTGGTGTGAAAACCACGAGTATAAAGTTAAAGCCTTAGTTGTAGGTGCGAATACCAAACATCCACGCGGTATGCTTACAATGCGTACCATTCGTGGTAAGCTTGATCAAAATTCAGTAGCTTTAAATTCTTAATTTTTTATTTTTGAGTGAGAAAATGAGTTTACTTAGCGTAAAAGATGTCCTTCAAGGAAAAGTTGCTACCGGCAGTGAAGTTACCGTAGCAGGCTGGATTAGAACCCGCCGTGACAGTAAGGCAGGTTTCTCCTTTTTAGCAGTTAACGATGGCTCATGCTTTAACAGCATTCAAGTCGTAGCTAACAATACCTTAGCAAATTATGAAAGTGAGATTTTAAAACTCACCACCTCCTGCTCAGTGGTTGTGGAAGGAACCTTAGTTGAATCTCAAGGTAAGGGTCAAGACTTTGAAATTACTGCAAGCAAAGTTCAAGTCTTAGGCTTTGTTGAAGATCCTGATACTTATCCAATGAGTGCTAAGCGCCACAGCGTTGAATATTTACGTGAATATGCTCATTTAAGACCACGTACTAATTTAATTGGTGCTGTAATGCGCATTCGCAACACTTTAGCCTATGCCATTCACTCCTTCTTCCAAGAACGCGGCTTTATGTGGGTTTCAACACCACTTATTACTGCCTCTGACTGTGAAGGTGCAGGTGAGATGTTTACCGTCACCAACTTTGATTTAAATAACCTTCCTAAAAACGATAAAGGACAGGTTGATTTTGATCAAGACTTCTTTGGCCGTCACGCCTATTTAACCGTCTCAGGTCAACTTAACGTTGAGACCTATGCCTGCGCTTATTCTAAGTGCTATACCTTCGGTCCTACTTTTAGAGCTGAAGATTCAAACACCACTCGCCACTTAGCTGAGTTTTGGATGTGCGAGCCTGAAATGGCCTTTACCGACTTAGACGGTTGCGCTAAGGTTGCAGAAGATATGCTCAAGTATGTCTTCAAAGTCGTTTTAGAGCAAAGACGCGATGATATGGAATTTATCGTCGAGCGCGTAGATAAAGATGCCATCGCCCGTTTAGAGCGCTTTATTGCCTCTGATTTTGCTCAAGTAGACTACACCGATGCCATTGAAATTCTTCAAAAATGCGGTAAAAAATTTGAGTTCCCAGTAACTTGGGGTATCGATTTACAATCAGAACATGAAAGATATCTTGCAGAAGAGCACTTTAAGTCTCCAGTGGTGGTGAAAAACTATCCTAAAGATATTAAAGCCTTCTATATGAGACAAAACGAGGATGGTAAGACAGTCGCTGCCATGGACGTTTTAGCCCCAGGTATTGGTGAGATCATTGGTGGCTCACAAAGAGAGGAGAGATTAGAGCTTTTAGACAAGCGCATTGCCGAGCTTGGTCTTAATAAAGATGCCTACTGGTGGTATCGTGATTTGCGCCGCTACGGCTCCGTACCACACTCAGGCTTTGGCCTAGGCTTTGAAAGATTAATTGTCTATGTCACAGGGGTGGGTAATGTACGAGATGTCATACCATTCCCACGTACTCCACGTAATGCTGACTTCTAAAAAAAGCTTTATTTAAAAGCCTAAGATAAATTTTAGAGCAAAGATCCCGACTTAAAGGTCGGGATCTTTTGTTTTTTGTGCACAATAAGTTTCCATTTTTTTTAAAGCTGTGATCATTGCACAAAATTATTAAATTTTTTCATGCTAAGTTACTCATGAACTACCTACGCACTTACGTGCGAGGTTTCGTGAGGTCGGTGCCTCACTTTTAGTAAGCCCCCATTACTGGGTACTTACGGGCATGTCCACAATGCCCCCATCAGGTAGGAGCAAAAAGCTCGTTCCTGAGTTCTTAGAGGGTATTATACATGATCAAAATGTGCGACACCAGCCGCTTTCATCCCCACGCTCACGCATGGGGAATTACGCGGCATTAGTTAAATTAAATCTAAAACGTTTTCAAAAGTTTAAAGATCTGCTCTTTTACAGTTAAAAATTAAGAAAGGGATCTTAAAGCTACCCGACTTTAGAACCTCTTTACGCTATAACTCGCATTAGAATGCGGGTTTTCTAACATTTCTTTTTAAATTATCGTTTTTACACCTACAAAATTCTATAACATCTTTTCTATTTTTCAAATTTGATTTTTTATCTTTATAAATCATTATATTAATTTAAATTTTTCGTATAGAGTTTACAATATTAAAAGTGCATTTGTAGGTGTTGTAGAGTATTTAATAATATGCTATAATATTAAGGCAATATATAAGGCATAAGGGAGGCTTTATGTTCTTTGGTTTTAAAAAATATAACGGTAAGCGCTACTTTTGTTTAGTTCGCTCTTATCGTAAACCGGGCAGCAAATACCCAACAAATGAAACGGTTAAACGTTTTTGCAAAGAAGATGAAATGTCTCCTGAGCTTAAAAAGGTTCTTGCAGATCAAAAAGCTAAAAAAGATCTTGTTAATAAGATTTCTGTTTTTTCTGAAAATGAAATGCCAGATTTCCTTTCAAAATACTTAAATGCGCCTTTTAAAATAGAGCTTGCACCAGTTGTTATTCCTGAAGTGCAAACTAACTTTAATAAAATGCCTCGACTTTTTTATGGACATCTTGCCTTTAAGAAAATTTGGGATCAAGAATTTAAGTTACGATACAAAATTGATTACCTGCAACAAAAAAATAAGGAAATTACTTCTTGGAAACTAAATGATTTATTATTTTATTTAGTGGCTCGTAAAGTTTTAGATCCTAAATCTTACTTTAATGCTTATTCTGATAAAGGTGAATTTTTATACTGTCCATGGGAAAACATCAAACAAGATAATTTCTATCGAGGCTTGGATTTTATGTATGAAAATAGAGAAGAGATCCTAGCCCACGCGGTGCGTCATCATCTTGATTATAATAAACAAGAAGTCAAAGTCGTATTTTTTGATTGTACCAATACATGGTTTGAAACCCCTTATGATGATTTAACCTGGAAAATAATTCGCTTTAGACGTGAGGTTGAAAATAGACTTAAAAAGGTCGGTTTAAGCAAAGAGCAAATTGATGAGTACTTTGAAAGTACAGAATTTGATGAAGAGTTAAAAAAAGAATTAGATTTAACCTCTGAAGATATTCTAAGGATGAGGGGCAATTCTAAAGAAGGACGTTTTGCTCAACCTTTAGTAACTGTAGCTTTAGCGATAGATCAAACAGGATTTCCTATTGATTGTAAAGTATTTGCTGGTAATTTATCTGAACTTAAAACAGTTGAGCCGATGATTCAGAGTCTTAAAGATAAATACCAAGCCACGAATATTTATTTTACAGCTGATAGAGGACTTAACTCTGCTGAAAGTTTAAATCACATCCTTAATCAAGGTTTAGGATTTGTTGTTGCACAAAAAGTCCGCAATCAGAAAACTGAATTTAAAGATCAAATGCTTGATTTACAAGGTTATCGCAGATTTATATTCAATGAGGATAAATTTATACCTGATGATACTGAACCTGCAGATAAAAATTGCAGCCGCTTTAAGGTATGCGATTACACCAGAAAGGTTTATGTCCCAGCAGGCGATGGAACTCTGACAAAAAAAGGCAAGCCAAAGCGTAAACTAGTTGAATTAAAATGTAAAATTGTATTTACATACACACCAGAAAGGCAAAAAAGAGATCTTGCAGAACTTGAAAATGAAGTAAAAAGGGCCAGACTTGCTGTTTCAAAAGGCGAACTTATGGGTAACCCATATTCCTCAGGTTGGAGATCATTAATTGCCACAGAGAAAGAAATAAGTAAAGATAAAAAAAGTAAGGAGCAATATCGTGCCATTGATCTTAAACAAGATGTAATTAATGAGCGTAAGTCAATTGCAGGATACTGTGCTATTGTTTTTAATCATCCTAGAGATATAAGCCAGGAAGATCAATTAACTGATGAACAAGTTTTATCAACTTATCACAGTTTAGTTAAGATTGAAGATTGCTTTAAGATCATGAAAAGTCATTTTTCAATAAGACCAGTATATTTATGGAAAAAGGAGCGCATTATTGCTCACTGCTATATTTGTGTCTTAGCTTTAATGATACTTAAAAATATTCAAACCAAGCTAGTTAAGGCTGGAGTTAATTTATCAATATCTAGAATTTGTAATGCGTTGAAAAACGCATCTTTAGGCGTAATAGGTGATGGCACTTTTAAGAAAATTAAATTCTACAATATTGGTTTATCAGAAAATATTTATACTCCAGAATTGACTGGGAAAGGAAGACAACAAGCATCTTTTGATGAAACTGAAGAATTAGAAGAGCTAGCCTCAAAATATATTCAAATGCGCAATAGCTTGCCTGATGATTTAGATTTAATTTTAAATGCAGTGGGCCTTAAACCTCTTAAAATCGAGAATACTATGGGAGATCTTAAGCGCAATCTTAGTTTGCAACCTGTCCCTAATACAAATATGGTATCAAACATTAAATTATCATATTTAGCTCAGACAGCCCAAATGTAGAGATAAATTACACCTACGATAATTTGAAAGAAAAAGTGCTACAAACCGCATAAGAATGCGGTTTTATCTTGTTAAAGTCTCTAAATCCGGG